>REEU01000105.1 GCA_007694905.1 Gammaproteobacteria bacterium | reverse complement strand
GCCGCAGCTCAGTCTCTGCCATGGCCTTTGCTCCGGCAAGCCGCTCGAGCTGCTCGTCGCGCAACGAGTCCCGCAATCTGACCACGGAGGTTCCAAGCAGGGACAGCGTGGCACCAAGGAGGCCGAACAGCGCGCCCAGCATCAGCGACCGGGTCTGCAGCATGCCCGTGCCCCCCACCTGTCCCGTCAGGAGGGATTCCGCCAGAAGGTAGCCGAGCAGGATGCCCGCCGGCACAGCGATCAGCATCACGGCCAATGGTGGCAGCCGGGCACCGGAGATCCGGCTGAGCAACTCGGCGAGGCCGTGAATGGAGAAGCCGATACAGTTCGACACCAGCAGCGAGGGGCCGAACGGGAAATCGAACGCCAATGCGAGGCCCATCGCGACCACGAAACAGAACAACGCGGTGGCGGCGAATTCCAACAGCAGGCGGGACGCCGTGCGCCCGGCGTTCCGCCCGGGCGCGGACGTACGCGTCAACTGCTCCACCTGCTCAGCCAAATTCCCTGCTCAACGCTGTGCCACGGAGGATTTCATCCTGCCAGAAAGCGCCCGTGGAGACCGAGCGGAACCGCGTAAGGCAGCCGCGCCGTCGCCACCGGGCCCGCAGCCACGTCGTCGAGGCGGAACACTCGCAGCAGACTGTGCCCGGAGGCCCAATCCAGCGCGGGCCCGAGCAGCCAGCGGGAGCCGTCGGCGGTTTCCACGGGCAGATGCTCCTCCGGGATCTCCGTGTCCGGATAACGCCAGCTCGACTCGATTTCACGTTCGAGGTCGAAGACGCTGACTCGATCCAGGCCGTCGTGGCGGGGCGTGTCGCTCGCATGACGCACGAGCATGACCAACTCGCCGTGTCGGCTGCCGACGTGTCGCGGCAGGACGCTTGGAAACTCACCGAGCATGTCCGCGAACGGCTCTTCGACCGCGGTTCCGGCGCGCAGATCAACGCGATAACGATAGGGACGCGCTGCCGACGTGGTGAAATCCGCGTCAGCGCCGCGCATCAGTTCACGGAAACTTTCCGTCATCAGCAAGGGGTCCGGCGCCCGGGCGGCATCGAAGCGAATCACGCCGGCTTCGTCCTCCCAGGCATTGCCATAGTGGAAGACCCACTGGGCGGGCAGTTCCATCTCGCCGGCCACCTCGAGATCGGCCTTGCGCAGAACCAGCACGCGGGTCGCCTCCCGGGGATGCCAGCGCAGGCTGTCGAGCAGGGTGTCCGCATCGCCGCCCGGTTCAGGGTAAAGCGGAGGCAGCAACAGCAGCAGATGGTGCCGGGTGACCATGAAGTCGTGGGGCATCCCCACGCGAGGCACCTCTAGCACTTTGACCCGCTTCAGGGTGGCGTCCGGCGCGAAATGCCACAGGACGAGCTTGTCAGCACTCGCGAGGTAGCCGAAGTTCCAAAGGGTTCCGTCGGGCTCGAGACGCGGGTGGGCCGAAAACGGCAGACCGCGGGTCTCGGCGGAGAACGTGACCAGCCCTTCGGTGGTCAGGTCCTGCGGGTTCAGCGCCCAGGCGGACCCGGCCTCCCACAGCGCCAGCAGCCGATCACCGTGTGGCAGGACACTGATGTTGGCTGGATTGAGGTCGTCCACACCGGTGACCCCCACCGCATCCGGGGGCAGACTGCCGAAACCGGGCAACAGACGCCGACCCGCGGCGCGCTCACGCTCGAGCTTATGCGTGGCCACGAGCCGGGCCTGATGATTCACGCCGCCGGCATCGAAGTGCCAGGCCTGAACCAGACCATCACCATCGAACAGGTGACGATAGCGCCAGCCACCGAAGCTGTGCATGCCGGGCCCATTCCGATAGAGGCGCCCACGCAGCGCTGCCGGCCAGCGTCCAGTGACCTCCGCCGCAGCCTCGAAGGCCCGGTCGTCGCAGCCTAAGTACCCGAGCAGCCAGGGCTCGTCGGCCATGGCTTTCAGAAACGCTGCCTCCCAGGCATCGCCCGTCGCAGCGAAGGCCAACCGGCCGAGTGGAGCCAGGGCCGCGGCCGTGAGCGCAAGTTGAAGAACATCGCGTCGTTTCATGTCAGTGCACCAGGGTCATGCGCAGCTCACCGCCGTCGACACCGACCTCGACCACCATGTCCTTGAACGGCGGCGGACCGAATCGCCCGCGGGCATCGTTGGACACCCCCCATGGCTCTGTCGGCATACCGACCAGATTGGTGGCCATTTCGCCGTCGCCATCAAGATCGTGGTGCACCCGTGCCGCGTAGCGGCCGGGTTCGAGGTCATGCAGGGTGGCTCGGACCTGGGGCTTCACCGCCGGTAACATGAGTTGAGCGACTGCCGGCCCTTCGCCTGCATCGGTAGCGGTCAGCACCTGCACCCGAAGCACGCCGCTGGTCGAACGCACATCCTCGATGACCACACGGACCTCGGCTGCGTGCGCCGCCGGTGCTGCGTGCAGCAACATGAGCAGGAGCAGGGTCGACACGAAGACCGTCACGGCTGCTGTCCGGCAGGCTCGAGCCAGCGTCGCATCGTCCAGCCCCTGTCCCGTTTCTTCATTGCGCGTCATGTTCCGCCTCCTTGACCATCGCGCCATGAGCAGACCCTGGCGGGCGGAAGGAGGTTCTGCCAGCCGCAGGCGACGGAACTGAAGCTGCCTGCGACGCATCGGTCGCCTGCCGTGACAAATGGGGATGCCGGCAACAACACTTTCGCGTCCACCCTTGCTGCCTTCGGTGAGATCAGCGAGGTTAGGGGGCGCTCTACTGGATCAGGCTCGCAACCATGTCCTGTCGCAAGCTGCTCATCCTCGTCGCATCGCTGCTCGCTGCCGCAGCAGCAGCGCCGGATGACTCCGCCCTGCGGCTGTCGGCCTGGCAGGACATCGTCCGCGGGAGCCCGTACTGGGACAGTCAGGGCATGCACGCCAATCTCGTGACGATCCGGCGTTGGGTGCTGGCAGGCGAAGGGTTCTGCGACAAGCTGGAGCGCCATATTCTGTTCGACCGCCGCATGGTCTTCGTGGGCTACTTAAGCGATGCGGGTGGGCGGGAGGCCAATCAGGAGAACATCAACGAACGGCGCCGGCAGCTGGCGGAAGCCGGCCGGGTGGAACGCTGGTTGCCGGGCGAGGCAGGCCTGACCGGCTACCCGTTCGTGCTCAGCTGCAACCAGCCGGATGCCCGGCTCGACGATGCGCTCGCCCGGTACCTGGGAGACGATGAGGATGCGCGGCTGTGGGGCACCTGGGACGGCATGCGGGTCGGCACGGCCGACGCGCCGGTATCGCTGCATGAGGCCATCAGGCAGGTCTACGCATTCCGCCGCGACATGGGTCGGATCGGGCTTCCGGACGATGTTCTGAGCGTACTTGCGGGCAAGGTGCTCATCGAAAGCGGCGGGCTGCGTGATGCGCTGTCGCCAACCGGTGCCCGAGGGATCATGCAGCTGTCACCTGAGGCGCTTAGCGACTGCGCCCTCGATCCACGCTTCCATCTGCATCGTCTGGCCCAGATCGACTGCGCGCTGTATCTGCTCGAACAGAATCACCGCAACCTCGAGCCGGTGTTCACCACGTTCTTCGCCGACCTACCCGCCGAGAAGGCCGAGCGCCTGTATCGGATGCTGCTGATCCAGGCTTATCACGGCGGCATCGGGCGCGTGATAGCGCTCATGACAGATGAAGAACTGAACGGCGCTGCCCGCTATTTCGCCGAACACCACGCCCGCTTCAGCGCCGGGGACATCGCGCTGGGCATGGTGTTTCACAACCTCGGCCGCCGCCGCTTCGGCTTCGCCTCGCTGTACTACGTCACCGACGTCACGCTGGCGATGGATGCCGTCTGCGCCCGGCTCGACGACCTGCCAGGCTGCCCTGCCGCAGAATGAACCATCAGCTCGCTCAGCGCAGGCGCACCACGTAGAACTGACCCTCGCGCCAGATGCGGATGACGGGATTGCGCTGATCGAGCTTGATGCCCTGGGTGAGATCAGACAGGTTCCGGCTGGTGCGCTGGTTCACGGCGACGATGATGTCGTCCGCGCGCAGGCCATTGCGCCAGGCGCGACTGCCCTCGCTCACCTCGAGCAGCCGGACGCCAGCCGCCACGTCCCGCTCCGGACCCCCGCGGTGATTCTGCAGCACGGCACCCTCGAGGCGCGGATGCAGGCGCGCGCCTGCCACCCGCTCGAAATGATCTTCCGGTACCGCCACCGCGACGACCTGCCTGGCGCCGTCGCGCGTGAACTCGATATCCAGCTCGTCGCCTACCATGATCACCGCAGCCCGGGCGCGGAAATCCGTCGCCGTTCGCACCCTGCGCTCGCCGAGCCGAACGATGACGTCGCCGGGCTGGAAGCCGGCAGACGCCGCCGGGGAGTTCGCGTCCACCGCCGTGACCACGACGCCTTCGCGCAGGTCGATGCCGAAGGCGCGGGCGAGCTCCACGTTGAGGCCCTGTACCTGAAGGCCGAGATGTCCCCGGCGCACTTCGCCGTGAGCGATGAGCTCACCCATGATCACCTGCGCCATGTTCGCGGGAATGGCAAAGCCGATGCCGACGTTGCCGCCCGCAGGTGCGATGATCGCCGTGTTGATGCCCACCAGCTCCCCCCGCAGGTTGACCAGCGCGCCACCGGAGTTGCCCGGATTGATGGAGGCATCGGTCTGGATGAAGTCCTCATAGCCCTCCACGCCGAGACCACTGCGGCCGATGGCGGAGATGATGCCGGAGGTGACGGTCTGACCGAGCCCGAAGGGGTTGCCGATGGCGACCACGAAGTCGCCCACGCGCAGCGTCGCGGAATCGCCGAAGCGGGCAGTCACGGGGGGCGCCTCAGCCGCCAGCTCGTCGGGATCCACTCTCAGCACCGCCAGGTCCACCTGAGCGTCGGCACCCACCAGGGTGGCTTCGAGACTGCGGCCGTCCGCCAGCGTCACCGTGATTTCGTCTGCCCGGCTGACCACGTGGTCGTTGGTCAGAATGAAGCCGCGGCTGCCGTCGACAATGACGCCGGAGCCGGCACTGCGGGTACGCCGATAGCGCTGCTCCATGCTCGGCAGATCGAAGAAACGGCGGAAGAACGGATCGTCGAACAGCGGATTGCGCACTTCCACGTTGGTGAACGTGGCGATGTTCACCACGGTGGGTGTCACCTGCTCCATCATGGGCGCGAGACTGGGCATCGGCTCGCCGTCGCCGAGGACGGCGGGAAGCTGGCCGCTGACGGTAACCGGCAGCAGGGCGGTCAGCACCGCGAGCAGCAGGCCCGTGCGACGCGCGCATTCGACTGCACAGGTCATGGCGATTCCCCGAATGCGACCCCGGCGTCGGCTTGGGCGTTGGCCGGCGGCAACTGCGCGAGCATCACCAGGATCCAGCCCAGCGCGGATGCCAGCGACGCGGCCAGGAAACTCAATACATAACCGTCCTGAAAGTCGTAGAGCACGCCGATCAGCAGCGGGCCCGAGGCCACACCGAGCGTGGTCAGCCATTGGCTGAGGGAAAAGATGCGGCCGTAGTCACGCACCCCGAAGACCTCCGCAAGCAGCAGCGGTTGCAACATCAGCAGGTTGCCCACCGTCAGACCGAACCAAAGCGCGCCGAAGAGAATACCGGACGCGCCCTCCATCAATGCCAGCACCAGCATGGACAGGCTCTGCCCCGCGAGACAGACCAGCGCAAAACGACGTGTATCCACGCGGGTGAGCAGCCACCCGCCCGCGAAGCGGCCGATGATGCTGGCACTCGCCATCACCGATACCGCCGTCGCACCGACGGTGGCGTCGACGCGGGTCGTCGCCAGGTTGAAAAGATGGGCGATGCCACCGACCTGGGCCAACATCGCCAGCACCCATGCCGCCGTCACCAGCTTGAAGAAGCGAGTGCGAATCGCGAACGCGTAAGTCCAGCCCGATACGACCGCCGCCGCCCCGCCAGAACCCGTGATCATGGCGGGTCGTCCACGCACCACCAGCATGGTCACCGGCACGATGCCCAAGAACCAGAGCAGTGCGAGGCGGGGCATAGCTATTTCGAGTCCGAGATTCCCGATCAGTGCTGCCGATGCGGGGGTCAGGAGGACGCCACCGATAGACAGTCCCGTCGAGGCCACGGACAGGGCGATGGAACGCTGGCGATCGAACCAGCGTGTCACCAGGGTCGTGGCAGGCACCAGCGATGCGCAGGCGTGACCGGCGCCGAACAGCGCGTAGACCAGATACAGTTGCCACAGTTCCGTCACCCGCCCGAGGGCCAGCAGCGCGCCGGCACCGAGCACGCCTCCAAGGGCGATGGTCCAACGGGGATCGAAGCGCTGGATCAGGCGTCCCGCCAGCAAGCCGGCAAAGCCGCTGGACACGAAAAACAGCGCGGTGGCGCTGGACACGGCGCCTACGGGAAAGCCGTAGGCAGCCACCAGCGCATTCATGTAGACGGAGAGGTTGTAGAACGCCAGGCCGGACGCCACGGTGAGCATGACGAACAGGGCCGCGACCACGTACCAGCCATAGTAGATGCGCGTCATGCAGCCGTCTCAGAGCGTCAGCAGGGCGGCCTGCTGCGGCGTGCGGAAGCTCACGAAGAGCTGAAAGAAGTCCACCGCGTCGGGCAGCGACAAACTGCGCTGTCCCACCACATCCCGGATCAACCCCTTCAGTTCGCTGGTGTCGAGATGAACCGGGGCCGCAAGATTGGCGCAACCCATGCACCAGCCATCGAAGTTGCGCTCGATGATGGGCTCACACAGCAGCAGGCGCAGATCCTCATGCCGATCATCGGCGACGATGGTTGGCAGCAACAGGTCGAGCACCGTGTCGTCGGCTTCGAGGATCTGAGCGAAATAGGTGCCATCGAACACCAGATAGCCGGTGACAGCATGGCGATGGTTCTTTTCCCGCGACCGGCGCAGGATCTGCTTGAGATCCTTCAGCATGAGGCCGGGTCGGGCTTCGCTGATGTAGGCCAGCGTCGTCAGCGCCATGGCGAGTCCCCTCGTGCGCTGCTTCATGCAGCGTCACCACAGATGCCGTGATCGAGGCATCTGAGAGGGAACTTACTCCGGCAGCGGCGCCGGTGCAAAACGTTACGCCGCGATAGCTTCGGGCCACCCCGGAAGGCGCAGGCACCGGAACCGCTCTGCGAGGGACACGATGTCCGCCTGCGGCTCACGCAGGCCGCGCATGCGCCGCCAGGCCAGGTTGTAGCAGGCCATGGGATGGCTCAAGCCGCATAGCATCGTCAGTTCCGGCGTCCCGCCGCAGGGGGCTTCGGCCTGCGGCGCCAATCGATCAATCCCCGTGGCCATAGCTGTTGTCTCCTCATTGACCGCCGGAGCCGTCCGCAAGGACGTGTCGAGCAGGCGGAATCCCTGGCAGCCCGGCAGCTTGCGTCCGCCGCGATCGCTGGCCAAGATGAGCGCCCCTGGACAGGCGCAACATCCGACTGATGCCCGCACGATGGGCGCGCCTGCGTCCGAACGCGGCTGCGGCCGACGACGGGCGCTAGGCCGGTCGGTAGCGCCCGGGCATCAGTCACGTCGATGCCAATCTCGAATCGAGCAACGAGGAGCGCAAACTGCGATGAAAGACCATGTGGACGTCGGCGGGCTGAAGATCGCCCGGGCACTTCACCTGCTGGTAGCGGAGCAGATCGCTCCCGGCACCGGCGTGGAGCAGGAGGGGGTATGGACCGCGCTGGAAGCGATCATCCGCGATCTTGGACCGCGCAACCGCGCCCTCCTCGACAAGCGGGACAAGCTACAGGCCCGCATCGATGCCTGGCTGGAAGCGGAGCCTGCCGCGGCCATGGATCCTGCAGCGCAGCGCCGCTTCCTCAGTGAGATCGGCTATCTGGTCCCTGAGGGAGACGACTTCGCCGTCACGACGGCGAATGTCGACAGCGAGATCGCCTCGGTCGCCGGTCCGCAGCTGGTGGTTCCTGTGGACAACGCCCGCTATGCGCTGAACGCGGCTAACGCGCGCTGGGGCAGTCTCTACGATGCCTTCTATGGCACTGACGTCATCCCGGAGACAGCCGGCGCCGAGAAGAGCGGCGGCTACAATCCGGGACGCGGCGAAAAGGTGATCGCCCGCGCCAACGGCTTCCTGGACGCGACCTTCCCGCTCTCTCAAAATCGCTGGCAGGACGTGACCCGACTGGCCATCAACGACGGCCGCCTGGCACTCGAGCTGGTCGACGGTCGTGCCGCTCTGAAGGACGAGGCGCACTTCGCCGGCTATCGTGAGGACGACGGCGTCCTCACGAACGTCCTGCTCAGGCACAACGGCCTGCACGCGGACATCCTGATCGACCCCAACCATCCCATCGGCCAGCAGCACCGAGCGGGCGTCAAGGACGTCGTGCTCGAATCCGCCGTCAGCACCATCATGGACTGCGAGGACTCGGTGGCAGCTGTGGACGCTGCGGACAAGGTCACGGTCTATGCCAACTGGAACGGCATCATGCAAGGCACCTTGGCCACCTCCGTCAGCAAGGACGGTCAGGCCATCGAGCGCAGCCTGAATCCGGACCGGGTCTACACCGCCCCGGACGGCGGCGAAGTCACCCTGCACGGCCGGTCGTTGCTGCTGGTGCGCAACGTGGGGCCACACGTCTATACCGACATGATCACCACCGCCGAGGGCGAGCCGGTCCCGGAGACCTTCGTCGACGGCATGATCACTGCGCTGGCCGCGATGCACGATCTGAAGGGCAACGGCCGGGTCAGGAACAGCCGCGCCGGAAGCGTGTACATCGTCAAGCCGAAGCAGCACGGCCCTGAGGAAGTGGCCCTATCGGTGGAACTGTTCGCGCGCATCGAGGATGCGCTCGGGCTGCCGCGCAATACCCTCAAGATCGGCATCATGGACGAGGAGCGGCGCACCACCGTGAATCTGAAGGCCTGCATCCGCGAGGCACGGGAGCGGGTCATCTTCATCAACACCGGCTTCCTCGACCGGACCGGTGACGAAATCCATACCCACATGCACGCCGGACCCGTGATTCCGAAGCCCGAAATCAAGGGCGCCCCCTGGATCCTCGCCTACGAGGACTGGAACGTCGACATCGGCCTCAGCTGCGGGCTGGCCGGACATGCCCAGATCGGCAAGGGCATGTGGGCGATGCCCGATGAAATGGCCGCCATGCTCGATGCCAAGATCGGTCATCCGAAGGCCGGCGCCAACTGTGCCTGGGTGCCCTCGCCCACTGCCGCCACGCTGCATGCTCTGCATTATCACCAGATGGATGTCCGCGCCCGTCAGCAGGAACTCGCGAGCCGCAAGCGGGCCAGCCTGGACGACATCCTCACGCCCCCCATGCTCGGCAATCGCAAACTGGATGCGGACACCATTCAAAAGGAACTGGACAACAATGCCCAGGGCATCCTCGGCTACGTGGTGCGCTGGGTGGAACAGGGTGTGGGTTGTTCGAAAGTCCCGGATATCAACGACGTGGGGCTCATGGAAGACCGCGCCACGCTGCGCATCTCCAGCCAGCACATCGCCAACTGGATGCTGCACGGGATCATCGACAAACAACAGGTGGTGGAGACCATGCAGCGCATGGCCGCGGTGGTGGACCGCCAGAATGCGGGCGACCCCGCCTACCGCAACATGGCCCCGAACTTCGAGGACTCAGTGGCCTTCCAGGCTGCCATGGACCTGGTCTTCGACGGCGTGAAAGAACCCAACGGCTACACCGAGCATACGTTGATGCGCCGGCGCCGGGAGTTCAAACAGAAGCTGGCTCAGGAATAGTCTGCTCGACGCACGGGCAATCGAGGCCATCACGTGACCAGATCCGGGCAGGACCCCGACGACGAAGCGCCACGCGCCGAACTGTCGCGGCTGCTGGCCGATTCGCCGGCTGAGCTGCCGCAAAGCCTGGTGCGCTGGCTAGAGATCTCTTCACCCGGGCGCATTGCGCTGTGCATCATCGTGGTCCTGTTGGCGGCCGGCCTCACTTGGCTCATCCCGGCCGACGCCGATCTCGATGTCGCCGGCCGGCGGTCACTGTTCATCCTGCTGCTGGCCGCCGGACTCTGGCTCTCCGAGGCCATTCCGGCGTTCGCGGTCGGCATCCTGATCATCGCCCTGCAGGTGCTGCTGCTGGACCGCCCCGGAGGGACCCTGGCCGAGGGGCCCGGAGACTGGGAAGCCCACGTCCTGGTCCTGGGACATCCACTGGTGTGGCTGTTCTTTGGTGGACTGGTGCTGGCGGCGGGCATGTCCCGGACCGGAATCGATCGCTGGCTGGCCAGCAACCTGCTCGAACGCTTCGCCAGTGGTCCCGCCACCCTGATCGCCGGGGTCGCCGGGATCGCCTTCGTCCTCAGCATGCTGATGTCCAACACCGCGACCACGGCGATGATGCTGGCGCTGGTGACGCCAGTGGTGAGTCGCCTGGAACGGGGCGATCCCATGGCGCTGACGCTGGTGCTGGCGATTCCCGTGGGCGCCAACCTCGGCGGCATGGGCAGTCTGGTGGGAACACCGCCCAATGCGGTGGCAGCCGGCGCCCTGGCCAGCCAAGCCGGAATCGAAATCAACTTTGCACAATGGCTGCTGGTCGGGCTGGTACCTGGTCTGCTGCTGCTCGGCTTGCTGCTCGGCGTGCTGCTGTGGCGGGTTCGCGGTGCCAAGCCTCCGCCAGCGGAACTTTGGGCAGGACTCGATGCCGACAACACTCAGGACGTTCCCCTCTGGGAGCGACTAACCGTCATCCTCACGCTGCTGCTGACGGTAACGCTCTGGATGACGTCCGGCCTTCACGGCCTGCCGGCACCAGCGGTGTCCGTGGTTCCCGTGGTGATCCTGACCGCATCCGGAATCCTCGACGTGGAGGCCTTCCGCAAGCTGCCTTATGACGTGCTGTTCCTGCTGGCCGGGGGGCTGGCCCTGGGTGCCGCCGTGCACGAGACCGGCCTCGCTGCCTGGCTGATTTCCGGAATGCCCGCAGAGGACGTGCCCCTGTTTCTGCTGGCGCTGGCCGCCGGTGCGGCCGCGGTGCTGCTCTCGAACATCATGAGCAACACCGCGGCTGCGAACGTCCTGGTACCGCTGGCGATCAGCGCGGCGCCGGGAGCCTCGCTGGTGGTGGCCCTGCCCGTGGCGTTGTGCGCTTCGGCGGCCATGGCCATGCCCGTATCCACCCCCCCGAACGCATTGGCGTTCGCCACGGGCCTGTGTCGGGCCCGTGACTTTCTCGTACTGGGGAGTGTGACCGCTCTGGCAGCTCCACCGCTGGCAGCAGCCTGGACCTTGTATGTGGTCAGGCCGCTACTGGGTTAGCGCGTCAAGGTCAGGCCTGGAATTCCGGCGTGCGCACCACGAGGCCGTCGAGGTCCGGCGTCACCGGAATCTGACAGGAAAGGCGGGAAAACTCGTTGCTCTCCGGATTCAGGTCGAGCATGGAGATTTCCATCTCACTTCTGCTACCAACCTTGTCCATCCAATCCGCGTCCACGTAGACGTGGCAGGTGGCGCAGGAACACTGGCCGCCGCAATCGGCATCGATGCCGGGGACGCCGTTCTGGATGGCGTTCTCCATCAAGGAGATGCCCTCTTCGGCATTGAGCTTGTGCTCGGTGCCATCGTGCTCGATAAACGTAATGGTCGTCATGTCGTCCCTTCATCCGGTCCAAGTGAAATTCGCGGAGGCGGATTGTAGCCCACCGATCCACCCGGTCTCGACCTCGGGTGGACGCACCGTCGGCCCCAGCTCATCCCCACTGCGGGAAGGCCGTCGACCGAACCGTGCGCAACCTTAATCGAGAATGCCGCATCGCGCCATGATGTCGATCAAGTCCCACGGGCCAGGGTCACACCCGGAAACAGGCTCAAGCCAGGCCGACCAATGACTCGCGCCGCTTGCCTGACCTGCCGCCCATAGGCTGGCTTGCTTCCGCGTCACACCAGCGCCACGAAGGGTGGTGCTGCGCAATGGATGGCAGCGACAGCGGCGGTTCTTCAGCGTCGGGTGGGGAATCGAACCTTCGAAGGCAGCACAGATCATCTCGGGTATGGTTCAATGGGTGAGCCGGGGTTTCGAGCTGGCGCAGCCAGCGCGCCGGCGAACGCCGCAGTAGGGAGCGCGATAGCGCGGACTGCGGCAGGGAGAACCTCAGCTTCCCAAGCTGATGATGCGGGGTTCGGCGCCTGCGGCGCCGAACGGGCGAGCAGGCGAACCCTCTGTGGTCCGCCGTTGACGCGAGCCCTGGGTGTGGTTCTTTAGCGCGAGTTCGCGCCAAGGATGGCAGGATCGACCTTGGTACTTTAGTGTCAAGCCGGGAATCGAACCCTCGAAGGCAGGACGATTAAGCGGGTATAGTTCAATGGTAGAACCTCAGCTTCCCAAGCTGATGATGCGGGTTCGATTCCCGCTACCCGCTCCAACCCCCCCCCACCAATCCACCACGACTCTGTAGGCCCGAGCGCGTGCGCTCGGTCCGCGCACGGTGGTCCGTATGCGGCGGCCAAACGCAACGGGGCCGCATTCGCGGCCCCGTTGGGTAATGCGTGACGAAGGGGAATCAGGCGGGAATGCGCACCGGCAGTTCGCGGATACCGCGAATGAAGCTCGAGCGCAAGTAGACGGGATCGCCCACCACCTCGATCTTGCCGAAACGCTTGAGCACCTCCTCCCACATGATCCGCAGCTGCATCTCGCCCAGCCGGTTGCCCAGGCAGCGATGGATGCCGAATCCGAACGACGTGTGCTTACGCGCGTTGGGACGATCGATCAGAAGGCGGTTGGGATCGTCGAACTGGTCGTCATCGCGATTGCCGGAGACGTACCACATGGCAACCTTGTCGCCCTTGCTGATCTTCTTGCCACCCAGCTCCGTATCCACCAGCGCAGTACGGGCCATATGGGCCACCGGCGACTGGTAGCGGATGAACTCGCACACCATGTTCGGCACCAGACCAGGATTCTGCAGCAGCTTCTCGTACTCGGAAGGGTGCTGATTCAGAGCGAGCAGACCACCGGATATGGAATTCCGCGTGGTGTCATTGCCACCCACGATCAGCAACAGCACGTTGCCGAGGTACTCATTCGGCGGCATGTTGCGGGTGGCCTCCCCGTGCACCAGCATGGAAATGAGGTCGTTACCCGGCTCCTTCTGCTGGGCGCGCTCCTTCCATACCGCATCGAAGTACTCCCAGCACTTCCACAGTTCCATGAAGCCTTCTTCCGGGGTCTCGAACACATCCGGGTCGCCGATGCTCTGGGACACGTCGGACCAGTGGATGAGTTTGTGCCGGTCTTCCTGGGGAATGGCGAACAGGGTCGCGAGCATCTGTCCGGTGAGTTCCACCGAGACTTCGCGGACCCAGTTGAACTCTTCGTTGCGCGGCAGATTATCGAGAATCGTGCCCGCACGTTCGCGGATCAGATGCTCGAGCTCATGCAGATGGCGGGTGGTGAACATGGGTGCCACCACCTTGCGCTGCTCGTCGTGCTTGGGTGGATCCTCCATGATGAACATGGGCAGGTGGAACGTGGGATCCGGATCCGGATCGGGCTGGCCGCCGAGCTGAATGCCACCGAGGCGGGAGTCCGAGGAGAACAGGTCGTGATGGGTGTCCACGTACATGATGTCCTGGAACTTCGTCACCGACCAGTAAGGCCCGAACTGGGACTCCTCACAGCGGTGGATCGGGGATTCTTTGCGCATACGCTCGAAGTACGGCAGCACCGTATTGGCCTCGAACAGCGCCGGGTGGCCGGGATTAAGCTTCTCAAGCGGGATCTCATAAGGGTCCTGGTGAACGTCGACCGCCCACTCCTTCCAGGTTTCCTTGTTCGAGCGCTTGAAGCGCTCCGCCTTCGACATGGGTTCGTTCGCTGCGTCGGACATCCGAATACCTCCAGCAATGTCTGTTGCGCCCCGCAAGCCCACCGGCCAGCAGAGCAAAGTGTGAGCCTGGGCTCATAATACGGTAGACGGACGCCATTATCGATCCATCCGCGACGACTGCCCGGACGAGTGGCACAATCGCGCCCTGAATCAACGGAGGGACGGCATGCAGCTCAAAGACAAGGTGATCGTAGTGACCGGCGGCGGCAGCGGCATCGGCGCCGCCATGGCGCGCAGGTTCGCCCGGGAAGGCGCCAAGGCCATCGTGGTTGCAGACCTCAACCTGGCGAACGCCGAGACCATAGCGGCCGAGGCGGGCGGCGTGGCGCGCAAGGTGAACGTGGCCAGCGAGGCGGACATCAAGGCCCTGATCGAGGCCACGGAGCAGGAGCAGGGCCCCATCGACCTGTTCTGCTCCAACGCCGGCATCGGCCTCGGCCTTGGCCTGGAGACCAGCAATGAGGATTGGGACACCATCATGGGTGTGAACGTGATGGCCCACGTCTACGCAGCGCGCCACCTGGTGCCGAAGATGGTGGCACGAGGCGGCGGCTATCTTTTGAACACGGCGTCCGCCGCGGGACTGCTGTCTCAGATCGGCTCGGTCACCTATGCGGTGACGAAGCATGCCGCAGTATCCCTGGCGGAGTGGATTTCCATCACCCACGGCAACGAAGGCATTCGCGTCTCGGTGCTGTGTCCCCAGGCGGTGGACACGCCGATGATCGCCGGGACCGACGCCGGCGGTGTGGCCGGCGTCGACGGCATCATGTCGGCGGAGGCGGTAGCAGACGTGGTGGTGGAAGGACTGGCTGAAGAGACGTTCCTGATCCTGCCGCATCCGAGTGTGCGCGAGTACATCCAGCGCAAGGCCGGCGACTATGACCGCTGGCTGGGCGGCATGCGCAAGCTGCAGGCCCGCTACGGCCAGAAGGCCGTCTGACCCCTCGGTTCCGCTGAGACCCGGAGCTGTGCCGGGCCTCAGCGGGAGATGATCGTGCAGCCCGAGAGACCCGGCGCTCCGTAGACATGGGTGTAGCCCACCTTCGGATCGTTGCCGACCTGACGCGCACCACCCTGACCGCGCAACTGAACGCAGACCTCGTAGACCTGACGCAGTCCGGAGGCACCCACCGGTTCGCCGTTCGCGAGGCAGCCGCCATCGGTGTTCACCGGCAGCCTGCCGTCGATGCGGGTGTAGCCTTCCCGGATCCACTTTTCCTGATCACCATCGGCGCAGAAGCCGTTTTCGGCCATGTGCATGGTCTCAGCGCCGGACTCGGTGTCCTGGAGCTGCGCGACCTGAATATCCTCAGGGCCGATGCCGGCCATCTCGAAGGTCGCCTTCGATGCGTCCACGCTGGGGCTCGGCGCCTGCTCGAGCGCCTGACCCTGGGTGAACACCTCGAAGGAACCAAAGTGTCGCGTCCGCACGATCGCGCCCTTCAGGAACAGAGGCTGCGTACTGAGCTGCCGGGCCTTCTCCGCGCTGGCAAGGACAATGGCGCAGCCCCCCTCCGCTGGCGAGCAGAACATGTACTTGCGCAGTGGGTGGCTGATCATGGGTGACGTCGCAATCTGATCGTACGTCAATGGCGTCTTGCGCCAGGCATGAGGCGCAAGCGCGCCATTGCCGTAGTTCTTTTCGGCCACCTTCACGAGCGTGGCTTCGCTGATGCCGAAGTCGTGCATGTACTTCTGGATCTTCATGGCGAAGAACTGGGTGGTGAGCGCGAGACCGACATCGCCATACCATTTGCCGAGCCCCATCTTCTCCGGCTCCACAGCGAAGGCGCCACGCGGATGCTTGTCGAAACCTACGGCGACGCCTAGGTCGAACATCCCGGACTTGATCGCCATGTAGGCGGACTGCAGCGCACTGCCCCCCGTGGCACAACCGTTGGCGACGTTGATGAACTGCAAGCCGGTCAGACCCAGCGAATTGACCAGCGAGTCCGCGTTCCCGGCGGCCGACGATCCGCCATAGGCAAACTGCATGTCCGACCACTCCAGCCCGCAGTCCCTCAGCGCCTGCCGCACGGCGAAGGCGCCCTGCTCCAGCCCGGACACGCCGTCCGTGCGCCCGAACGGGTGAATGCCGATACCGACGATGGCGACATCAGTCATGATTGCCGACCTCCTCCTTCCCTTCCAGGCGCGTCAGGCGACGGGTCGAAAGGCGTAGCTGATGATTTCCGCACCGTCTTCATCGACGCGGAAGGGTTCGAACACGAGCTCCATGTCCATGCCGATCTCGAGTTCCTCGGGGCTCGATACCTTCAGCCGACTGACGACGCGGACCTGATCAGGCAGTTCGACGTAACCGACGCCGTAGGGCTGAAACGTTGCGGCCGTCTCTTCGCCCGCATAGGGCGGCGACTTCGGCAGGAAACCCTGGATGGTGAAGGACCATAGCGTGCCGCGGGTGGCGAGCTCGCAGGGCGTCACATCCTCACTGCAGCAGCGCGGACAACTGGTCTGGGAAGGAAAGGACGTGGTGCCGCAGTTGTTGCAGCGGCTGCCCAGCAACCGCGGATTCGAAGACGGCCACGTGAACAGTTTCGGATCGATGGGTTTATGGAGCGCCTTTGCAGCGCCTCTCTGGTTCATGGCGTCCTCCCAAGGCGTCAACCCCTCGCGATGGTCTTCGCAAAGGGAGGCGCAGGATCATGGCAAACGCGCCGCCAAGAAACCAGCTTGTCGGATTCGGGGCTCGATTCCCACTGCGGGTACACGAGGATTGCTGCAGCCGTTCAGTAGAGCACAGGGGCAGGAGCCGCCCCCTGCGTCGCCAGCGTTTCCAGCAAAATGCGCAGATCACTCTTCGACCAGCACGCCTGGGCACCTTTGTCTCGTGCCGGGATCTGCAGCGCAGACGGGTCGTGGCCGGTGAGCAGGATCACGCTGAGCTGCGGAGATACCGCGTGGCAGTGTTCGAGCAAAACGAAACCGGACTCATCACCCACCTCAAGATCGAGCAGGAGCAGCTCCGGATCGCTCGAGAGAAGCGCATCGAGTTCGGCACCCGAGGCCGCTTCCGCCACGACCTGGAGCACGGCCTGCCGCGCAATCAATCGCACGAGGGTGCGGCGAAACAAGGCATTGTCATCGACGACGCCGATCCGCAAGGGTGCCTCGGGAGTGGGTATGCGGACCTGTCGATCACCTCCATCCGGCGCGACCATCAGGATCCCTCGCCCGCGCCGACGGGAGCATTGTCATCCGGCAGCAGGCCATGGCGCATGGCGAAGCGCACGAGCCCGACAACGTCGTGGACATCGAGCTGGCGCATGATATTGGTTCGATGCGTCTCCACGGTCTTGATACCGAGGTGCAGCACTTCTGCAATCTCGCGGGTCGTGTGTCCTTCCGCAACCAGCTGCAGCACCTCGCGCTGCCGGGGCGTCAATGCGTCGAGGGGCGAACCGCCACTCTGCGTGCGATGAACATAGGCGTCGATGACGTGCTTGGAGACCTCGGGGCTCAAGTAGCGGTCGCCCTTCACGGCAGAGCGGATGGCGAGCTCGAGCTCCGACGCAGAAGCACTCTTGAGCAGGTAGCCGAGCGCGCCATTGCGCAATGCGCGCAGCACATATTCCTCGTTCGCGTACATGGACAGCATCAGCACCGCGACCTCGGGCCAGCGCTCGGCAATCCGCGCGCATGCTTCGAGCCCATTGAGCATCGGCAGGGCCACGTCCATGAGCACGAGCTGCGGAGTATGGTCACGGACCTGGGCAATCGCATCACGGCCATTCTCGGCTTCCGCCACGACCTCGACGCCTGCAATCGACTCCACCAGGCGCCGCAGGCCGGCCCGCATCAGGCCGTGATCATCCACCAGGACAATTCGGATGCTGCCCATCCCTGCTCACCTCCGAGCGCGCACGGCTGCAATCCCACCCAAATCAGGGCTTTCCCGGAACGCCGCCTCATCGGACCGATGATAGCATCCGGGTTCCAGGCAAACAGGGCGGGCATAATGTGGATGCAACACGCACTGCCGCGGCAGCCACAGTGAAGGGAAGGCCGGCGCCGACCAAGCCCCCGCACAGAAAGGAGCCCTTGGTTCTGGCGCTGTGCTATGCCGCCTTCGCCGCCGTGTGGATCATAGCCATTGATCTGCTGGTGGACGCTCTCGCCAGCGGGACGGTGGCCCATACCACGAAGGGACTGCTGTTCGTCGCCGGTACCGCCATTGCACTCTACGCCCTGCTGCGTCGTCAGGCCTCGCAAGAGGCGGACCAGCGTGCGCAACCCCATCTTGCCGACGAACGCACCGAAGACCGAATCGCGCTTGCCCGCGCACACCGCTCCTCCGAGGAGATGAGGCTGCTGTCCCGCCGTTTGCTCAACGCCCAGGAGCAGGAACGCCGCGACATCGCCCGGCAGCTGCACGACCAGCTCGGACAGACCCTGACCGTGGCCCGGCTGCTGGTGGAAAGCACCTTAGAACAGATCGAGGACCGGGACGTGAGCGGCATGCTCCAGGAAGCCATGAAAGCATTGGAAAGCGGCCTGAAGGAGACCCGCACCCTGACCGGCATCCTCAGACCGCCCATGCTGGACGATCTCGGGCTGGTCCCCACGCTGCGCTGGCTGATGGATCGAAGCACCGCCGGCGCTGGTATCGAGGTCACGCTCGATCTACCGCCGGATCCCGGTGCTCTGGAGAGCGAGGTCGATGTCGCCGCCTATCGGATCGCTCAGGAAGCCATCGGTAACGCGCTGCAGCATGGCGCACCCGAGCGATTGTTCATCCGGCTCAGAGTCCGCAGCCGCGTGCTCACGCTCACCATCGAGGACGATGGATGCGGGTTCGATCCAGCCCAGGTGCTGGATGGTGCGGTACCGTTCGGACGCTCCGGCCTGCTGGGAATCCGCGAGCGGGCCCGGGCGCTCGGCGGCGCGGTGCGCATTCGCTCGCTTCCGGGTCAGGGCACCGTCGTGCGAGCCATCCTCCCGCGCCGTCCGAGAGGTCCCACGGCCTGACTTCGCTCAACCCGAGGCGGGCTCCCCGATCCGGCAACCTGCCGGATCTGAACTAAGCTTTTCGCTGGATAACCGCCTCGCTCTGGTGGCATTGGATGAACATGCACGTAGAACCCGGCAACAACCTGATGGTCATCGACGACGAATCCCTCATCTGCGAGTTCATCGCCGACGTTGCAGGGTCCTATGGCTTCAATGTGCGCGCCTGCTGTGGCCTCACCGCGGTGACCAGCGCCTTCGAGGAATTTGAGCCGTCCCTCGTGCTGCTCGACCTCAACATGCCCGGCGACGACGGGGTCGAGGTGCTGCGGTTCCTCAAAGACCACCGTCGCGATGCCGCGGTAATGCTCATGAGTGGCGAGGGGGGCCGCGTCCTCGAGGCCGCCCTGCGCCTGGGCCAGGATCTTGGCCTGAACATGCTCGGCTTTATCGAAAAGCCGCTGGAGCTCGAACGACTCGAATCGGTCCTCCACCAGAACTGGCGCGGCCAATGGCTGATTACTGAGGAAGAGCTCCGTCTCGCCATCGATCAGGGCGAGCTCATGCCGCTGTTTCAGCCGCGCGTCCATCGCGAGGCCGATGGCACGTGGCGGATTCGGGACGTCGAGGCGCTGATCCGCTGGCAGCATCCACGCTTTGGACTGCTGACGCCCGAACATTTCATTCCGTTCGCGGAAGAGCTGCCGCTGATCAGCGAAATGACCGACCGCATGCTCAAGGTGTCGTTGACCCATGCCAAGCGCTGGTTCGCAGAGCACGCCATGGACCTCGGTGTCAGCATCAACCTGCCACGCACCCAACTCTGCGACACCAGCCTTCCGGATCGGCTCCTCAGCATCACCGCGGCCAGCGGCATGGATCCGAAACGGGTCACGCTCGAGGTCACCGAACGCGGCACTATGCAGGATCCGGCAAAGGCAGCCGAAATCCTGACCCGGTGTCGTCTGAAGCGTTTCAACCTCGCCATGGACGACTTCGGGACGGGCTATTCGTCGCTGACCCACCTCGCCCAGCTGCCTTTCAGCGAACTGAAGATCGACAAATCGTTCGTGGCCGGGATCGAGACCTCGGAAAGCGATCGCGTGATCGTCCGCTCCTGCATCGCGCTCGCCCACAGTCTCGGACTCGAGGTCTGCGCCGAGGGCGTCGAGTCGGCCGCCACGTTCCAGCTCCTCGATCGACTTGGCTGTGACGCCATGCAAGGCTTCTGGATCAGTCCGGCCGTCAAGGCCGTCGAAGTGCCCAATCTCGCTGCCAACTTCCGCTACCAGCGCCTGTAACCACAGGACGCCCGCTCGGAGCCGTTGCCATGCCCGCTGCCGCAGAAATCCAACTTCTCAGACAACGGGTGCTTGCCCGGGCTGCCGCCCGCCTTGCGCACGACTTTAACAACGACCTGACGGTGATCGGCGGCCAGGCGGAACTGGCCCAGCGTCCGACGGCGGGCCGCCTGCCCGAGCGCCTCGAGCAGATCATCAAGGTCACCGGGACGGCCCGCGATCGAAGTCGTCTGGTCCTGGAACTTGCACACGCCGAACTCGGCGCAGAAGAAGTGATCGCCGGCGAGAGCCTACGCGACGACGTCGAGCACCTTGTCGCACTGCTGGCGGGGCGGGATGCCACCGTCGAGGTGCAGGTCGGTGACGATCTCCCTGCAACGGACAAGATGCGCCTGCAGTGGCTGACTGCTGCACTGGTGCTCGCCGGCGTGCCCGAACCAGGGCACCCCTATGCGCATCTCTTCCTCAATCTCACGGCAGATCAGGCGGGTATCGGCATCGAGCTCACGGCCATGACCGGCGCCCCGCTACCCCCATGGCTGGCCGAAGCCACCGCCGCCGTCGGCGCCACCGTGAGACTCGATAGCACTGCCAATGGCTGGGTCGCCCACGCCGTGCTGCCGCATCCAACCGCAGCCTAGGCCGAGTGGTGGAACAGCTGGACTCAGTCCTCACCGTCCAACGCCACGCCCATCCAGCTCAGGCACTGCAGCTGCCCGGACTTCAGCCTCGTCTTGACGAGCTCCGCATTGCGCATCGGGTGCTCCATCGCGTAGCTCCGGCTCACTTCCGGACACAACTCAGGGAGCATGAACATGATGATACCGCCATGCGTCACCAGAACCAGGCGCGCCTCCTCGTCGCCGTGCGCGGCCACGAGCTCCTCCCAGAACGGCATGAAGCGCGCCCTGAAGTCCTCGAGACTCTCACCCTCCTCGCCTGCGCGAACGTCATCGTCGCCCTCTGCCCAGCGTCGGAAAACCGGCAACACATCGCGACTCAGATCCGGTGCCGGCCCGAAGGAGACCTCGACTGCAGCGGGCGCCAGTCGCACAGGGGTGCCCGTGCGCAAGGAGATCGCACCGGCGGTCTGCAAGGTGCGCAGACGGGTGCTGCTGTAGAGATAGTCGACGTCGATCCCCGTGAAGCGTGCACCAAGCATGGCAGCTTGGCGCACCCCCTCCGGCGTAAGCGGATAGCTGACGCCATCGTCCGGAACAGGCAGGGGTCCATCGACGACGTTGAACTCGCTTTCCGCATGCCGGACGAACCAGACTTCGAGACTCCAGGCCGGGCTCGCCGCCAGAAGCGCAACAAGCCCGACGAAGGATGCCAAACCGAGCTGGCGACGGGCAGTCTGAGCCATGCGAAACCTCATCGTCGTCTGCCTCACATCCGCAACGTGAGTTCGAGGCCCAAGGTTCTAGGCAGCCCGTACCAGACTGCCCTGGCTCCAGAGAAGCCCTGCGCGTCGAGCGTACCGTCGAAGTAGGTGTACTTTCGGTCCAAAAGATTCCGACCCCAGAGCGCCAGCTCCAGGTTCACCGCATCACTGCGCAACGGGATGTCCTCCAGGACGACCCGGCCATTCACCAGCACCCGCGAGTCGACGTTGTCCGAACTCAAGGAACTCACGAACAGCGAACTGGAGTAGATGACATCCACACGGGTGCGCAGGGTTCCGAAACGAGAAGGCTCGAACTGGTAGTCGGCCGATGCTGATGCAGCATGCTTCGGCGTCAGGCCTCCCCTGGGCTGAAACACCGGGTTCGGCGGGAAGGGATTGGTCACGGCGGGTGAATTCACATTCGTGTAGGTATAGCTCGCGTTGAGCAGCAGTCCCGCCGCAGGCGCGAGTTGAAGATCGGCTTCGAGGCCGCGAATCTTCACCGTACCTGGAATATTCACCGTCTCGGAGATCGACGGATTCAGCGGTGAGGTGAACGTGAACTGCTGATCGTCGTAGTCCATGTGGAATGCAGCCAGATTGAGGCGGGCCCGGCGATCCCAGAATTCGGTCTTGACGCCGAGCTCCCACGCCTTCACTTCCTCTTCGTCGAAGGGATTGAACGAGGCCGAGCGCGAGTTCGCACCACCCGCCCGATACGCCGTCGACCAGCGCAGGTAGGTACTCAGGTCGTCACTGAAGCGATACGCCAGGACCACGAGCGGGTCGACGCGGTCGTTGCTGAAGCGGAACTCGAGGGGGGGCTCGGGGGGCGCACCGCTGATGGACGTCAATGCCCCCTTCTTCTTGTCGTCCGTGTAGCGCAGACCAAGCGTCAAATCCAGCCGGTCCTCGAGCACGGGCGGGGTCCAGGTCAGCTGTCCGAACAGGGCCCGAGACCTGGCCTCGGCACGGCTTGAACGGGAAGGACTGACGATGAAAGGATCGAACGTGACGACCGCGGTACCGCCATCGACGTAGCGCTGGGGAATGATGGTGTCGGCCGAGTCCTTGCCGTCCTCTTCGAAGTAGAACGCCCCAACGACATACTCGAGTCGCGGTGTCGAACCGAGAAGCTGCAGTTCCTGACTGAACTGGTCCTGCTCGACGTCGGCCACACTGAGCCGACCGGTCAGACCGACGCCCCTGAAATTGGCACCGAAGAATGACCCTGCCCACTGGTCCTGCTGTGACTGCTCGAGCTCGCGGTAGGAAGAGATCGAACGCAAGGTCAGGCTTTCGCTGAGCGCATAGTTGGCGGTTAGCGTATGCCCTTCCACGGCCCCCCGACTCGGGCGCAGCGGCGCACCAAAGCGAGCCTCGCGCACGCGAGAGGGCTCGACACTCACGAGGGGAGCGACCGGGCGATCGTCCACGAAGCGGTCGATATGAGGATACGCGCTGGTCTGGCGGTCACGGGACGTGTCGTAGGCGTAGAGCACATCCAGGCGATCGGTGGGCTCCCAAAGCGCCGCAATCCGCAGCCCCTGTTTCTGCATGTAGTTGTAGTCGAAGCTCTGATTCGGGTCTTCGAAATCGTTCTTGACCCACCCATCACGCTCGGCGTACAGGCCATCAATCTTGATGCTGATACCTGCGAACTCAGGCAGATCCACGCTGGTCGACAGATTACGCGCGCCGAGGTTGCCTACGCTCGCCCGTTGCCGGAGCGCGAAGATGCCGGCCGGCTGCCGCGAGACGATGTTCAATGCACCGCCCACGGCATTACGTCCGAACAGGGTCCCCTGCGGGCCACGCAGCACCTCCATGCGCTCGACGTCAATCAGGTCCGTGCCAAGGCCCTGAACGCGACCGAGATAGACGCCGTCGATGTAGATCCCGAAGCTCGGATCGCGACTGATCTGGGTGACGTCCCCGGAGGCGATACCGCGCATGGACAGCGCGATGGCGGAAGCACGCCCGAAGAACGGCGCCATGCGGACCGAAGGCACCGCACCATCGGCGAGATCCTTGATGCTCGCGATGCCGCGCTCATGCATGTCATCGCCGCTGAGCGCGACCACGGACAGGGGTGCATCCTGCAGGCGCTCCTCGCGGCGTTGCGCGGTAACGACGACCTCGTCGAGTACCGCTGCACGCTGACTGCCCGCAGGCTGTTGACTCGATGCAGGTATTGCCGCCCAGAACAGCGGTCCATAGCAGAACAGCAGGGCAGTTCGAATCATGTTGGGCCGGCAAGCCATGTAGCGTCCCCCCCTTGAGGCATGGTCGCACCGAAGAACGATCGGCGCGCAAGACTACATTGTAGTCCAGGATCTAAAAAGCAGTCTATAGTCCGGCCGGATCGCCCTACGCAATGGGCTTTCCTCAGGAACGCGATCTCAGCAACGGGGCGGGGTCGATGCTACGACCTTTGTGCATGATCTCAAGGTGCATATGCGTTGATTTCCCCTCCGGGGAGAACGGAGGTGACCGCAGCTCACCTATTTTTTCGCCGACGCCAACCGTGTCACCGACGGAAACCCTTGGGTGTGCCAGATAAGTGTAATACGCCAAGTACTCGCCGTGGCGAATCACCACGTAGCCGCCGGTCCGAGCCGATATGCGATCGCGTGCTCCGACAACGACGTGCTCCACGGTACCGGCGGCCATGGCCAGAATGGGGCTACCCTCGGGAGCGATGAGGTCGAGACCGGTGTGATAGGTGTAGGAAACACGCTCGGCAGGCGGGAGCATCCTGAAGCCCCCGCCGAATGTTGCATCCTCCAGGGGCATGCGAAAGCGTGGGGCAGACGCTGGCATCCCCGCTGCGGCTCGCTGCTGGAACCGCTCGGCCTTCGCCGCTTGCCCCCTCTCATGGGGATGCAGTGGCAATACGAACAGGACACCCAAAGCGAACACCAGCACGCTGACGCCGACGCCACGTACTCCGGTGCCTGCGGCGTCCTTGAGGGCGGCGATGCGGGCCGAACAGAACGCGGCGTCACCGATCAGATGGGCAGGTGCCGCATGCGGATCGCCGGGTACGGTCCGGCGTATCACCGCCAGCAAGCTGCGCCCATAACTTCTTGCCGACAACTGACCGCGACTGACGGCCAGCTGATCGCAAAGCAGTTCACGCTGCCGGGTGAGCTGGGCAGCGGCGAGATGCACAGGAGGAAGGAAAAAAAACAGGCTTCGCAGCAGTCCCTGCACCAGGATCCAGAGGTCGTCCAGGCGCTGCACGTGGGCCAACTCGTGGCCGACAATGGCATCGAGTTCATCGCTGCCTGGTGCCTCGAGGAGCGAGCGGGGAATGTAGACCCCTGGCCTGAACACCCCGATAGTGAACGGTGAAACGGCTGCATCCCCCGTTCGGAGTACAACCGGTCGCCGGATCCGAAAACGTGCCCGCCAACGCTCGATGCTTGCTGTAAGCGTCGTATCCGTGACCGGCTCTGCAGCCGTGTACAGCGCGCGGTAGAAGCGACGCAGGGCGAAAAATCGCCACAGCTGTATGCTGCTGATCAGAGTCCAGACCAGAACCGCAGCAACGTGCCAAGTGAGCCAAGGCACGCCCTCGGTCAGGGCCGGACTCGCCACGGCGAACCAGCCGTGTCCCACAAGCCACAGACGCAATTCCACGAATCCGAACAGGTCCGGCAGCCATGGGACCAGTGCCTCGCGCACGCTGAACGGCATGGCATAGCCGGCAGGCAGCACGGCGCGAAGCAGGACCAGCGCCCAGAGAATGAACTGCAGCATCGGCAGTCGGTGCCGCAACCACCAGCTCACGACGATGGCAGGAATGCACAGGACGAAGACGTACACGCTGCGATAGAACAGGTCCACCAGCAGCAGATAGCTGATCACGTCCAATTGCCCCGCGTGCATCACCCCTCCCAGATGCAGGACACCCCGCGTCGCTGCAGGCGTCAGCGCCTGCCGTCGACCCCGTCGTCGAGCTCTTCCACCAATCGCTCCAGTTCCGCAACTTCCTCGCTGTCGAGTTTCTTGCTGCGTCCGAACATCGCCACCGCCGTGGAGCGATCGACCCCGAGAAGCTGGTCTGCGAAGAAACGCAGCCAACGCGCGAGGCCCGCAGGCCGGCTGATCGCTGCACCATAGACGTAGACCCCATGGCGCTTCTGCCGCGTGATCAGGCCCTTGTTCGCCATGCGATCAACAACCGTTTTGGTCGTGGAGTAGGACCAGCCGTTCTGCAACGCCTCATGAATTTCCCTGACACCCATCTCTCCACTGAGCCACAGTCTATCCAGAACCTGATGCTCAGCCTTGCTGACTTCCGGCAGCGGTCCATGATGTTGACGCATCGTGACCAATCTCCAGACGACATTGTAGACTAGGACAGTACCGCAGCCAGCCCGACTTGTCGCCCAAAGCATTGCGCACCATGAAGCAACATTGGCACGAATCCGAAGTATTACATCTTTCATGGAACGCTTTAGCCAGCGTAATAGATTGGTCTGTTCAACCCTGCGGAGGAGTTCCTCATGATCAAGCCGAGTAAGGATCTCGCCTCGACTACACACCACGCCCGCGGCGAAACCCACGCAGTCGAGAACGTCGGCGTCGAACTCAGCGGCTACGACAGCTACGGTGCCGACATTCCACTGCAGGAGGCTGTCCGCCGGGAGGACGCGGCCTGGGCGGAAGATGATCTGTGGCGCTTCGGGCGGCTGACCGGCTCCGCGGCGCAGCTGGAACTCGGCGAGCTCGCGAACCGTTACCAACCAGAACTGGATACCCATGACCGGTTCGGCCGCCGCATCGATCGGGTGCGCTACCACGACGCCTACCACCGTCTGATGGCCAGCTCGCTCAGCGAAGGGCTGCACGCCACCCCCTGGCGTGATCCGCGACCTGGCGCCCATGTCGCCCGAGCCGCCAAGTACGTTCTCCAGGCACAGGTCGAGGCCGGCCACGGGTGCCCGATCACGATGACCTTCGCGTCCATCCCCACGCTGCGTCTGCAGCCTGAGTTGGCCGCGCGCTTCGAATCCAAAGTGCTCGCCTGCGACTACGACCCACGCAATGTTGCGCCTGCCGAGAAGCATGCATTGACCGTCGGCATGGGCATGACCGAAAAGCAGGGCGGCTCGGACGTCCGCGCGAACACCACCGCAGCGACGCCCGTAGCCCACCCGGGTGCGGGCCAACCCTATCGGCTCGTGGGGCACAAGTGGTTTCTGTCGGCCCCCATGTGCGATCTGTTCCTGATGCTCGCGCAGGCGCCCGAAGGGCTGTCCTGCTTCCTGGTCCCCCGCTGGTGCGACAATGGCAGCAAGAACCCGCTGCAGGTGATCCGCCTGAAGAACAAGATGGGCAACCAGTCCAATGCCTCCAGCGAGGTCGAGCTGCGCGGCGCGGAGGGCTGGCTGGTAGGCGATGAGGGCCGCGGCGTTGCGAACATCATCCAGATGGTGGCGCTGACCCGATTCGACTGCATGATCGGTTCCAGTGCCCAGATGCGCATGGCCGTGAGCCAAGCTATCCACCATTGCTCACAACGCCGCGCCTTCGGTGCGCGACTGGTGGAGCAGCCGCTGATGGCCAATGTGCTGGCCGATCTCGCACTCGAATATGAGGCGGCCATCGCGCTGACCCTGCGCATGGGCCGGGCCCTCGATCGGCGGGAAGCGGACGAACACGAGGCCCTGCTGTTCCGGCTGGGCACGGCCGTAGGCAAGTACTGGATCTGCAAGCGCGGGCCGCAGCTGGCCTACGAGACCATGGAGTGTCTCGGCGGCAATGGTGTGATGGAGGATTGCATCATGCCGCGACTGTACCGCGAGGCCGTGATCAACCCGATCTGGGAAGGCAGCGGCAACGTGCAGTGCCTGGACGTGCTGCGAGCACTGGGCAGGACGCCCGCGGTTCGGGACGGCTTCGTCGCGGAGATCGAGCCGGCTCTGGGCCGCCATTCGGCCTACGACGACCACGTGCAGCGGTTGAAGGATGCCCTGGCCGACCCCGACGACGCTGAGTTCAGGGCCCGGGATCTGGTCGCGCGCATGGCGCTGGCGCTGCAGGGATCCATTCTCCTGCAGCACGCTCCCACGGCAGTGGCGGAAGCGTTCTGCAGCACGCGCCTCAAGCAGGCGGGACATCACTTCGGGGTGCTGCCTCGCGGCAACGATACAGCGCTGCTGATCGAGCGTGCCCATCCGTGGTCGACGGCCGCGTAACGCGAGCGTGCAGACGAGGCGCCTCTGTCGTTTCATGTGGCGCAAACACGTCCTTTGCTGATCTTGATCTGGTGAACTTCAGCCAGACGGGATACGGTGGATCTGATCCCTGGCCATGTTCGAAGGAATACAACATGAACCGAATGCCACTACTCAAATCGGTCATGACACCATTTCCATGGTGGATCGACATCGACGAGCCGGTGGAGGAAGCCCGAGCCATGATGCAAAAGCATCAGGTCCGGCACCTGCCCGTGAAGGAGCGCGGCAAATTGGCCAGCGTAGTGACCGAGCGCGACCTCAACCTGGCGCTCGAGTCCGAGCTTCGTTTACCGCCCGGCGAATCACTCAAAGTCCGGGACGTGAGTGTCGACTCGGTCTACGTGGTCGAAATAGACACCCGACTCGAAGCCATGCTGGAAACTATGGCGGAGCGCAGGATTGGTTCAGCGCTGGTGATCCGTGACGGCTCACTGGTTGGTATCTTCACCGCCATGGATGCCTGCCGTGTGCTGGCAAGCATCCTTCACCACCTTCGCGGCGACGACCTGGAACCCCGAACGGCCTGACGAGATGGCCAGACAAGTGGCGACCGTGTGGAGTCGGACCAAGGCAAGCCTCGGCCTTCCAAGCAAGTGCTGATCAAGTCTCCTGCGACTCTGGCCCTCAGGGCACGTTCACATCGTACCCAGGCTCACCAGTCCGCCTTCCCGAGCCAGCTGAACCAACTCCATGAACAGCGCTTTAAAGTCCTTCAGATGTCGCTTGCGAAAGTCGCAGATCGTGCGATGGCTCGGAAAGTTACCTGCCCCCAACACCCGAAACGCCACGTCTTCCTCGAGCTTGCGAGCAATCTTCCGCG
>REEU01000308.1 GCA_007694905.1 Gammaproteobacteria bacterium | reverse complement strand
TGCCGCGTCGGCGCGGCAGGTGGATCTGGCGCTGCCACATCGACGCCAGTCATCCCGATCCGCGGGTATGGCGTTATCTGCACGGACATGTGGCCACCTATGACGCCAGCGTATTTTCGCTGCCGGCCTTTGTCCGGCCCCTGCCGCATTCGAGTTACGTGATTCCGCCGGCCATCGATCCCTTGAGCGACAAGAACCGGGAATTGACCGATAAGGAGGTCCGGGGCGCGGGCGCGAGCATGGGGCTCGATCCCGAGCGGCCCTTGATTGTGCAGATCTCCCGCTTTGACCGCTTCAAAGATCCGGTGGGCGTCATCACAGCATATCGGCTTGCCAAGGGTTTCGTGCCCGGGCTGCAGCTCGTTTTGGCCGGCGGCGGGGCCGCAGACGACCCGGAGGGCGCAGAGGTCCTGCATGAGGTCCGGGAGGCTGCAGGAGATGACCCGGACATCTTCGTGGCGGAGTTGCCTCCAAGGGACGACGTCACGGTGAACGCATTGCAGCGGAGCGCTGACATCGTCGTGCAGAAGTCGGTGCGCGAAGGGTTCGGTCTGACCGTGGCGGAGGGCTTGTGGAAAGGCCGTCCCGTCATCGGTGGGGACACCGGTGGGATTCGTCTGCAGGTGACGAACTATCACACCGGTTTCCTGGTGAACTCGCCGGAAGGCGCTGCGCTGCGCATTCGTTACCTGATGCACAACCGTGAGCAGCGCCTGGAGATGGGTACCAAGGCGCGCGAGTTCACGCGAAGAAGCTTCCTGCTCACCCGCCAGTTGCGCGAGTACCTGACCCTTATGGCAGCTCTGCGCAGTGGTGCGGGGGAGCGGATCACGCTGAGTTGAGCGTCCTGGGCGTGGAGCACTGCCACGACATGCCGTTCGGCACCCGTATCCTTGCCGGCGGCGGTGTTCGCTTCCAGCTCTTCGCACCTGCGGCGCATGCTGTGACGTTGGCGCTGGACGGGGTTGGCGATCTGTACATGGATGATACGGGCGATGGCTGGTACGCCTGCGATGCGCCGGCTGCTGGTCCCGGTTCCCGTTATCGCTTCCTGATCGATGGTTCTCTGGCGGTGCCAGACCCGGCCTCGCGCCAGCAGCCCTTGGGCCATGCCGGCCCGAGCGAAGTGATCGACCCCAACCAGTTCACCTGGACGGACCAGGCCTGGCGCGGTCGGCCGTGGGAAGACGCGGTGATCCATGAAGTTCACGTCGGCAGCTTCACGCCAGAAGGCGACTTCGATGGCATCCGGCGGCGGCTCGATCACCTGCTGGATCTCGGCGTCACCGCACTGGAGCTAATGCCGGTAGCGGAAGGCCCGGGCCGCTGGAGCTGGGGCTACGACGGCGTCCTGCCGTTTGCGCCCCGCCATGGCTACGGTGGGTCGCAGGCACTCAGGCAGCTCGTTGACGCTGCCCATGCGCGCGGCCTCATGGTGCTGCTGGACGTCGTCTACAATCACTTCGGACCCGAGGGCAACTTCCTGCCGAACTATGCGCCGGCCTTCCTCTCCCGCCGTCATCAGACGCCGTGGGGCGCGGCCATCAACTTCGATGACGTCGACAGTGCACCGGTCCGGACATTCTTCGTGCACAACGCACTGTATTGGCTCGAGGAATACCACCTCGACGGCCTGCGGCTCGACGCAGTGCACGCGATCATCGATGAGTCTGAACAGCACATCCTGTTGGACATCGCCGAGGCCGTTCACCAGGGACCTGGCACCGACCGCGAGGTGCACCTCATCCTGGAAAACGACGCCAACGAGGCCCGCTACCTGCGGCGCGAAGCGGGCGGATCCGTGCGGCACTTCAGTGCCCAGTGGAACGACGACCTGCACCATTCGCTGCACGTCCTGCTCACCGAAGAAGCCACGGGCTACTACGCCGATTATGCGAGTGATCCGCTGCGCCGCCTGCTCTGTTGCCTGGAGCAGGGGTTTGCCTGGCAGGGTGAGCCCTCGCCGTTCCGCGGTGGGCGACCCCGGGGCGAGCCGAGTGCCGATCTGCCCGCTGCGGCATTCGTCGGCTTTCTTCAGAACCACGATCAGATCGGCAACCGTGCCGCGGGCGAGCGCATCAGCGTGTTGGCGCCGGAGCCGGCGCTGCGCGCTGCCACGGCACTGCTGCTGCTCGCCCCCTTTCCGCCGCTGCTGTTCATGGGCCAGGAGTGGGGCGCGCGGCAGCCGTTTCCGTTCTTCTGGGATTGCGAGGAACCGCTGGCGACTGCCGTCCGTGAGGGACGCCAGCGCGAGTTTCCCGATCAGCACGCCGAGCAGGTCCCGGATCCCTGCGCCGAAGAGACCTTTCGCGCGGCGGTGCTGGACTGGTCATGGCCAGAGTCTGCCGCTGCGCGGGAGTGGTTCGCCCTGCATCGGGAGCTCTTGCACCTGCGACGTGAGCTGGTGTTGCCGATGCTGGGGCGTCTGCGTCCGGTGCCCGGCGGCTTCTGCCGACTCGGTGACCGTGGACTGGTCGCCACCTGGTGTCATGGCGCACGCCGGCTGACGGTGCTGGCGAACCTCGGTCCGCAGCAGCTTTGCGACCTCGTTCGACCGTCTGGCGCATGCTTTTACGCAGCGCCGGAGCCCGTTGCCGCGATGGGGGAGCTGACGCTCGTGCCCTGGGGTGTCGCCTGGTTCGCTTCGTCATGAGCGGTCTGCATCGGATACCCAGCGCCACCTATCGGCTGCAGCTTGGCCAGCGTTGCACGTTCGCGGACGCCGCTGCCCTCGTGCCCTGGCTGGATGAACTGGGAGTCAGCCACCTCTACTGTTCGCCTTACCTCAAGGCCCGCCAAGGCAGCCCTCACGGCTATGACGTTACCGATCACCATGCATTTCAACCGGAAATCGGCGGTGCCGCAGGTTTCGAGCGCCTGGTCGCGGCACTGGAGCGCCGCGGCATGGGCCACATCATGGATCTGGTCAGCAATCACATGGGAGTGGGAGGCGACGACAATGCCTGGTGGTTGGACATCCTCGAGCATGGGCCGGCATCGCCCCGCGCGCATTACTTCGACATCCACTGGCAGCCGGTCCTGCGCCGACTACGGGGCAAGGTGCTGCTCCCCATACTCGATGATCACTATGGTGCGGTGCTGGAGCGCGGTGACCTGCGCCTCGGTTTCGATCCTGCCTGCGGCAGCCTGCATTTCGGGTTTCACCACCACCATCTGCCGCTGGATCCTGCGACGTATCCGCTGGTGCTGGACGAAGCTGCTGATCAGGTGGCCAGCGCCGCGACCCGGGCGGACCTGGAACGGATCAGTCTGACGCTTGCCGCATTGCCTACACGTGACGCCGCCGGCCCGACGGCACGGGAGCGGCGCGTTCGCCAGGCGCGCGAATCTCGGCACGAACTTGCCGCGCTCTGCGCGGCTGCACCGGCTGTGGCGGTTGCGATCCGCGATGCTGCCGACGCCTGCAATGGTGAGCCGGCTGTGGCCCGAAGCTTCGACCGCCTCCACGAGCTGTTCGAGGCTCAGGCCTATCGCCTTGCCCACTGGCGGGTGGCGGCCGACGAGATCAACTACCGGCGCTTCTTCGACATCAACGACCTCGCCTGCCTGCGCCTGAAGGAGCCCGAGGTGTTCGACGCCGTCCATGGCCTTGTCCGCAGACTGACTGGCTCCGGTGCGCTGCAGGGGCTGCGCATCGACCATGTGGATGGGGTTTTCGATCCCGCCGAGTACACCCGGCGGCTGCGGGAATTCTTCCCCGGCTATCTGGTGGTCGAGAAGATTCTTGCCAGCCACGAACAGCTGCCGGCGGACTGGCCGGTGGAGGGCACCACCGGATACGAGTTCGCCGAGCAACTCGACGCCGTGTTGCTTGATCCTGCCGGCGAGCAGGGGCTGACCCGCCTCTACCGTCGCTTCGTCGGCGCCGGGGAGCCGTTCGCGGAAGTGCTGCTGCAGAGCAAGCGCCTCGTGATCCACAGTCACCTGTCCAGCGAATTGACCATGCTGGCCAGCCTGGCGGATGCCATCGCCCAGAGCGACCGTCACACCCGGGACTTCACGCTCAATGGCCTGCGTGACGCGCTGGCTGAGATCGTTGCGAGCTTTCCAGTCTATCGGACCTATGTCGGCCCCCATGGTGCTTCGGAGGAGGATCGCCAGAGCATCGACATGGCAGTGCAGCAGGCACTGCGTCGGGCACCGGTCGAGGATGCCCCGGTCTACGGATTCCTGCGAGCGCTGCTGCTCCAAGCCCCGGTACGCCCTCATGATCCGACCCTTAAGAAGCGGGTCGAAGACTTCGTGCAGCGGTTTCAGCAGTACACGGTACCGGTCATGGCGAAAGGCCTCGAGGACACCGCAGGCTATCGCTACAACCGGCTGGTCTGTCGCAATGAAGTGGGGGGTGATCCGACCCGGTTCAGTTTGTCCTTGCGAGCCTTTCACAAGCTCAATGGCGACCGGGCACGATTCCGGCCGCATGGACTGTTGGCGGCCTCGACTCACGACAGTAAGCGCAGCGAGGACGTTCGGGCCCGTCTGGCAGTACTGACCGAGTGGCCTGGTATCTGGCAGCAGCGGGTGTTTCGCTGGAGCCGGCTGAACCGGCGCTTTCGGCGCGAGGTGGATGGGCAGCGTGTGCCTTCGCGCAATGACGAGTATCTGTTCTATCAGACCCTGCTGGGTACCTGGGTGACGCACGCCGACGAGCCCGCGGGCCGGGAGGCGTTCATCGACCGCATGGTGGGGTGCATGCACAAGGCGGTACGCGAAGCGAAGACTCATACGTCCTGGAGTCAGCCCGATCCGGAGTATGAGGCGGGCATCGAACACTTTGTCCGCCGCACCCTGGGCTTGCGGCGGCACAATGCCTTTCTGGCCGATTTTCGGACCTTCCAGCGCCAGGTCGCCCGGCTCGGCGCCTGCAACAGTCTGGCCCAGACTGTGGTTCGGCTCACCGCGCCGGGCGTGCCCGACCTCTATCAGGGCAATGAACTCTGGCGCTTCGACCTGATGGATCCGGACAACCGGCGCGTGGTGGACTTTGATCGCCGCCGGGAACTCCTGCGGGAGCTTCAGGAACTCGTCTCGGCACCCGATGCCGCGGCGAGGATCAAAGACCTGGCGCAGGATCTCACCGATGATCGCGTGAAACTGCTGGTCATCTGGCGCGCCCTTCGTCTGCGTCGTCTCCGCCAGGGGCTGTATCGGGACGGTGACTATCGGCCGCTGACGGTCACCGGCCCTGCCCGTGAGCATATCTGTGCGTTCGCCCGCACTCTGGATGAGTCCTGGACGGTGACCGCCATACTGCGCTGGCCGGCACGGCTGCTCGGTGCGGACGCCGATGTGTCACGCGCCCGGCGGTACTGGGGCGATACCCGTGTGGAGTTGCCGGAGGTGGTAACGGGCGACGGCGCGTTCGACGTCATGAGTGCCGCAACCGTACCCTGGGACCGGCAGGATGGTGGTGCCGCCGTTCTCGCGGCGGACCTGTTCCGGACGCTGCCGGTGACGCTGCTCTGCCCAGACGACCCCTTCCGGTAACCGATCCAGGCCACGCGCCTGCGCCGCGATGACCGCTCAGTCGTCGCCGCCCACTGTGATGCGGCCGGCGTCCTCGAGCATGGGCTGGATCCAGGGATCGGGTGCGGCATCCAGCGCGGCCTCGGGAAGCTGCCAGCGCCAGTTGCCCTCGGCCTGACCGGGCGTATTCATGCGTGCTTCGCTGCCGAGCCCAAGCAGATCCTGCATGGGAATCACCGCAAGCCGGCTCACCGACGCGATGGCTTCCTCCACGAGCGCAAGGGGCATGGCGGCCTCCGAGGATCGCCCCATGGCAGCCAGGATCCGTTTGCGGTCTGCGGTGGTGAGGCTTCGCCACCAGCCGAGCGTGGTGTCGTTGTCGTGAGTGCCGGTGTAGGCCACCGTGTCGGGCGTGTGGTTCCGGGGCTGGTGGGGGTTGTCCGCATCACCCTCGAAGGCGAACTGCAGCACCCGCATCCCCGGAAAGCCGTGACGGCGGCGGAGGGCGTCCACTTGCGCGGTGATGTCGCCGAGATCCTCCGCAACGAGCGGCAGCGTCCCGAGTACGTCGGCGACCCGCTCGAACAGTTCATCGCCCGGGCCGGGGCACCAGCGACCGTGTTCCGCCGTGGGCGCGCGCCCGGGAATGGCCCAGTAGGACTCGAAGCCGCGAAAGTGATCGACACGCAGCATGTCGAACAGTGCGCACTGATGCCCCACTCTGTCGGTCCACCAGCCATACCCGTCCGCAGCCAGGCGATCCCAGTCATACAGTGGATTGCCCCAGCGCTGGCCAGTGGCCGAGAACGCATCCGGGGGCACGCCCGCAACCTCCAGCGGTTGACCGGCGGCGTCGAGGCGAAAGTACTGGCGCTGGCGCCAGACATCGGCACTGTCGTGGGCGACGTAGATCGGCAGGTCACCGAACAGGGCGATGCCGCGACTGCGGGCGT
>REEU01000106.1 GCA_007694905.1 Gammaproteobacteria bacterium | reverse complement strand
TGAACCCGGCGGCAGTCCGCGATCGCGACGCCGCCCTGCGGCCTGTGAGGCCCAGCCGACGTCAGCTCCCACTGGCGAAACGCAAGACGCTAGCGAGACGCAGTGGGAAAGCGTATCCGCTTGGGTCAGCTGTTCTTTGCATGTCAGAAGGTCGATTGCGTTGCACGGCACAAGGCGGCAGGCAACCTTGCTTCACCGCGTCATCATGGCCAGCGTCACGTTGAGGCGTTGTCCCCGGGTCGACGCCTTGGCCTGCAGGGCCCTGCGCAGGGTCTGCATGGCGCGACGCTCGCCGTGAATCAGGCGCACTTCGCCCGGCAATCGCCGCATGCCCGTCACGAAGCGGACGAGATCCGCCTGATCGGCGTGGGCCGAGTAGCCGCTGATCGTGGCGACCTGGGCGCGGATGCGGTGGGACTCGCCGTCCAGCGTCACCCTGCCCTGCCTCGCGCCGACGCGCTGAATCCGATGACCCGGTGTGCCCCGGGCCTGGTAGCCGACAAACAGCACCGCGTTCCTCGGCTCGCCGATCATGGCTTTCAGGTAGTTCACGATGCGGCCACCCGCAGCCATGCCGCTGGCGGCGATGACCACGGCCGGCCGACCGCTGGCCGCCAGGTAGCTGACGGTCCGCTCGTGGTCCTCGTGGCTGTCCACGGTGTAGAGATTGTCGAAGTTCAGCGGATGGCGTCCGGCACGCAGACGGCGATGCGCCTCCGCATCCCAGTAGGGCTTGAGCTCGCGATAGACCGCAGTGAAGCGCGCGGCCAGCGGCGAGTCGACGATGACTTCCAGCTCGCGCCAGCGCTTGCTGCGACGGTCGTGAATGAGGCCCTCGAGTTCGTACAGCAGCTCCTGAGTGCGGCCGATGCTGAACGCCGGAATCATCACCGTCCCGCCATCGGCCAAGGCATGGTCGATGGCCGCCTCGAGGCGATCGCGGCGATGGCGCCGGTCCTCGTGCCTGCGATCGCCATAGGTGCTCTCGAGGACGATGACATCCGCACGCTGAGGCGGCTTCGGCGCCGGCAGCAGTGGCGCCCAGGGTGCGCCGAGATCCCCGGAAAACACGACGCGCCGGCTCCCTCGCCCCCTCCCCACGTCGAATTCCACGTAAGCGGAGCCGAGAATGTGCCCGGCGCGCTGCAGGCGAACGCGGACCGGCGCTGCCGAGGGAGCCGGCAGCGACTGCCAGCTGGCGTAGTCCAGCGGGACGATCTGCCGAGCCATCTGCGCGAGGGTGCCTTCGATGAGCTGCGCATTGCGGGTGAACCCGACTCGCAGCGCATCCTCGATCACGAGAGGCAGCAGACGTGCCGAGGGCACCGAGCAGTAAATGGGCCCGCGGTAGCCCGCCGCGAGCAGGTAGGGCAGCCGGCCGACATGATCGATATGGACGTGGGTGACGATGAGCGCCTGGACATCATCGAGATTGAACTCGATCTGATGCCGCTCGAAGTCGCTGGGACCGGCAATGGTGGGCCGCGGCGGCGCGACACCTTCGGGCCAGGGCTCGGGATCGGGCCGGGCCTCGTCGCCCTGGAACAGGCCGCAGTCGATGAGGTAGGCATGGTCAGCATCGAGCTGCAGTCGATGGCAGCTGCCCGTGACCCCGTTCGCCGCTCCGTGATGCAGAATCTCCATCGCCGTCGTCCCTGCTCAGCGCCGGCCTCGCGATCGCTGACTGCCGCCGGGTTCAGGCGTGAAGCAGATCGCGACGCCCGCTTCGCGGACGTCAGCTCCCACTGAGGCCTCGCGCACATCGTCGTTGTTCCCGCCGCGATAGCGTGAACGTTGATTCGTGGCGCGCTCCCACTGCGTCGTCCCCGATGGGCGCGTCAGACGTCGTAGTAACTGCGGTACCAGGCGACGAAGCGCTCGACGCCCTCTTCCACTTCGATCTTCGGTGTATAGCCTACGGCCTCGAACAGCTCGGAGACATCCGCTTCCGTGTCGGGGACGTCGCCAGGCTGCAACGGCAGCATTTCCATCTCCGCCTTGCGGTTCAGGCAGCGCTCGAGGACCTGGATGTAGCGCAGCAGCGGCACCCGGGCCTGACTGCCGATATTGAACAGCCGATACGGCGCGGCGCTGGTGGCGGGATCCGGATCGTCACCCTGCCACTGGGGGTTCGCCGCCGCCTTGTCGTCCAGGGTCCGGATCACCCCTTCGGCGATGTCGTCCACGTAGGTGAAGCTGCGGCTGTGGTTGCCGTGGTTGAACACCTTGATGGGCTCGCCGGCCAGGATCGCCTTCGTGAACAGGAACAGCGCCATGTCCGGCCGCCCCCACGGACCGTAGACCGTGAAGAAGCGCAACCCGGTACTCGGGATGCCGTAGAGATGGGCATAACTGTGCGCCATCATCTCGTTGGCTTTCTTGGTCGCCGCGTAAAGCGTCAGCGGATGTTCCGTGGACTGATGCTCGGAGAAAGGCATGCGGGTGTTGGCACCGTAAACGGAGCTGGTGGAAGCGAACACCAGATGCTCGACGCCATGGTGACGGCAGCCTTCGACGATGTGCAGAAACCCCGTGAGGTTGCTGCTGACGTAGACGTGGGGATTCTCGGCGGCGTAGCGAACCCCGGCCTGGGCGGCGAGATGGACGACGCGCTCAGGCCGGTGAGTTGCGAACAAAGACTCCATGGCCCCGCGATCAGCGAGATCCGCATGCACGTGCGTGTAGCGCGCGGCCTGCTCGAGGCGGTCGAGCCGCGCGTGCTTGAGCGTGACGTCGTAGTAATCGTTGAGGTTGTCGAGTCCGACCACCTCATCGCCGCGGGCGAGCAGCCGCTGCGCAACGTGGCTGCCGATGAATCCGGCGGTACCGGTGACCAGGACTTTCATGACCGCTCCCAGAATCCGTGGCTTAAACACCCCCGCGGGCGTGCGCAGGATACCGGGAACGGCGCCATTTGTCGGCGCCCGCCGAGCGGTAGCGACTGCAGGCACGAACGGATGCGGTCGAGCCCCATCCTGCGAAAAGCCTGCGCTAGTATGACCCGTGAGATTGAGTCGCCAGTTGGAGGACTGGGGTGGGACGTCGATTTGCCTCTTTGCTGGTCTGCATGCTGCTTGGGCCCTGGCCCGTGGCAGCGCTGGCTGACGCTGCCGATGAATCCCTGGGCGCAGACTGGCGGCAGGTCCCCGAGGGCGCCGCCGTCATCATTCTGTTTCGCGACAGCGACCGTCACCGCGGTCGACTCCGTTCCTGGCGCTGGTTTCTGAGCGGCAAGGGCGTCGCCTGGACCGGCGCTCACCTCGAAACCCTGCTGCCCATGAACGTGGCCGACGCCCCCGCCCCGCTGACGGCGGCTAAAGCGACACGACTGACGTTGTGGCCGGGGCGCTACCAGACCACCATGACGCGCCAGTATCAGTTCCACGAAGAGACGTTGGAGCTGAATGCCGGTGACCTGCTGATCCTGCAGCTCGACGCCGACAACCGGGCGCCCTTCGCCCGCACCGTGAGCCCGGACGCCTTCGCCACTCACCTGACCCGTCGGGGCGGTATCGGCTGGCGTCATGTGGATAGAAGGGCCCATCAGTCAGCTAATTTGAATCACTATCAGCTCGGTACGGTCGAGATCAAACCTGCCATCGACGGCTTCTGCCAGGACGACACCCGGACGCTGCACTGGCACAACGCCCAGCTTGAAGCTGAACTGGTCGACTGCAGCTGGCAGCATGGACACCTGCAGTTCGACGACGGCACCACTGTGGCGCTGCCGTCGCTGCCAGACCTGAGCTTTCGCAGCATCATCGGTGCCTTCCCCTACCCTCCCGGCAGCGGCGATGTCCACTTCTACGTTGCTGCCCGGATTGGTGACGACCGAACTGCCGCCTGGCCGGGTCCGGTCCCGGTCGACTGGCAACGTTGGTTCGCCTCCGGCGTCGGCATGCTGCACGCCATCGACGGGCAACCCGTGGCCGGTCTGGAGGGGGCGCAGCTCGCAGCGCTCCTGCGGGGCGCGCCAGGAAGCCGGTTACGCATAACCGTTTCCAGCAACCTCCCCGCCGCGGGGTCACGCCGCTTCGAGTTCGAGCTGCTCCGCCATCTGAATGCCATCGAGCAGATCGGCTACAGTCCGCTTCTTCCGCTCAAGGTCCACGCTCGCCTGACGCAGGCCGACGGCAGCCAATATCTGGGAAGCGTTCACTTGCTGACAGCGGACGATGGCCACCTGCCTCGGCCCCTCCCCGAAGGACCCGGGCGCAGAATCCTGGCCGACGGCAGCGGCTATGAAGGCCAGTTCAGCGACGGCGAAGCCGATGGACTGATGTGGTGCTTCGACCTCGATGGCGAGGGCCCCTGCGAGTTCGCAGGCGGGCGCCGCCTGAGTGAGACGGGCGCCATCCTGCGCAGCGAGGAGGAGATCCTCGCCACCCAGCCGGGATTCAACCGCGAGATGACCATGGACCTGCTGCGCCGCCAGCACATCGAGGCCCTGCTCGAAGAGCGCTGGCCCGCGTTTCTGCAACTCGATACCGATCTCAAGGTGCTCGGTGTGGACACCGGCATCGAGGCCCTGTTCTATGTCGCCCGGGCGCTGGCCGCAACCGGTCGGCCCGATCTGGCAGAGCAGCGCGCCATGGCCTACCTGAACCTGGCCGGCGCGGATGGGGCTGCCTACGGCGACGCGCTGTCCCTGGTCGCCGAGCTGCGTCCCTTGGCCGAGCATGCGCGCGCCATGCGCGATGCAGAACTCACCGAACTGCATGCACTGCGCGCCACCCTGTCCCGCTGACCGTCGGGCGCTCGCCTGACTAGAAGCCGTTCGCCCGCTTGGCGGTGGCCTGGCCGTCGATGTGGACCATGAGATCCACCGCAGTACGGCGGTGAGCCTCCCAGGCGCGCTGCACGCTGGCCGCATCGGCACCGCTGCGCGCGAGCCGTTCGTACTCGCGGTACTGCTGCTCGGCCCGATTGCACCCACGGATCAGAACCAGCGCGTCAAAGCCGGTGGGATCCTCGAAGATGCTGCAGTCGCGATAGCGGGGACGTCCGGCAGCGTCGAAGGCATTGGGACGTATCTGCACAGCGCGCTCAGTGCCGGCTGAACTGCCTGTGGCAGCCCGGGACGGAGCGCCGCTCCCGACACCTGCCTGGGCCTGTTCGAGCACGCGGACACTGGCACCGGCATCGCCGTCACTCATGATGTCAGTGATGCCTGCCGCCACCACTTCCGAAGCGCGGTCCACCGGCACGCCGCGTCCCACCGCAGCCGCACCGAGACCCACCACGGCGGCACCCGCGAGGCCGCGCATGATGGTGTCCGCTCCGGAGCTCTGCTGGGACGCCTGCTGTTGCCGTTGCTGCTGTTGCCGCTGCTGGGCGGCGATGCGCTCACGCTCGGCCTGCTCACGGGCCTGCCGCTCCCGCTGGGCCGCCAACCTGGCCTCTTCCTCGCGACGTGTCCGCTCGAGCCGCTCCACCTCATTGAGCTGATGCTGCCGGGACACCTGCCCGCTGCGCACCAGGGCATCGAGATCCAAGGAAGGCGGCGGGGCTGCTGTGGCCGCAGTCGACTCGACGCCGGCGTCCCGGATCCGCTGCACGCCCGACGTCAGCACGAAACCCTCGGCGCCACTGAGCTGATCGCGGACCTGCAACCAGCGACCATCCTCGCTGCGTGCCAGCGCGGTGAGTGGTCGCCGTGTTTCGAGTTGCGCCACAACGCGCGCCGATTCCCGAGGTGCATCGCGCAGGGCCAGCATGGCGCTGGCCTCGAAATCACCGTGCATGGACAGCATTCTGACGGAACGTTCGAGGCGCAGCTGCGGCCAATCGGCCAGGGCCTGCTCGATGCAGCCGGAGACACCCTGTGCCACACCGTACACACGATGGGCCGTGTTCTCACAATGACTGCGCACCCGGGCATAGGTGGCCATGTCCATCGGCTGCCCGAGATCGCGGGCGCGCCGACGCTCGCGCATGCAGAGCGGGTCGTTGTCGCACTCCATGGCGATGGGATCCGGCAAAGCGCGGAAATCCGCGCTGCCCGAGCGCGGGGTCGTGATGCCCTGCTGTCGCAATGCGCTGATCGCGGCCTGAGGCGACTCGCCGGCATTGACCCGCTGGCACAGCGGCGAGCTGCGGCCGAACCAGGCGGCCAGGCGCTCAGCAGCTCCGTGCAGCACATAGCCATGGCAGGCGGACTTGATGGTTTCGTCGGTGAGGTCGGCGAGTTCGTCGAGAGCCTGGGCCATGGCCGGCATGCAGAGCAATCCGACGCACGCCAGCGCGGCAAGGGTATGGTTTCGCACGGCCCAACCTCTATGCAACGACAGAGGCGAGCATAGCGTCACGATGACTGCAGCTTAAGGGTTGACTCGACGGGCGGGAGAATCCGGGGAGCGGTCGGGGCGGCGCGTGCAGGCGTGATCCGTATGCGGCTCGCCTACAGATAACGGCGAACCCTCGTCTGTAGGCCCGAGCGCGTGCGCTCGGCCAAGAGACGGCGCGTATACGCGCACAGTCCGTTGTTCAAGATGGTCGGGGCGGCCGGATTCGAGCGGGCCGGCCCTCCGGCGACGACCAACGCGCAACGCGCGCGGCCGGTTATGCGTATTGGTCGGGGCGGCCGGATTCGAACCGACGACCACCACACCCCCAGTGTGGTGCGCTACCAGGCTGCGCTACGCCCCGTGAGGGCGCGGATTGTACCCAATGTCATCCGATGCGGGAACCAGAGTCGGCTGCCAGGCAGCGATTCAACCGCGCGTCAGCCAGGCGCCACCGCCCGTTTCACGCGGACCATGAAGACCGGGCCGACGACGCGTTACACTGTGCGGGACCTGTTCGGGTCGATGTTGGCACGGGAACGCAAGCGCATGGATCGTTGGTACGCCGTCTTCACCAAGCCCCGCCAGGAGGATGCGGCGGTCGAGCACCTGGAGCGACAGGAGTTCTCGGTGTGGCTGCCGAAGATCGAACACGCAGTCAGGCACCGCGGGCGCTGGGTGGATCGCATCGAACCGCTGTTCCCCCGCTATCTCTTCCTGCAGGCCAACGCTGGCGAGCAGGACCTCTCCACCGTCCGCTCCACCCGGGGCGTCACCGGCCTGGTACGCCAGGGTGTGGAGCCCGCCGTAGTCCCGGAGCAGGTCATCGCCTTCCTGCGCGAGACCGCCGATCCAGACACCGGACTGCACCACATCGGCGATCGAGCCCGCTTCAAGCGCGGTGATCGGGTACGCGTCATCGAAGGCCCGTTCGAGGGCCTCGAGGGGGTCCTGCTGAAGGAAAAAGGCGAGGAACGGGTGCTGGTGCTGCTGTCCATCCTCGGCGGACAGCGCAACGTGGCCCTGTCCGCGGAGCAGCTCATCCGCGCCGGCGGCTGAGCGGGCAGGTCAGCTTTTCAGGACGGTAAGGACGTCCTCGAGTTCGACGATCATCTGCCGGATCAGCTGCTTGTACTGGGTGACGTCCTCGCGGCCGTCCTCGCCCTCGAGACGCTGACGGGCGCCACCGATGGTGAATCCCTGATCGTAGAGCAGCGAGCGGATCTGCCGGATGCAGATGACGTCACCGCGCTGGTAATAGCGGCGGTTGCCCCGGCGCTTGACCGGTTTGAGCTGGGGAAACTCCTGCTCCCAGTAGCGCAGCACGTGCGGCTTCACGTCGCAGAGCTGGCTGACCTCACCGATGGTGAAGTAGCGCTTGCCCGGGATCGGGGGCAGTTCCTTGTTGTCACTTGCCTCCAGCATACGCCTCTACCCGAGCCTTGAGCTTCTGTCCCGGTCGGAACGTCACGACTCTGCGTGCGGAGATGGGAATTTCCTCCCCCGTCTTCGGATTGCGCCCGGGCCGCTCGGCCTTGTCCCGCAGATCGAAGTTGCCGAACCCCGACAGCTTCACCTGCTCATTGCGCTCCAGCGCACAGCGAACCTCCTCGAAGAACAACTCCACGAGTTCTTTCGCCTCCCGCTTGTTCAATCCCAACTCTTCGAACAAGCAATCTGCCATGGACGCTTTCGTCAATGTCGCCATCAGGCCCGCCCAGCCCACCGATCCAGCACGATAGAACCTGTCAAGGGTGCGGGATCGACATCGAAAGGTCAATAACAGAAAGGAAATTTTTCCCAGTGAATCAAGGCCTTCAGGCCACTATCCACAGATGGCCTGAAGACGTTCCAGGGCGGGAAGTCAATTCCAGTGGGACGCGAAATCCGCCAGGAACGCGTCCAGATCGTCCTTCGGCAGGGCATTGATGCCGCCTGCGCCGCTGCGCCCACCGCCCGTCGGCCATCGCCGGCAGAGAGCATCAGCACCGCAGCGGCGGCTGTTGGGCGCGCGGATGCTGATCCGCCAGGACCCGTCAGCGGATGGCGTCACCACCGCATGGGCACGATCCGGGTGGTCGTTGGCCAGGGCGTTGCTCCAGACGCCGGACACGCGCCGGGACCAGGCTGCATCCGGGAGCAGGAACGCAGCAGCAGTGGCGGACGCGGCCAGCTGCTCTGCCGCATCGGCGCGGGTCATGTCTTCCGCGTAGCCCGCATCGAGAACCGCAAATGGGCCGTGCGGGTCACGCACTACGTCGAGGGGGTCAGGATAAGGCAACAGCCTTCGATAGAGATCGGCGGGATCAAAGTGCAGATCCTCCACTGTCGCCCCATAGCCGTTGTAATTGATGCACACCCCGAGCTGTTCGAGACGCGCCAGGTCCGCGTCCGCCAGGCCCAGAGGCGCCGCGGCCTTGCGGGCACTGACCGGCATGTTGTCGCCGAACGCCGCCACCACCGCCCAGGCCGCGAAGCGGCCGTCGAGGGCAGCGTTCACAAGCAACGCAGTGCAGACGTCAGCAGCGGTATCGATGATGGCCTCGAGGTTGCGGGCGTCCGGCAAGTCACCAGCAAAATGGTGGTCGAAGTAGCGGACCGAGGCACCTGTAGCCAGGATCCGCTCCAGTGCCTCACGGTTGCTGTCCAGCGACACGTCGAGCACCAGGATCTCGTCGCCGGCCTCCGCCCGCACCCGCTCGAGCAGGTTGATGTCCCGCTTCACGCCCGTCACCAGTTCAGCGTCCACAGGCGTGGCCAGGCGCATCTGCAGCAGGGAGCAGATGCCGTCGGCATCACCGTTGAACACGTCGTAGCGGGTCATGGTCGGCAGAATCCTCGTTACTGGCTGGAACGGCGGGACAGGGCGTCGAACCGCCCAGAATCTAACCTAATTTATAGATATTTGTCGTAAATTGTTGAATACAAAATCTATTAACGACAATCATGATGCTGCGCTGACGCAGCGAACGTTGCTTCAGGCGACGATCGGCACAGGCCGGCCCACGCAGACGTACGTGAAACCCGCCTGCCGCAGCGTCGCCGGATCGTACAGGTTGCGCCCATCGATGATCACCCTGTTGGCGAGCTTCTGCTCGAACAACGCCATGTCCAGCGCCCGGAACTGCTGCCACTCGGTGCAGATGACCAGCGCATCGGCGCCGCTCAACGCCGCCTCCTTGCTTTCGACCAGTCGCAGATCCGCACGCTCGCCGTAGAGCCGGGCGCACTCTCCCATGGCCTCGGGATCGTAGGCCTGCACCGCGGCGCCCGCCGCCCACAGCGACTCCATCAGGGTCCGGCTCGGCGCATCGCGCATGTCGTCCGTGTTCGGCTTAAACGCAAGCCCCCACACCGCGATGGTCCGTCCGGCAACGTCGCCGAGGGCAGCGCTGAGCTTGGTGAACAGCGTTGTCTTCTGACGCTGGTTCACCAGCTCCACGCTGCGGATCAGCGGCGCATCGTAACCCGCCTGCTCCGCGAACCAGTTCAGGGCCCGCAGATCCTTGGGGAAACAGGAGCCACCGTATCCGCAGCCGGGATAAATGAACTGGTAGCCGATGCGCGGATCGGAGCCGATCCCCTGACGCACGGCTTCCACGTCTGCGCCAACCCGTTCGGCGATATTCGCGATCTCGTTCATGAAGCTGATCTTGGTGGCGAGCAGGCCGTTGGCGGCATACTTGGTCAGTTCTGCGGACGGGATGTCCATGAACATCAGCTTGTTGTGATTGCGACTGAACGGCGCGTAGCACTCGCGCATCAGCGCGCGGACCTGTTCGCTGTCGGTGCCGACGATGATCCGGTCCGGCTTGTTGAAATCCTCGATGGCCGCCCCTTCCTTCAGGAATTCAGGGTTGGAGGCCACATCGAAGGGGACGTCTGCACTTCGCTCCGCCAGCGCCTCGGTGACAATGCGACGGACCTGCTCGGCAGTGCCGACGGGGACGGTGGACTTGGTCAGGATCACCGCATAGCGGTCGAGGTGTTCGCCGATCTGCCGCGCCACCGAATGGACGAAGCCGAGATCGGCACTGCCATTGTCTGAGGAGGGCGTGCCAACGGCGATGAACTGCAGCTGGCCGTGCGCGACCGCTGCCCCAGCGTCGGTGGTGAAGCGGAGGCGGCGTCCGGTCACGCAGCGCTCGACGATCTCCTCGAGGCCCGGTTCGTGGATGGGAATCTCGCCCTGATTCAGGCGCGCGATCTTGTCCGCGTCCACATCCATACACAGCACGCTGTGACCGGCGTCGGCGAGACAGGCCCCGGTCACGAGCCCGACGTAACCTGTTCCATAGATACTGATCTTCATTCAACTATCCCGTCTCAGCCCAAATCAGCGCCGGGTGGCGCCCAGCGCAGTCTCCAGCGCGCCGACGATGGCGTCGATGCGAGCGGCGACCTCAGTATCCTCCAGCGTGCGCTCTGGATGCTGCAACGTCACACCAAGCGCCAGACTGCGACGACCCGGTCCAAGGCGATCGCCTGCATAGACGTCGAACAGGCGCAGGTCCGCCAGCAGTTCGCCTGCTGCCGCCCGGGCGCAGGTGAGCACCGCGGAGGCTTCGACGGAGGCATCGAGCTCGATGGCGATGTCCCGGCGCAGGGACGGAAAGCGAGACAGACCGCGGTGCACCGGAACGGCCCGCGCCTCGAGCACATCGAGGGCCAGCGCGAACAGATAGAACGGGCGCGGCAGATCCAAAGCCGCCTGCACTTCCGGATGAATGCGGCCGACCCAGCCTGCCGCGATGGGCTGGTCCGTGTCTGTGCGGTTGATCACCGCACTCTGGCCCGGATGCAAGGCCCGATGCGCCTCGGCTCGGAACTCGAAGGCATCACCGGCGCGGGTCAGTGCCAGCACTTCTTCCACTGTCCCGCGGGCATCAAAGAAATCCACGTCGGTGCCGTCCTGGGCCCAGCCTTCCGGGTCGCGGCTGCCCGCCAGCAGTCCGGCGACCCAGCTGCGCTCTACGACGCCGCCCTTCCCGTCCGGCAGGAAACCGCGGCCGATCTCGAACAGGCGTGCCCGGGTCTGCTGCCGGTTGCGATTGCCGATCCAGGTCTTGACCAGCCCCGGCCACAGCGACGTACGCATCGCCACCAAGTCCGCCGAGATGGGATTCGCCAGCCGCACCGCAGCGTGATCGGGGTCCAGCAGGTCGTTGAGCCCCGGTTCGACGAAGCTGTAGCTCAGAATCTCCTGGTAGCCGGCTGCCGCCAGATGCTCCCTGAACAGGTCCGCATCGGCCACCTGCGCGCGGGTCGGCGCCAGATGCATGCGACTCGCCGGCAGGCTCACCTCGATGTTGTCGTAGCCATAGACCCGCGCGACCTCCTCGATCAGGTCCGCTTCCCGCTCGATATCGAAGCGCCAGCTGGGCGCCTGCACCTGCCAGACCCGTCCGGCGTCCGTGTCTTCCTGCGCGAGAACCGGCAGGCCCAGCCGCCCGAGCATGGTCTCCACCGTAGCCGCCGGAATACACATGCCGAGGACGCGCTGCAAGCGTGCTTCACGCAGGCTTATGGCGGCCCGCTGGGGCAGCGCCTCCGCCGCCAGCGCTTCGGCCACCGGTCCGGGCTCGCCGCCGACGATATCCAGCAGCAGGCGGGTCGCGCGTTCCATGGCCAGCCCCTGCAGCTCGAAGTCGACGCCGCGCTCATAGCGATGGCTGGCGTCGGTGTGCAGGCCGTAGCTGCGCGCGCGGCCGGCAATGGCCAGCGGGGAGAAATAGGCGCACTCGAGAAAAATGTCGCGCCGCTTCCCGTCCTCGGCGGCTTCGATGCCACTGTCCTCGCCGCCCATGATGCCGGCCATGGCCACCGGTCCGCGCCCGTCCGCAATCAGCAGCGTGTCGTCCCGCAGGGTCTGGGTGCTGCCGTCGAGCAGCTTGATGGTCTCGCCCGGACGCGCAAGCCGCACATCGATGCCGCCTTCGAGCCGGGCGAGATCGAAAGCGTGCATGGGCTGACCGAGCTCGAGCAGGACGTAGTTGGTGACATCCACCACCGGATCGATGGCGCGCAGGCCGCAGCGGCGCAGCCGTTCCACCAGCCATGCCGGCGTTGGACGCGCGAGATCGACGCCCTTGATGACGCGCCCCAGGTAGCGCGGGCAGCCCTCGGGGTGCGATACGCGCACGGGAAACGTGGCGTCGACGGTGGCGGCCACCGCTTCGATCACCGGCTCGTTCACCGCGCAGTCGTTGAGGACGCCTACTTCCCGTGCCAGCCCGCGCAATCCCAGGCAGTCGCCACGGTTGGGCGTCAGGTCGATCTCGATCAGCGTGTCATCGAGCTCCAGCGCCGTACGCAGATCGATTCCCGCGACCAGCGCCTGCGGCAGCTCCATGAGGCCGTCACGGACCTCATCGAGACCGAGTTCATCCGCGCCGCAGAGCATGCCCGCGGACGCGACGCCGCGCAGCTTGGCCTGACCGATCCGGGTGCCGTCGGGCAACACTGCCCCGGGCCGCGCGTAGGGCACGTTCATGTCCGCAAGCACGTTGTCCGCGCCGCAGACCACCACGTGCTCGCCCTCGCCGTCGTCCACCCGGCACACCCGCAGCTTGTCTGCATCCGGATGGGGCTCCACCACGAGCACCTTGCCCACCACGACCCCGGAAAAAGCCGGTGCTGCCGGCTCCGCGCTGTCCACTTCCAGCCCCGCCATGCTGAGCTGCTCTACCAGTTCGCTGGCCGTGACCGGCGGGTCCACCCATTGGCGCAGCCAGCGCTCGCTGATCTTCACTTCAATCCTCCTTCGGTGGCGCTCAGCGGAACTGGGCCAGGAAACGCAGGTCGTTGTCGTAGAACAGGCGCAGATCGTCGACGCTGTAGTACAGCATCGACAGCCGGTCGACACCGAATCCGAACGCGAAACCGGTGTAGGTCTCGGCGTCGATCCCGGACATCTCGAGCACCCGTGGATGCACCATCCCGCAGCCCATCACCTCCAGCCAACCGCTCTGAGAGCAGACCCGGCAACCCGCGCCCCGGCAATGAACGCATTCGACGTCCACCTCCGCTGACGGCTCCGTGAAGGGGAAAAAGCTGGGCCGAAAGCGCACTTTGAGGTCGGCTTCGAAAAACACCCGCAGAAACTCGATCACGGTGCCCTTGAGATCGGCGAAACTGATGTCGCGATCCACCACGAGCCCTTCCACTTGGTGAAACATGGGCGAGTGCGTCATATCCGAGTCCACCCGGAACACCTTGCCCGGGCAGATGATCCGGATGGGCGGCTGGCTCTGCTCCATGACCCGCGCCTGCACGGGCGAGGTATGGGTGCGCAGCAGATACGCGCCGCCTTCCAGATAAAAGGTGTCGTGCATGGCCCGCGCCGGGTGGTGGGCCGGAATGTTCAGCGCCTCGAAGTTGTAGTACTCCGTTTCCACCTCGGGGCCGGTGGCGACGCCGTAGCCGGCGTTGCGGAAGATGGTCTCGATGCGCTGAATGGTCTGGGTGTGCGGATGCACCCCACCCTGCCCCCGCCGCCGTCCGGGCAGCGTGACGTCGATGGTCTCCTCGGCGATGCGGGCGCCGAGCTGCGCCGAATTGAGCGCGGAACGCCGTGTCTCGAGTCGCTCCTCGAGCTGCGCCTTGGCAACGTTGATGGCCTGGCCGGCAGCGGGACGTTCCTTGGCGGGCAGTCGGCCGAGTCCCTTCAGCAGCGCGGTCACCTCGCCCTTCTTGCCAAGGTAATTGACACGCAACTGCTCGAGATCGCGCTCGTTGTCGGCCGCATCGATGGCGTTCGCGGCGCGCTCGATCAATTCGTCGAGTGCTTGCATGCAGTGCCAGTTCCGTTCCGAGGGCTGATGCCGCAAACGAAAAGGCCGGAACGTCTGCTACCCGTCCCGGCCTCCCGTTGTGCGCGCGTTGAATCGATCCGAACGCGGCAGGATCAGGCGACCAGGGCCTGCTTGGCCTGCTCCACGATCTTGCCGAACGCCGTCTTCTCGTTGACTGCCAGATCCGCGAGGATCTTCCGGTCCACCGCGACGTTGGCCTTGTTCAGGCCGTCTATCAGTCGGCTGTAGGACAGTCCGTGCTCACGCGCACCCGCGTTGATCCGTTGGATCCACAGGGCGCGGAACTGCCGCTTGCGCACACGGCGGTCCCGATAAGCGTATTGACCCGCCTTGGTGACCGCCTGTTTGGCGACGCGCAAAGTACGACTGCGGGCACCGTAGTAACCCTTTGCCGCCTTGAGAATCTTCTTTCGCCGCGCCCTGGAGGCGACGCTGCGCTTGACTCGTGCCATGACCTTCCTTCCTCTCTAGAATCGCAACAAGCTCGTTGGACCGCTCAGCGGTCCATCGGCAGCATGCGCTTGATGAGTTTCACATCCGCCTCGTGAACGTCCTTGAGGGCGCGCAGATGGCGCTTCCTCTTCGTGCTCTTCTTGGTGAGGATGTGATTACGGAAGGCCTGCCGGTGTTTGAAGCCGGAACCCGTCTTCTTGAAGCGCTTGGCGGCGCCTCGATTCGTCTTGATTTTCGGCATGATGCTTCTCCGCATTCTGCTCAAAGAGCGCGCTTGGCGCTCATGATCGCCCGGTCGTGCCGGGCCCATGGGGTCGGACGGATGCGGTGTGCCCGTCCTGACACCCTCGGAAGCCGTAGCCCCCGAATTGCTGCGGCCGGTGGAGCGCGATGCTCGACCGGCCGCTGCGTCTGCTCTGTGTCCCGGCTGCGCATCGGCGCAGTCCGGAAACTGTCATTTCTTGCGTGATCGAGGCGCCAGAATCATCGTCATCTGGCGGCCCTCCATCTTCGGCTCCGACTCGACGCCCGCTTCTTCCTCGAGATCGTCCCGGATCCTGTGCATCAGATCGAGACCGAGATCCTGATGCAGCATCTCGCGGCCGCGAAACCGGAGGGTCACCTTGGCCTTGTCACCATCTTCGAGGAAGCGCCGGATGTTGCGCAGCTTCACCTGATAATCGGCTTCCTCGGTGCCCGGCCGGAATTTCATCTCCTTGAGCTGTGTCTGCTTCTGCTTTTTCTTCTGCAGATTGCGTTCTTTCTTCAGCTCGAAGATGTGCTTGCCGTAGTCCATGATCCGGCAAACGGGCGGCTCGGCGTCGGCCGCCATCAATACGAGGTCGAGTTCCTGAACCCGTGCCCGCTCCCTGGCTTCATCCGCTGGGACGATGCCGATCTGGGTACCGTCGACATCGATCAGCCTGACTTCGCTGGCAGTGATGGCGTCGTTGATGGTGGCCCGCTTGGACTGCGACTGCCCCTGACTTCCTCGCTTGATATTGCGATCTCCGACCGGATTACGAACGCCGCTACGACTTCGTTCCGGCCCCCTGGGAGCGGAAGGAAGATCGAGGCGACCCAAAGCGCGCGGAGCGTGGCATCCGCGTGTGGCGCGATTCTAGATCCGCCGGCGGGCGGAGGCAAGCGCTCAACCGCCATTCATGGCTGGTGATTTGCCCGAGGGTCAATCACTTAGCTGCCACTGTGCCGACTTAAACGGTCATCCGCCGTGACCGTCTCCAGCAACGAAAAAGGCCTCAGCGGGGAGGCCCTTCGAAGCTGGTAGGCGCGATTGGATTCGAACCAACGACCCCCACCATGTCAAGGTGGTGCTCTAACCAACTGAGCTACGCGCCTGTTGCCCCGGACGGGACGAACTGCCGTCCCTTCGAGGGAGCGGGAGTATAGCGATGCATCCTGGGGGCAGCAATAACACGGATGCCGATTTCCGCATCGCCCCGGGACTCCGTTCAGCTCGCCAGCAGCAGCTGCTCCCTGAGTGCCTGCAGCTCATCGCGCAGCGCCGCGGCCTGCTCGAACTCCAGATTCCGGGCGTGCTCGAACATCCGCTCCTCGAGGTTGAGGATCGCCTTGCCGAGATCCTCCGGTGCCTGCTGTGGGGGTTGCGCACGGCCGTAGCCGCCACGGCGGTCCGCCACTTTCTTCTGCCGCCCCCTGCCGACCACCGCGCCGGGCTCCCGCCGCCCAGCCTCCATAACATCACCAACGGCCTTACGGATGCTGGCCGGCGTGATGCCGTGGATCGTGTTGTGCTCGACCTGCTTCGCGCGCCGGCGCTCGGTCTCGTCCATGGCGCGGCGCATGGAATCGGTAACGCGATCGGCATATAGAATCGCGCGTCCGCGGAGATTACGGGCGGCCCGGCCGATGGTCTGGATGAGAGAGCGTTCCGCCCGCAGGAAGCCTTCCTTGTCCGCATCTAGAATGGCCACCAGCGCCACCTCGGGCATGTCGAGGCCTTCGCGCAGCAGGTTGATACCCACCAGCACATCAAAGACTCCGCTGCGCAGATCGCGGATGATCTCGTAGCGTTCCACGGTCTCGATGTCCGAGTGCAGGTAGCGCACACGCACGCCGTGCTCGTCGAGGTACTCGGTGAGGTCCTCGGCCATGCGCTTGGTCAGCGTGGTCACCAGCACGCGATCGCCGGCTGCAACGGCCTCGCGGATCTCGCCGAGAAGATCATCCACCTGACTCGCCGCGGGACGAATCTCGAGCTCCGGATCCACGAGCCCGGTCGGGCGCACCACCTGCTCCACCACCTGCCCGGCCAACTCGGCCTCATAAGGCCCCGGCGTGGCGGACACGAAAATGGCCTGCGGGCACAGCCGCTCCCATTCATCGAAACGCAGCGGCCGGTTGTCCAGAGCGGAGGGCAGCCGGAAACCGTATTCCACCAGGGTTTCCTTGCGGGAGCGGTCACCTTTGTACATGCCGCCCACCTGAGGAACGGTGACATGGGACTCATCGATGATCAGCAGTGAATCCGCGGGCAGATAATCGAACAGGGTCGGCGGCGGTTCACCGGTTTCGCGCCCGGAGAGGTAGCGCGAGTAGTTCTCGATGCCCGAGCAGTAGCCGAGTTCGGCAATCATCTCCAGATCGAAGCGGGTGCGCTGTTCGAGGCGCTGGGCCTCGACAAGTTTGTCGTGCGCCCGCAACCACTGCAGACGGTCGGCGAGTTCGTCCTTGATGTCATCGAGGACGGCGAGGATCCGTTCCCGCGGGGTCACGTAGTGCGTCTTGGGAAAGATCGTGCAGCGGGGCAGCTTGCGCAGGATCTCACCGGTGAGCGGATCGAACAGCGAGATCCCCTCGATCTCGTCATCGAACAGCTCCAGGCGGACGCCTTCCCGCTCGGACTCCGCCGGATGGATGTCGATCACGTCGCCGCGCACGCGATAGGTCCCGCGCTGGAACACCATGTCGTTGCGGGTGTACTGCATGTCCGCGAGGCGCCTGAGGATCTGGCGCTGATCCATGCGGTCACCGCGATCGAGATGCAGCACCATCTTCAGATACGAAGCCGGATCGCCGAGACCGTAGATGGCCGAAACCGACGCGACGATGACGCTGTCCCGGCGTTCGAGCAGCGCCTTGGTCGCGGACAGGCGCATCTGCTCGATGTGATCGTTGATGCTGGCGTCCTTCTCGATGTAGGTATCGGAGGACGGGACGTAGGCCTCGGGCTGGTAATAGTCGTAATAGGAGACGAAGTACTCGACGGCATTGTCGGGGAAGAAGCTCTTGAACTCCCCGTAGAGTTGCGCAGCGAGCGTCTTGTTCGGCGCCAGCACCAGCGTGGGCCGCTGGACCTGCTCGATCACCTTGGCAATCGTGTAGGTCTTGCCCGAGCCGGTGACACCAAGCAACGTCTGGTGCGACAGGCCGTCCTGCAGCCCCGAAACGAGCTGTCCGATGGCGGCCGGCTGATCGCCTGCGGGCTCGAAGTCGGCCTGAACTCGAAAGGCGTGCTCTGCGTGCATCGACTGCCTCGATATGAAAAAGGAGTCACCCGTTGCCGGCGCCGGAGGATAGCATGCCGGCTCGGCGCTGGCGTTCAGGCTCCAAACCCTTGAAAAAACGGAGTAAATCGAAGGGACGAGCGGCGAGAGATCGGCGTCCGACGGCCCTTGCAAATCCCAGGGCTCGCCTTAAACTACGCCCCCTGTCGACGGCCGGCGCGCCGCGACAGCCCATTCCGCCTTAGCTCAGTTGGTAGAGCAGCTGACTGTTAATCAGCGGGTCGCTGGTTCGAGCCCAGCAGGCGGAGCCAACGCATGAGGGCCTGGATTTCCAGGCCCTCTTCGTTTCAGCCCAACCCTCACATCGCGATCATACGCAGCTGGCTCGCGTCAGTGGGAGCTGACGTCCGCAAAGCGGGCGTCGCGATCTGCGTCGCGCCTGAACCCGGCGGCAGTCCGCGATCGCAAAGCCGACCCTTCGGGCCGACTTTCGCTCCCACTGGCAAAACGCTCGAATCCAGCGCAGTGGGAGCTGACGTCCGCAAAGCGGGCGTCGCGATCGCAGACTGATGCAGACAACCCAACCGCCACGCTGATCGGCGCGCCCGGAAAGCACACGCTCTCCCACTGGGCCTCGTATCGGCTTACTGACTGCCGTCGAGAAGTTTCTCGAGCACGTCAGGATGCGGATGGCCGTCCGCCACCAGCCCAACCGACTGCTGGAAGCGGCTCAACGCGGACCGGGTCGCGGGCCCGAAAATGCCGTCCGCCGCGCCGGCATCGAATCCCTTCTCGTTCAACTGCTCCTGGATCAGCCTCACGTCGGCCAGCGCCATGGCCTGCGCGTCCGCGGGCGGCGGTTGTCGCAGGGGGGCTGCGCCGGCAATGCGGTCCGCCAGATGGCCTACGGCAAGCGCGAAGAACTCAGAGCGGTTCCAGCGCATGATCACTTCGAAATTGTCATAGACTAGAAACGCCGGTCCGCGGTGGCCGGACGGTACGAGCAGCGATGCCTCGAGGTCCACATCCGGCAGCGACGCTCCATCGGCCGTGGTCACGCCGCGGGCGCGCCAGTCACTCAAGCTGTAGCGCTGATGGCGGCCCGCGAGATCGTAGGCAAAGCCCTCGGGCAGCCGCACCTCACGCCCCCAACGCTGGCCAGGCTCCCAGCCGATGCCACGCAGGAAATTGCCGGCTGAGGCCATCGCATCAGGAATGCTGCCCCACAGATCGCGGCGGCCACTGCCGTCGCCGTCCACCGCATAGCGCAGAAACACCGATGGCATAAACTGCACGTGGCCCATGGCGCCAGCCCAGGAGCCCTGCATACGCTCCGGCGTGATGTCGCCGGCGTCGATAATGCGCAGCGCCGCCATGAGCTCGCCCGTGAAGTAGTCGCTGCGACGCGGGTCGCAGGCCAGCGTAGCCAGCGAATCCGGGACAGACATATTGCCGAAGAAGCTGCCGAAATTGGTTTCGAGGCCCCAGAACGCAACCAGATAATGCGACGGTACCCCCGTGGTCCGCTGCACCCGATGCAGCAGTTCCTGATGCTCGGCAAGAAGTGCGCGACCACGCTGCACGCGATCTTCTGTGACCCGCCGTCCGAAGTAGTCTGTGAAGGTCTGAGTGAACTCCGGCTGCCGCCGATCGAGTTCGATGACCCGCGGCACGAACTGCACGCGCCCGAGCACCTCATCGACGGTGGTCTGGGAAATGCCCTCGCTGCGCGCTCGCTCCTGCAGATCCGTCACGCACTGATCGAAGTCGCCCTCCTCCGCACGCAGGCCGCTCGCGGCGCCGGCCAGCAGCAACAGTGCCGCCAGACCCCTGATCAAAACTGTTCGATGCCACGCAGAAGCCTGGGTTCCACGTACTGCCGTCATCGCTGCTACCCCTGTATGTCGATCTTGGCTGCGACGCCAGCATAGCGAATGCGCAGTCCACATGCTGCGACATGAGACACCTGAATCACGGAGTGGTTGCGTCCGACACGGAACATCGAACAGGTAAGGGCTCAGATCGGATCATGCGACGAGGCGTCGAACAGCAAGGCGGGAATGATCAGGGCGCAACGGGTTGAGCCTATACGGCCATCCCTGGCCGGCCATGTTCGAGTGCGTGTCAGGATGCGATCAGCGTGCCCAGCTCTCGACTTCCTCCGACCCGTGCTCGGCCTTCCACTCCTTGAGGATCTTGTGATTGCCGCCGCGGGTTTGGATCTTCTCGCCCGTGTGCGGATTGATATAGGTCTTGAGTTTGCGCTTCTTGCGCGTCCGCGCCGGCGCCGCCTTCAGCGTCCTGCCCTGCTTGGGCAGGTCATTGAGCGTCTTGCCGTGCTTCTTCAGCAATGCTTCGAGATCCGTCAGGAACGCCAACTCCTTCTGCACCGTTTTACTTTTCTTCAGTTGTTCGAGTTCCTGCTTAACCTTATCGAACTCTTGCTGCTTCTTTCGCAGCTGCGCAACTCTATCCATTACAAGACCTCAGTTATAATTCAAAACAAAAACCAACCCCGCAATTATTATTACAGAAAGCCAAATTACAGGAAACTGATTCGACCGAGTCGATTGTAGCGTTATTTCAAGTCTTTGTTTTCGTGAAGATACCGGTGGCGTTGCGCGGCTGGCGGGCAATCAGGGCAAGTTCACCGAAGAAGTCACCGCTTAAGAGATCCAACGCGGGCAGTTATTCCAGCTACCGCGCCTGATCGCGCACGCGGCATCGTATTCAGAGAGCTGATCGAGCTATAACAGCCTGATCACGAGCCCGATGGTGGGCGCATTCATGAACAGACTGTGTAGGCGAGCCCGTGTACCCGCCGCACGGGGCCGACCGCACGCACCCGTGGGTCCCAGCTCGGGCCTACAGGTCCAGCGATTCGACAAAACGCTCAAGGCCGCGGCGATACAGGTCACCGGAGCGCAGAAACCCGGTGTTGTGATCGCCACGGATACGCAGCAGCTCAGCGTCCGCAGCCGCCGCCAGCGCCTCGCCATGACGGAAGGGAATGATGTCGTCATCCGGACTGTGGACCACCAGCACCGGTGCCTGCACATAAGCGAGGCAGGCGCGGGTGTCATAGTCCATGCGCGCCAGCCAGCGTACCGGCAGCCAGGGATAGAGCTCGGCACCCAGATCTGGAACCGAGGTGAAGCTCGACTCCAGGATCAAGCCGCCGACGGCCCGCTCCGCGGCCAGACAGGCGGCGACCGCACCACCCAGGGAACGACCGAAGAGGATGATGCGTTCGGGATCGATGCCGCGTGCGTCCACCAGCTGCGACCATGCCGCTCTAGCATCGTCATAGAGTCCGGACTCAAACGGGCTGCCTTCGCTGCGGCCATAGCCGCGATAATCGATGATGAAGGTGGAGAGCCCGAGACCATGAAAGATCCGCAGGCTGTCCAGCCGGTGAGAGATGTTGCCCGCGTTGCCGTGAAAGAACAGCACGGTGGCGCGAGCGTCGCGCGCCGGGACGAACCACCCGTGCAGCTCGACGCCATCGGCCGCGGCGAACGTCACGTCTTCGTAGTCGAGCCCGATGGATTCCGGCGTCGCCACCAGGGTGCGTCCCGGCAGACCCGGCAGGTGCAGCAGACGGGACTGACCCAGATACATCAGCAGCACGATGCTCAGATAGGCCCCACACAAGAGGCCGAGCACGCGTAACGCAGTCACAGATGCGGCGTGACCAGCAGATCACACCGAGCCTCGCCGAGCAGCCTCTGGGTGACGCTGCCGAACAGCAGGTCCGCCGCCTCGGAGGTCCCGCGCTTGCCGACCACGATCAGATTCGAGCCCACCTCCGCAGCCCGCCTGCACAGACCCATGGCCGGGTCCCCCTCCTCCACCCAGGGTGTGACCTGTGCTTCGGGTACACCGATGCTGCCGACGAAGCGCAGCAGTTCAGCCTCGCTGCGCTGTCGCGCCTGCTCGCGGTACTCGGCAATCAGCCCCGGGGTCACGTTAGCGTAGTGCATGGCCAGTTCCTGGGAATGACGGAAACTGTGCACGAGATGCAGGTGGGCGTCGGGCGCGATCGTGCGCGCCCAGGTGATGGCATGCTGGGAATCCTCGGAGAAATCGACCCCGACCAGGATGGAACCGTAGGACGCCTCCGGTGCGTGCCGGACGACGAGCAACGGCTTGTTCATGCGCCCGAGCAGCCGCTGCGGCAGGGTTCCGACCAGACGCTCGCGCAGGTAGTGGGAGCCGCGCGCACCCAGCACCACCAGATCATGCTCGGCGGCCAGTCGCGACAGCTCGACGTGGGGGCGGCCGGCGAGCAGTTCCGGCCGCAGGCGAAAGCTGCCGCTCACCGCCTCCTCCGAAGCCGCAGCGAGGCGCTCAGCGAGCGCCTTGCGCACGTCCTCGGCCGCAGGCGCCCCTCGCCCGAGCAGCGTGTTCAGCGACGCCAGCGTGCCCGGTTCCTGTACGTGCGCGAGCGTGCCCCGGTCACAGCCGAGATCGGCTCCAAGCAGCGACGCACGCGCAGCTGCATGGCCCGACTCCTCGGAAAAGTCCGTTCCCACCAATAGCGATTGTACTTTCGGCATACATGTCTCCCCACTGTCCCTGCGAAATCACGTGTCCAACAAGCTCGACCGGAGACGCTGCTGATAGATGAAGCCACCGCCCATCCGCCGGATCCGCGCCGATTCGATCAACCAGGCGAACACCTCCTCGACCCGCTCCGCTGCCACTTCCACCGAAAACAGGCTGCGTCGTTCCGGAATGAGCGGCGCTCGGCGCACGCGCCGGGTCGTGCGCCCGATACCCCGCCCACTATGTCGGAATACGGCTGTGATCCCGAAATGTTCATGCAGGGCGGCGGCCAGCGCCAGCGTATCGACGTCCGCCGGCAAAATCGCGGTGATCAGGTGCTGTTGGGACTCCGCGGTCATGGCTGCGGCTCTCCTTGCTCGGGCTCCGAGCCGTACGCGGCCAAACGCTCCACCGGCGTCGTGAACAACAGGCCACGACCGGGGCGGTCCAGCCCCTCAGCCGCAGCCATCGCCGCGAACACAGCAGCCTCATCCTGCCTCCGCACCAGGACGTAGACGATCTCCCGCTCCACGTCCACCGCCAGACCGAGGATGCCGAGGCGTTCCCGATGGCCGACCCCGGTGCCGTAGGATACGGTCCCGCCCTGGGCGCCTGCATCCACCGCCGCCTCCACCACACCGTCGCCGAGCCCCCGACGAACCACCGCCGTGATCAGCACCACGTCGTCCAGATAGATCAAGCCGTCAGCTGTCATGTTCTTCCCCTCCCCTGTTGCCGGCGAGCGAGCTGCCGCTGCGCCCACAGTCCGGTCGCCAGGACGCTGACGATGGGTCCCACGGACGCCAGTGCCAACACGCCGAAACCCTGCATGGCCCCTGCCGCGCCACCGAGTCCCAGGCCCATCGCGAGCACCAGCGGCACCGTCACCGGTCCGGTGGTGACCCCCGCCGAGTCCCAGGCCACGTTCACAAACTCCTCCCGAGAAAACCACGTCAGCGCTAGTGCCAGGGCATACCCAGGGAGCAACAACCAAGGCAGCGGCAGATCAAACAGCAGCTTGACGATCCCGAGCGCAATGCCCGAAGCAACGCCCAGCGAGACCGCGAGACGCAGGGTCGGGTTACGGAACGTGCCGTCGGTGAGTTCTTCCACCGTGGTCCCGAGCGCATTCAGAGCCGGCTCCGCCATAGTCGCTCCGAGCCCGATCACGGCACCGAACAGCAGCACCAGCGTGAGTCCCCAAGCCGGTCCGTAGAGCGGCGAAGCCGTCACTTCCGGCAGGGCTATCAGCGCTGCAGGCAGAAGGCTCCCCACCTGCTCGCCGAGAGCTGCGAGTCCGGTGACGAGACCAACCTTGAACAGCGCCATGCCGACCACGCAAAGGACAATGCCATAGGCGATCTCGACCGGGCGCGGGATGCGTGCTCCCAGCATTTTGACCAGCACCCAGAGCAGAAACAGCACCAGCGGGACGACGGCGCGAAGCGCCGCGAAGACTTCGCCAAGTGGCGCTTGCGCCCATGGCGCCGAGACCCCCGGGTTCGAATTCCGCGCCAAGGCTGCAGCGATAATGTCTTCTGGGGTCAGCATCATCACGGCGGCAAGGCCGAGCAGGAGCACGAACAGCACGGGGAACAGCGATGCCAGCGTGACGACGCCGAACCCGGCCAGGGGATTACCTCCGGTGCCGACCGCACTGGCCACCCCAACGCCCAGCGCCAGCACGATGGGCACGGTGACCGGACCGGTGGTGACGGCTCCGCAATCCCATGCCAAGCCCAGGATCTGACGCAGATCCGGATGGAAGGAATAAACGAGCGTCAGCGCCAGGGTCGGCAGTAACGCGATGTGGACCAAGGGCTTCAGGCTCCATCCGCGCAGCAGCCTGAGGGTGCCGACCATGGCGGCAAGGCCGACTCCTGCCCCGACGGCCATGATCAGTGGCGTGCGCCACAGCTCCAGCAGCGCATAGAGATAAGGGGTCTCGGTCACCACCACCAGCGCTGCAGCCGCAGCCAGGGCTGCGATGGCGGGCTCTGCGAACGTCACACCGATACCGAGGAGCAACGCGATGGCGAGCACTCGGGTCAGCGTGCTGCGCACCGGCAATTCGCGCCCAAGGGTTTCACCGAGGGGCATCAGACCGACCCGCAACCCTTCCATGAAGAGCATGAGGCCGAGCACGACCGCAACCAGCCCCAGCACGATCCAGGGCAGATCGTCCACGGGCTGACGCAGGATGAGCCACTGAAACGCGAGCAGCCATGCCGCCAGCGGCACCACCAGCCGCGCCTGCTCGCGCAGCCGCTGGCCGACGTAACCTGCGACGAGCCGGAGGAGCTGCCCACGATCAAGCTGAGAAGTCACCGCCAGAACAATGGCGTTGGGCTCCGCTCGCTTCACATCTGCAGCGGACGGGCGGTCGCGCTGCGCCCTTGTCGTCCCGTCGTCCGTCACCTGCCGTCCAAATCAACCGCTCGGGCCTATTCAGCCTGCCCACCGCCGCCAGAGCAAGACGCTATCAGAGACTTCCAGGTGAAAGACCCGGGTATTCCTCGAAGTCGGTGCCTCCAGCGCACTGCTACGTTGTTGTATCGCCGGGTGACCTCCCCCACAGCAACCTCGGCAGTCAAACAGCGGTGCACGCGTCAATCGACAAGCTCCTGCGTGCCCAGTCACCGGCGGCAAACCGGACCTGGCTGCTGCCGCGAAGCAACAGCCAGGCCCTACAACACGTGGCTTTCGATCCCTGAATCACCACGCGTCCAGCGGACCAGCGGTCACTCTTCGTCGCTGACCCGGATACGAGCCTGATTGCGATCGACCGTGGCCAGACCGATACCACTGACGTTCGCCAGTTCCTCCGGGGTCATGAATCCCCCGTTGGCCTCGCGGTAACGGACGATGGCCTCGGCCCGGGCCAGACCCACGCCGTGGAGCGCCTCGGCCAGCGTCGCCGCATCGGCCTGATTGATGTTCACGGTGGGTTCCGACGCCACGTCGTTGGCGGCGGTCATGCCGCCGAGCGTCAGCAGTGCGGCCAAGCAGATGGTGCGAATCATGTATTGAGCCTGCATGTCGGCATCCTCGTTGTGGAACGTTGCGCTCGAAAAACCTGCTGGCTTCCCGAACCCGCATCCCGACCCTTCGGGATGCTGCAACCAAGGTAGCGAAGTGCCTCGTTCGCAGGGGACGGCGAACGCCCCGTGATGGCGTGCGCCGTGGTGGGAAGATGCTGTGAGACATGCTCGCTCCGGACCGTATGCCGGTGGCGACATCTCATGTGCCGGGAACGTGGGGTGTCAGTCTTCCGCGCGCCCCGCCTGCGGCGCGATGCTGCCCCAGGTCTTGCAGGCGGGACATTGCCACTGCAGTACCGGGCCGCTGAACCCACAGGCATCGCAGGCATAGGCTCCGGTCCGCGAGGCGGCGTCATGGCCGGCGCGGGCGCCTGCGGGAGCGGCGACGCCTGCGGTCGCGAGGAAGTGCAGCAGATCGCGATCCGTTCCCAACTCGTGGTGTGCTGCGACCAACAGCGGCAGCACCTCGGGCAGAAAACGAGGATCCTGCTCGTGCACGCGCCGGCAGGCTGCGGCGGCGTCACGATAGTGTCCGCCTGCGAACTCCAGACGCGCACTGAGAAGACTGGCGCGGACGCAGCGCGGGTCCTGTTCCAGCGCGCCGGCGAGCAGCTGCCGCGCCGTCGTGAGATCACTGCGACGCCGGGCCTCCTCCCCGAGTTCGCACAGGTGATGAGCGAGGGTCCGGCTGACATCCGCCGCTCCGCCTGCGGCCAGCTCACGGGCCGCGTCGGCCGCGGCCGCCCAGTTCCGCTCGCGCTGATGCAGCTCAAGCAGCGCCTCCAGTGCCGCCCGCCGCAGCGCATCGTCACGCTGCACCAGCACCGCGAGCAGACTCTCGGCGCGATTGAGAAGGCCGGCAGCTAGATAATCCCGTGCCAGTTCCAGCTCCACCCGCGCCCGGGCAGGCCCATGCAGGACGGGACGCGCAAGCAGGTGCTGATGCAATCGCAGAGCCCGGTCGATGTCACCCCGCCGACGCAGCTCGCTGGCGCGGGCCAGGTGCCCGTCCAGCGTCGCTTCGGTCACCTCGACCGTGGCGTCATCCGCATCGGGAACCGGGTCCGGATCCTCGTTGAGCAGGTAGTTGAGACCGCGAACGGGGCTGCGGGAACGGCGCATGCGGACGCGGGCAAACAGCCAACCTGCCGCCAGAAAGAGGGCCAGCAGCAACCCGAAGACCGGCAGGGCCTCCAGCACATCCACCATGAGGATCAACTGCTACCGGGCTGGCGCTCGGCCTGCATGGCACGTCGCGTGGCCTCGAGGTCACGTTCCGCCTGACGGCGTCCGCGGCGCTGTCGCAGCGTGCCGATGCTGGAAAGGAGGATCCCAAGCAGCAGACCTAACGTCAGCGCCCCACACACCCAGAGGAAGACGGGTAGCGACGGCGATTGCCAGTCGAGAAACACCAGAGGTACGGGGTCGCTGTTGTCGATGCCGATGAGCACGCCGAGGGCGAGCATCAGCAACAGGAGCAAGAGGAAGATCAACGAACGCAGGATACCCATGGGTCAGACTCGGGAATCACAGCTGATGAGCCTCATCCCTGCCCTTCGCGCCGGATGTCGGGGCTGGCGTCGTCTGCGCGGAGACTGGAATTGACCCGCTCACGCAATTCCTTGCCGGGCTTGAAGTGCGGTACGTACTTGCCGGAGAGGCCAACGGCCTCCCCGGTTTTCGGATTGCGCCCCAGGCGCGGGGCGCGGTAGTGCAGCGAGAAGCTGCCGAAGCCTCGGATCTCGATCCGATCACCGCCCGCCAGGGTCTGAGCCATCTGCTCGACCATGGATTTGACGGCAAGCTCCACGTCTTTCGCCGAAAGTTGGCTCTGACGCTCAGCAATGCGTTCGATCAGCTCGGATTTGGTCATGGGCCCGCCGACATCCCCCATTCACGAGGCTCGAGACCCCGGAACAGTTCCTTGCAAAAAGTCAAGCTAGCACAATCAGTTGAGTGCAACAACCGAATGTCATCTAGCTTCAGCATGCAAGTCGCTGATTTCCGGGGTCATCTCGCCGAGCTAGCCCTTCTGCTGATCCATCTCCTTGCGGATCAAATCACCGATGGTCGTCGGCCCGGAGGCAGGCGCGGGATCCTTCTCCTTGTGTTCACGCACCGCTTCGCGCTCCAACTCGTAATCCTTGGCCTTGATCGACAGGCTGATCACACGGTTCTTGCGATCCACCGAAATGATCTTGACCTCGATCTCTTCGCCTTCCTTGAGAACGCTGCGCGCGTCTTCCACCCGGTCCACGGAGATCTCGGAGGCCTTCAGGAAGCCTTCCACCTCGTCGGCGAGGCGAACGCGTGCTTCTTTGGCATCCACTTCGACGACGGTGCCCTTGACGATGGTGCCGCGGTCGTTGACGGCGGTGTAGTCGGAGAAGGGATCCTCCTCGAGCTGTTTGATGCCGAGGGAGATGCGCTCGCGCTCCGGATCGATGGACAGCACCACGGTGGAGACTTCCTGACCCTTCTGGTAGTTGCGGACAGCGTTTTCGCCGGCCTCGTTCCAGGAAATGTCGGACAGGTGCACCAGGCCGTCGATGCCGCCGTCGAGACCGATGAAGATCCCGAAGTCGGTGATGGACTTGATGGTGCCGGAGATGCGGTCGCCCTTGGCGAAGCTTCCGGCGAACACGTCCCAGGGATTCTTCTGCGTCTGCTTGATGCCGAGCGAGATCCGGCGCCGCTCCTCGTCGATGTCGAGGATCATGACGTCGATCTCGTCGCCCACCTGCACCACCTTGGAGGGATGGATGTTCTTGTTGGTCCAGTCCATCTCGGAGACGTGCACCAGACCTTCTACGCCTTCCTCGATTTCCACGAAGCAGCCGTAGTCGGTGAGGTTGGTGACCTTGCCCTTGACGACGGCGTTCTCCGGATAGCGGGCCTTGATGCTGACCCAGGGATCCTCGCCGAGCTGCTTGAGACCGAGGGACACACGCTGGCGTTCACGGTCGAACTTGAGCACCCGCACCCGGATTTCGTCGCCCACGTTGACGATCTCGCTCGGATGCTTGATCCGACGCCAGGCCATGTCGGTGATGTGCAGCAGGCCGTCGACGCCACCGAGGTCCACGAAGGC
>REEU01000288.1 GCA_007694905.1 Gammaproteobacteria bacterium | reverse complement strand
AGGACGCGACCAGGGCCGCGTGATCGTGCCAGGCACGATGCGCTATCCCTCCCCGACCTGAAGAACGGGGTTTCTCGCGAAAAATTATGATGAAGCATTGGATTAAGACGGCGGCACTCGCGATGGGTATCGCAGTGACCGGTGTAAGCGCGGCGGACTACATGCCAGCGGAGGAGATCAGGGAGAGGCTGGAGGAGATCCTGACACGGAGCGGAGGCCAGGTGAGCTACTTTGAGGGGCCATCGGGAATGATCGGGGTCGGCGTCACGATGCGGAACGGGCAACAGATGGTCTTTTACGCCACACCAGACGGAGAGACGGTATTCAGTGGGGTGGCGGTCAATGCGAGAACTGGAGAGAACAGGACCCGCGCCGACATGGAGCAGTTACCGGCGCCAGACTACGAGCCTATTTTCAGACGGCTGGAAAACGCACTGAGGACAGTAGAAGGCGAGGATGCCACCCAGGCGATGGTCGCAGCGAGAGAAGGCACCGAGGGTGGTGAAAACGTGTTCTACGTATTCATCGACCCAAGGTGTCCATTCTGCCACAGCCTGAAACAGGCCTTCGACCAAGTGAAGGCCCAAGGGCACGAGCTCAGCGTCCACTACATCCCGATCGGGATACTTGGACAGGACTCCAGAATGCTTGCGAGCGCGATGGCGGCAAGTCCCCCAGATACCGCCGTGAGAATCTTCATGGCCGCCGCAGACAGAAATTTCAGAGTAGGCAACCAGGAGCTGGCGGCGAGGGGCGAAGGGCGAGCGGGGGCGAACCTGGCAATGTTCCGAGAGCTGGGGTTCGAAGCGGTGCCGGTGGTCATTAGCCACGCGGCAGGAGAGTTCAAGGCCCGCGCGGGCGGCATGACAGCCGAGATGATTGAGAGGTCGATCATGGGCTCAGAAGTCGCCATCGCGGACGACAGGCGACGGCCATGATGTCGGCCGTGGTTGCAATGCTATTGATGGCGGCTGAGCCAGTCGGGCTCGTTAGGGACCCGACAGTAGAGCAGCCTTTCACAGCGGGCCTATTGTACGGGGTCACTCTAGGGGCTTGCGTGGCATGCCGACATGGTGCGGGGGTCGTGCCTGCCGGGCCTTACGATCCATTTGGCATGACAGCTTCAACCCATCGGACACTCAAAAGCATTGGGGCTCAACCCTATGCGCTAGGACTGTTCATCGGGAGGGTTTTGGCGCTTCTGACGATCGTCGGTTTGATTCTGAAAATTCTCACTACACTGGAGAGACGGGGCGGGTTGGGTTCGGCAGGCAGAATGTTGCGATCCAAAGGATAGGACGATGCTCAGAAATACGCTGGTGGCTCTGGGAATGGGAATAGGTCTTCTGTCGTCGGACACAGAGGCCAACCCGTTCCTGGAAATCCGCGAGGAGCACTGGCTTGAGGCCATGTCGATCAGTGGCATGAGCTCCGAGTTGCTCTACGGCATCGCGCTGGTTGAAAGTGGGAATAGTTTCAATGGGATGCGGCGCTACGGCCCGTGGCCTTGGACGCTCAACGTCAACCGGGAGCCGATGTTCTTCTCGTCGCGCGCCGCAGCACGTCGCCACCTTCAGGAACAAGTCGAGGAGAACAACGACCGGATCGCGGTGGGGATATGGCAGATCTACCTGAGGTGGAACGGCCATCTTGTGGACGATCCGCTGGATCTCCTCGATCCTGTCACGAACTTGTATGCGGCGGCAGAGGTGCTGCGCTCATGCGGTGAAAGGTTCAGTGGAGCGCGAGAGGTCCTTAGCTGCTACCACGCTGGAAGCGTGAGAGAAGTCGGCCTTGCGTATGCAGATAGGGTGATTCGTCTTGCTGAACGCTGGGGCGAGGCCTTCGTCATGGCTTCGCCCCCCGAGGGGGTCCGATACACCCTTGCGCAGGTCTTGGGGCCCGATGCCGAAAGGTACATCGACACGATAGCCAACGGTGAGGGCAGCAATATAGGAGCAATCGCGTGGCAAGACACCAACGGGCGGATCGACACCGTCGCTGGCAGCGGCACGTCGGTGCCCTCAATCTCCCGGGCGACCCGAACAACCTCACACAGCGAATTTCTCGAGCAGATGGAGAACAGGAAATCTGAATGGGCCGTCAGGGTGGTGATCGTGCAATGAAAACCATAGCCGTAATTCTGATGGGTGTTGCAGGCAGTGTCATGACAGGGTGCAGCGTACTCGGAACAACGCCGCACGACGAAAGCGGCGTGTCGATCAGGCCCGTCAGCTCCGAGTTTGACCGAGCGAGACATGGGGTGATCACCGTGAGTGAAGTGGCGCCCAGAAGCGACATTGCCGTCATGCCACCGTCTGTCGAGCACGTCGTATGGGTGAGGAGTTCAGCGACAACCAACGGGACGTGGTCGGAGGTCGTGGAAAGGACGGAAGAAACGACCATGACGGGCCTCAAGGAAAGCGACCAGACACAGAGGATCAGAATAACAGCAGATGAGGAGTATCCACTGCTGAGGGATCATGGGGCGTACGACACCGAATACGGGCGAGTGCCGATGTGTCTTGAGAACGGGCTGCTTGAGCCGTGTGAGGACGCGCACCTGTACGACTGCTATGGAAGCAAGGGCGGGGGCTATTGTCTGGAACGAGGGGGCCCGCGATGACGCCAGTAAAGATGCCGAAAAACATCGATGCGCCCATGCAGATGGCCTTTTGGGAAATCGACGAAGTGGCGCCGATGATCGGGCTGCTGGCGTTAGGGATCCTCACAGGGACTCTGACATACATGTTCATCCTGATGTTTGTGGTCACCAAGCTTTACCAGAGGTATAAGACGACCGCCCGAAGAGGGGCAGTGCTACACCTGCTCTGGTGGCATGGAATCTACAACGCCGGTGGGCGATGGAAGAACGGGCAGGCGCGGCTGTTTATAAGCTGAGGTGGGGTGGCGGATGAGAGCAAAGACGTACAACCTTGGGTACAAAGGCGCGCTGGAGAAGATCCAGATCCAGAAATATACAGTCCTGGTGCTGTCGATCTTGGTGGGAATTCTCGCAATCAACGCGATGATGAAGCGTGAACGCCTGGTGATCATCCCGCCAGTGGTGAACGAGCAGATCGAGCTGGGATTCCAGTCGGCAAGCCGATCGTACCATGAGGCCTTTGCGCTCTACGTTGCCTCGTTCATGGGGAATATCAACCCCGGAAACGCCGGCTTCATCAAGACCGCGCTTGAGCTGAGCTTCTCACCGCAGCTCTACGCAGAGATACAGCAAACGATCACCGACGACGCGGAGCGGATGCGTGCGTCTGGAAGAACATTGCGCTTCTTCCCAGACCGAGTGATCTACGAACAAAGTACTGGCAAGACGTTTGTCGCGGGGAAACAGGAAATCGTATCCGCGGCAGGCAATGTGCACGAGCAGGACGTCACCTACGAGTTCCGGGTGGCGATTAGACAGGGACTACCCAAGGTGGAAAATTATGCCTTCTACACTGGCGCACCAAGAACCCAGGAGTGGCTGCGACGCAACCGTAACATGGGCGGGTCGGAGGTGGTGGCTGGGGCTGGTAGCAACTAGCGCGCTGTTACCCGCACTGGCGACGGGAAGCGACGGGCCAACCTCGCTGGAGGTGGTTCCCGGTACCTCGACGTACATCAATGTCTCGAGCCGAATGGTCAATGAGGTGATCGTGCCGTTCACAAGCCCGCGCGTCGTCCAGTTCCTGCGGCCCGACACCACTGCATCCATCACCAGGGATGGCATGTCGATCTATGTGAGTACGGGTCACGAGGAGTTCCTTCAGCTGATCATCAAGGACGGTGATCGGCCGGATGAGGCGGGGATTTCACTTACGCTGATTCCGGTGGACGACATACCGCCACAGCACATTCGACTGAATCCAGTGGGAAGCTCGGGAAATCCGAGTGGCGCAGCCGGCACGAGGACGGAACGGCTGGAGAGTGCGGACTACGAGGACATGCTCAGAGAACTACTCAGGGATGCCGCGAGAGATCAGGTGCCGGCGGGCTACACGGTAGACGCGAACTGGGCAGGAACGCGGTTGAGCGTCGGAGGGGTGGTTGGACAGTCTGTGAAGAGGCTCATCGGGACAAGTCTGGCAGTAGAGTACTTCACACTGAGAAACACTGGATCCGAGGCCGTGGAGCTGGTGGAGCAGAACTTCGCCACGCGGGGTGTACGGGCGATCGCCTTTATTGACCACATCATGCTCGGCCCCGGGGCGAGTACGAGGATGGTCTGGGTCAGCGACAGATGAATATTTCAGAGTGGTGGGAACTTCAGGAGTCATCGCGCAAGCGGATGATCGTCGTCGGTGGCGCATTAGGGGCGCTTCTTTTGGTGCTATGGCTGATTCCGACCAAGGAACGTAGTAGCCGACCGGAACCGGTTATCGCGCCCAGAGTGGAGCTGCTGGGGGACGACCGAGGGCAAGCGGACCTGCAGACGGCGCTCAGCCAGTTGAGGGCTGTACAAGAGCAGGTGAACCAGATGCGCAGAAGTAATGATGCGCAGCAGAGGAGAATTCAGCAGCTCCAGAACGCACTGTCTGCGGCAACAAGTCTGACGGCGAACCCGGAGCAGTTGGCCGGGCTGGTGGATGAGGTCAACCGATTGCGACAGGACCTGCAGGAGATTCGGGAGGAGGGGCCTGACAGAAGGCCCGACAGGGATGGTCCGCCGGTGGTGGTTCTAGGGGAAGACGGGGGACGATCAGGTCGGGAGGAGAGCAGTCGGAATGACCAGCCTCCGATCGCCGATCCGTTCAGTGATGCAAGCACGGGAGGAAGAGATCCCCTCACAAGCTACGACCCGCTCGAAAGGATCCGAGGTGCAATCAACGAGCGCGGACGGGAACCAAGACGAGGCCGAGAGGGCTCGGGGGTGTTCTCACGAGAAGACCGGCTTGACCGGCCACCGCCCAGAATCATCATCGATGAGCCGGAGGCCCCCGCGCCGGTGCAGGCAAGGACGGCAGGGACAAGACCTACCCAGACGGCTCGAGATCACAGGGGCGAGTTGGCGTCAGGGGAGATACCGCAGGAGATCTATCTCCCGTCGGGCACGATGTTTGAAGCGATATTGATCAACGGGATGGATGCGCCGACGGGAGGCGGTGCGGCGCGTCAACCGTACCCGGTAGCGATGCGGATCAACTCAGTGGCCTTCCTGCCCAACCGGTTCAGGACGAACGTCCGAGAGTGTTTCCTGGGCGGGAGTGGATTCGGGCGGTTGGATAGCGAGAGGGTCCATATCAGAACGGAAACTTTGAGCTGCATCCTGAGCGATGGTTCGGTGGTGGACGCCCAAGTGGAGGGCTACATCACAGGCGAGGACGGAAAGGTGGGGATGAGGGGGATCGTGGTCGAAAGGACTGGGGCATTGCTCGCACGTGCGGCGCTGGCGGGCATAGCGAGCGGCCTGGCCGAAGCCACCAGACCTCAAGTCCGGCGAAGCGTACAGACAGGCGGGCAAGCAGGCGGGATCAGTTTCGATACGCCGGACACGGATCAGGTTCTAAGGGTCGGCGCGTATGCAGGTGTCGCGGGCGCTATGGAAAAGCTGGCCGATTTCTACCTTGATCGCGCCGAGGAGATCTACCCGATTATCGAGCTCGATGCTATGCGCCAGGCTACGGCACATCTCACCAAGGGGGTGCATCTGAGGATCATGCCCGATGCGCGACACGGTGAGCAGCTGATCAGTGGGTCCAATCGATGAAGTGGTTGATCGTAGTCCTGGCTTTAGGAATCAGCGTGCCCGCGATTGGACAAAACAGCCAAGGGAGCGCGTGGCTGGGGGTGGAGGAGCTACCAATAGAAGGAATGATCAAGATCGTCCAGGAAGACGGCAGCCTGATCTATCTCTCGAGTAACCGACGTTTCGCCTTCGTCGGAACGATGTACGACCTATGGCGAGGGGAGGCGCTGGAGTTGGGGGTCGGCATCAGCCAAAGGATCGATCTGGAAAGAAACGGGGTTTCGATCAGAAAGATCGCGATACCAGTCGGGGATCAATGGAGCACGTCGACACTGTTTATCGCACCGGAGTGCCAGGACTGCAAGGACCTGTTGGCCGCGGCGCTCTCGCTGCTCGATGATGACCTGAACGTGGTCATGCTGGCCTCGTCCGCCGAAGGCCGATTGGACAATGCGGCGGTATGGTGCGCCAAAGATCGGGCGAGGGCGCTGAGGAGCGTCTATCTAGAAGACACGCGTCCAGAACCGGACGAATTGATTGGCCGATGCGACAGATTCGGACTCATGCTGGCCGAGGAGGCGGCGATGCTATTCGGCATAGCGCAACTGCCGTTGTTCCTCGGAGAGGACGGTATAGGGTACGTGGGCGCGGACGCCATCAGAGCCGTGACGGAGAAGGCGGCGAGCAGACAGGCCCGAGGAGATTTGCGGTCAACTACCCCGCCCTGAAGGGTGGAGTTTGTGAGAACAGGCTGGGTTGACCAGGGAGAGTGGTGAAGATGCCGCTACGTTTGCAACAGGTCGTTAAGACCCACCAGCGAATGCTTCCTCAGTTCGCTGCTCTGGAA
>REEU01000077.1 GCA_007694905.1 Gammaproteobacteria bacterium | reverse complement strand
GACCTCGGCGCCCGCGGCTCGGCGACCATCGGCGGCAACGTCGCCACCAACGCCGGCGGCAATCGCGTCATCCGCTACGGCATGATGCGGGAGAACGTTCTCGGCCTCGAAGCGGTGCTCGCGGACGGCACCGTGGTGTCCTCGCTGCACCCCATGATCAAAAACAACACCGGCTACGACCTGAAGCAGCTGTTCATCGGCAGCGAAGGCACCCTCGGCATCGTCACCCGCGTGGTGCTGCGACTGCGACAGCTGCCGCGCAGCCAGAACGTGGCCTTCGTCGCCGTACCGGACTTCCAGAACCTGACAGATCTTCTCGGACGCATCGACGCCGCACTCGGTGGCACGCTGTCGGCGTACGAAGTAATGTGGCGCGAATACTACGAACTGGTCACCTCGGAACCGGCAACGAACCGCAAGCCGGTGAGCACTGACGCACCGTACTACGTGCTGATCGAGTCCCTCGGCTCCGATCAGGCAGCGGACGAGGCCCGCTTCGAAGCCGCCCTCGAGGAGATGTTCGAGGCAGGGGTGATCATCGATGCCGCCATCGCCAAGAGTCAGGCCGAACGCGATGCGATCTGGGCCATGCGCGACGACGTCGGCCAGAATGCCCGCCATGCACCGATTCAGGCATTCGATGTCAGCCTCAGGCTCGACGATATGGAAGCCTACATCGCCGAGGTAAACGATGCGCTACGCACACGCTGGCCGGAGGCGACCAATATGGTCTTCGGACATCTCGGCGACGGCAACCTGCACCTGATCACGGGCGTAGGTGACGGGTCTGCCGACGCGCGCCACGCGGTCGAGGAAGTCATCTACGAACGGCTGCGCCCGAGGGGCGGCTCCGTGTCAGCCGAGCACGGCATCGGTCTCGAGAAGAAGCCTTGGCTGTCAGTCTCGCGCAGCGAGCCCGAGATCGCACTCATGCGAACCCTGAAACAGGCGCTGGATCCGAAGGGCATCCTCAATCCCGGCAAGGTGTTCTGAGTCCACGTTGCCGAGAGCCAGTCGCCGTCGGGGCCCGCTGCCCTGTCCCAACTAAGCCAGGCCCTTCGCCACGCGGAACGCCTTGGCCACTTCGTCCCGGAGCTCCGCGTCCACCAGGAAGTCGTAGGCGGTGAGCGCCAGCGTCCGGGCCCCATCGAGGGCGGCCGCATCGCCCATTTCCGAACCTGCGTAGTGGGCGAAGTCGGGGTGATGGATCACCACATTGCGGGGCGCTGCCGCAAGCATGGGATGAATCGACGGCACCCGCTGGCTGACGTTGCCCATGTCCGTCGAACCAGCACCGCCGACACCGAGCTTCTCCAGCGGGAAGAATTCCCGACCCAGGGCTTCAGCATGCTGCTGAAAGCGCCCCGCCAGCGGCCAGTTGGTGTTCAGATCCAGGTAGTCCACGTCTCCCCAGAACAGCTCCAGCTCGCAGCCCGAGCCTTTGGCACCCGCCTCGAAGCAGGCCTGCACCCGCGGCTTCAACGCTTCGAGATGCGCAGCGGTGGCCGCACGCACATAGAACTCGCCCTCGGTACGATCCGGCACGATATTCGGCGCCTGACCGCCCTCGGTGACGATGCCGTGGATGCGTTCCGTGCCACGAATGTGCTGACGCAGGTTGGAGATGGCCTGATACGCCAGCAGCAGGCCGTCCAGCGCGTTGATGCCCTTGTGGGGCATGGCCGAGGCATGCGCGGAACGACCGTGATAAACCACCCGCACGTCCGCATAGCAAAGACAGGGCATGGTCACGAGATTGATACCTGAAGGATGGATCATCAGCGCCGCATCGACGCCGTCGAAGGCCCCGGCGCGGGCCATCAGCTCCTTGCCGCCGCCCTTCTCTTCAGCCGGCGTGCCCAGCAGGCGGACGCGGCCGGGCAGCGCAGACCCAAGCGCCTGCAGGGCGAAGGCAGCGCCCAGCGCGGCGGTGGCGATCAGGTTGTGACCACAGGCGTGGCCGATACCGGGCAACGCATCGTACTCGGCCAGCAACGCCACGCAGGGCCCGTCGCCGGAGCCGAACTCCACCTCGAAGGCCGTCGGCAGGCCATAGGCCCCCCGCGCGACATCCAGCCCCCGCGCGGACATCGCGCCCGTGAGCCGGCCCGCGGCGTGATACTCCTCGAAGGCCAGCTCCGGGTGGGCGTGAATGTCCCGGGAGATCTCGATCAGTTCATCGGCCGCGGCATCAACCGCAACCAGCATGCGTTCCCGACTCATGACTCATCCATCCCGCTGGCGATGCACGAAGCATCCATGCGCCCTCAGCCGCGGTCAATCGACGTTCGACGTACGCTGGTGCGGCCGGATGGGTTAGCCTTCAGCGAGGGAAAAAGGGAGAGACATCCATGAACCTGAAGCTTTCGCGCCGGGCATTGCTCGGACGCGCCATGACCCTGACCGCAGCGGCCGCGCTGCCGACGCTGCGCGCAACTCCGGTCCACGCCGCGAACGATGCCTTCGCCAGACTCGATGCCACAGCCCAGGCCGCGCTCGTTCGCAACGGCGACGTCAGCGCTGTGGAACTGGTGGACGCCGCAATTTCCCGGATCGAAGCGCTGGACGGGACGCTGAACGCAGTGACCACCGAGCTGTTCGAACGCGCGCGGGAGCAGGCCCGCGGCCCGCTTCCCGAGGGTCCCTTTACCGGCGTGCCCTATCTGATCAAGGACCTCCACGACCTTGCCGGCACCCGCAACACCATGGGCGCACGCCTGTTCGCCGACAACGTCTCGACGGCAGACGAGCCCTACGTGACCCGCACCCTCGACAGCGGCGTCGTGGTGGTCGGCAAGAGCAACACGCCGGAGTTCGGCCTGCTCGGGACCACCGAGTCGCTGCTGCTCGGTGCCTGCCGCAACCCCTGGAATCCGGCGTACACGCCGGGAGGGTCTTCAGGCGGTGCCGCCGCGGCCGTCGCCGCCGGCATGGTGCCCTTCGCACATGCTACCGACGGTGGCGGCTCCATTCGTATTCCCGCAGCCTGTTGTGGGCTGTTCGGCCTGAAGCCGAGCCGCGGCCGTCTCGATGCGGGGCGACGTCCCGACATCGACATCAGCGTCCAACACTGCGTCAGCCGCAGCGTCCGCGACAGCGCGACCCTGTTCGCGGCGGCGGAATACGTCGGTGCCGATGCCGATCTGCCGCCGGTGGGCCGGGTCGAACGTCCCTCCGAATGCCGCCTGCGCATTGCGCTCGACACCAGCAATCTGTTCGGTGAAGCGCCCCATCCCGACGTGGAAATCGCGTTGCAGCACGCGGCAAAACTGTGCGCGGATCTCGGCCATCAGGTGGAGGAGACAGGCCCCAACATCGACGGCGCCGCGTTCGTGCACCACTTCATCTCCGTGTGGGCATCCTTTCCCGCCGAACCCATCGCTGCCGCCAAGGCACAGGGTCTGGAGCGAGAGGACGTGCTCGAACCCTGGACCCTGGCCCTTGCGCAGGAATTCGAACGCCGTGGACCGGACGCCCTGCCGGCGGCCGCCCGGAACTTCGATGCCATGGCCCGCGTTCTGGATGCGTTCTTCCAACGCTACGACGTCCTCCTCACGCCTGTGCTCAAGGCGCCGCCGGTACGCATCGGCGCCCAGGCACCGACCATGGACTACGACTCGCTCTATGCTGCAGTCACGGACTGGGTCAGCTATACGCCGCTGCACAATGCGACCGGCACGCCGGCCATGTCGGTGCCGCTGGGCTGGAGCCGCGACGGGCTGCCCATCGGGGTGCAGTTCGCCGCGGCCCACGGCGCCGAGCGCACGCTGTTCGAACTCGCCTACGAACTCGAAGCGGCCGCACCCTGGTCAGATCGTTGGCCAGACCTGGCAGCAGGGACGGCATGAAATCGGTAGTGCAGGCGCAGGTGGCGCTTTTGTCCGCCATCCTTGGCGGGCAGCGTCCGATCGCAGACTGATCCGGACTCGAGCGTTGCCCCCAAGAGCTCGGCCCGTCCGCGCTGCGCGCGGCCTGGGCTCTCCCACAAGAGCAACGCTCACACGAAGCGTTGTGGGAGATTGCAGGCGCCGAAGGCGACGCAGCGATCGCGGACTGAGCCAGAATCCAAGTGTGACGCCTATCGCCACGCCCGCTTCGCGGACCTGTGCTGTTGCAAGCCATCCATGGCCCGCCCCCTTCGGGCGCACTTCGTGCGACGCGATCTGCTCCCGGCAGATCGCTCCCACTGACTTGTCGCAGGAATCTTGCGTAGCCTCAGTGGGAGCTGATGTCGCCCGCAGGGCGGCGTCGCGATCGCGGACTGCCCTCGAATCGAAGCGTTCGACCGCGGCGCGCGGGGAAGCCGTTGACGCAAGTCATGTCGAGTCGGGATCGGCCCTGGTAACGTACCGGGCTACTCTGGGAGACCGGCTCGACCATGGACGACACGGCATCCGAAGGATCGCGCAGGGTTGTCTTCTCCGCCCGTGACCTGACCAAGGTCTACCTCATGGGAGAGGTCGAGATTCACGCCCTGCGCGGTGTCGATCTCGACCTTTACGCCGGCGAACTGACCGTGATGCTCGGCGCCTCCGGTTCCGGCAAGTCCACGCTGCTCAATATTCTGGGCGGCCTAGACAGCGCCACCGCCGGCACCGTCCGCTACGGCGACCAGGATCTCGTTGCCGCCTCGGACAGCGTCCTGACCCGCTTCCGGCGCGACCACGTCGGCTTCGTGTTCCAGTTCTACAACCTCATCTCCAGCCTCACGGCCCGAGAGAACGTGGCCATCGTCACCGAGATCAGTCGTGATCCGATGACGCCGGAGGAGGCCCTCGCACTGGTGGGCCTCGAAGACCGCATGGACCATTTCCCGTCCCAGCTCTCCGGCGGCGAGCAACAGCGGGTGGCCATCGCCAGGGCGGTCGCGAAACGCCCGGCCGTGCTGCTGTGTGACGAGCCCACCGGCGCGCTGGACTCCAAGACCGGCGTTCGCGTGCTCGAGGTGATCGAGCACATCAATCGTGAGCTCAGCACCACGACGGCCGTCATCACCCACAACGTGGTCATCGGCGACATGGCCGATCGCGTGATCCATTTGAGGGATGGTCGCGTCTCGGACATCCACAGCAACAGCCACCGCAAGGCGGCGGCGGAGTTGTCCTGGTGATTCGCGCACTGGAGCGCAAGCTGCTGCGCGATCTGGTGGGGCTCAAGAGCCAGGCGGCCGCCATCGCCGTGGTCATCGGCGCCGGCGTGATGGTGCTGATCATCATGGTCAGCACCCTCGACGCGGTGCGCATCTCCATGCAGCGCTTCTACGACAGCCACCAGTTCGCGGACGTGTTCGCGGACCTCAAGCGTGCACCAGAGGGCGTCGCGGAGCGCATGCGGACGATCCCCGGTATCAATCAGCTCGAGACCCGCATCCGCGCCCCGGTGCGCCTGGAAGTTCCCGGCTTCGACGATCCCGTCCGCGGGGTGCTGATTTCCGTCCCCGATGGCCGGCAACCCGACATCAATCGCCTCTATCTGCGCTCGGGCAGCCTGCCTGCGCCGGGTCGTTCCGACCAGGTACTCATCGCGGAGCCGTTCTCCGAAGCCCACGGACTCGAAGCCGGCGACCGGCTCAGGGTCATCATCAACGGCCGACTCGAAACCCTGATGGTCAGCGGCGTCGCGCTGTCACCGGAGTTCGTCTACCAGATCGGTCCCGCCGACCTGCTGCCCGACTATGAACGCTTCGCCGTGATGTGGATGAACCGCCGCGCACTGGGTCACGCCTTCGGCATGGATGGCGCGTTCAACAGCGTGGTGGCGACGCTGCAGGCAGGGGCTGCCGTGGAGCCGGTCCTCGACGCCCTTGACGCCCTGCTCGCACCCTACGGCGGCGTCGGCGCCCATTCGCGCGAGGATCTCACCTCCCACCGTTTCATCATGCAGCGCATCGAGACCCAGGAAGTGATGGCCGTGGTGCTGCCGGTCATCTTCCTCGGCGTGTCCGCATTCCTGCTCAACGTGCTACTCGGACGCATCATCCGCATTCAGCGCCAGCAGGTGGCCGTGCTGAAAGCCTTCGGCTACAGCAATCGTCAGATCGCCTTCCACTACGGCCAGCTCACAGGTGCGATCGTCATCATCGGCACATTGCTCGGCATCGGCTTCGGCGCCTGGGCGGGTCGTGGGCTGGCCGGCGTCTACGCCGAGTACTTCCGTTTTCCGGACATGGTGCTGACCGTCCAGCCACGGGAAGTCTTCCTGTCCTTCCTGGTGGCCGCGGCCGCAGCGACGCTCGGCACCTGGCGCGCCGTGAGAAGCGCAGTCAGCCTGCCGCCTGCCGAGGCCATGCGCCCGCCCGCGCCGGAGCGCTTCACCCAGGGCTGGCTCGAAGCCTCATCCCTTGGGCGCGTCCTCGATCAGTCTACGCGCATCATCCTGCGCAACCTGAATCGTCACCGCTTCAAGGCCTCCATGTCCGTACTCGGCATCGGCCTCTCAGCAGGTCTGCTGCTCACCGGCAGCTACCAGTTCAACGCCGTGGACCACATGCTCGACGTCCAATACCGGCTGGTGCAGAAGGCCGACGTCCATCTCACGTTCACCGACCCGAGTCCGGAGCGTTCCGCAGCCGAACTTCGGCATACGCCGGGCGTGCACTTTGTCGAGGTCTACCGCAGCGTTCCCGTGCGTCTTCGCAACGGCCACAGCCACTACCGGACGGCCATTCTCGGTCTCGATGCGAATCCGCGCCTGCGCGGTGTGCTCGATGCAGCGCACCGGGACCTGGAACTGCCGGCCTCCGGACTGGTGCTCACCGACTATCTCGCCGACCTGCTGGGACTGACCCCGGGAGACGAGGTCGAAGTGGAGGTCATGGAGGGCCGGCGGCAGACCGTCCGCGCGGAGATTGCTGCCGTGGTGGACGATCCCATCGGCGTCAGCGCCTACATGGAGCGACGGGCGCTGAACCGCATCATGCGCGAAGGACCGGCCATCTCCGGCGCCTGGCTGCTGTCCGACCGCAGTCGCGATGGGGAACTGTTCGAACATCTCTGGGACGTCCCGCGGGTGGCCAGTATCGGGCTCATCAGCGACGCCGAACGCAACATCCGCGGCTACATCGAGGACACCGTGCTGATGATGATGGGCATCATGCTGCTGCTGGCAGGCTCCATCTCATTTGCCGTGGTCTACAACAACGCCCGCATCACGTTCGCCGAGCGCGCACGGGAACTCGCCACCCTGCGGGTGCTGGGTTTCAATCGCACCGAAGTCGCCTGGATCCTGATCGGCGAGACCCTGATCATCGTCCTCGCGGCAATTCCACTGGGGTGGCTGATCGGTACCGGCTTCGCCTGGCTGCTGAACCAGGCCATGACCATGGACCTGATGCGGGTTCCCTTCCTCATCACGCCCAGTACCTATGCATTCGCCGCCGCCGGCGTCCTGCTCGCCGCGGCCCTGTCCACACTGCTGATCGCCCGCCGGCTGCAGAAGCTCGACATGATCAGCGCCTTGAAGACCGTCGAGTAGCGCCATGATGCAACGCAAACAGATCCTTCTCGCCGTCATCGCCGTCGCCATCGTACTGTTGCTGGCCCTGGTCCTTCGTCCCTCCCCCGTCCCGGTGAGCGCCACCGAGGTCAGAAGCGGCTACTTCGCCGAGTACGTGGAGGACGAGGGCCGCACGCGCCTGCGTGATACCTACACGGTGTCGGCACCGATCGGCGGCTACCTGCGGCGGGTAGAGCTCGAGCCTGGCGATACGGTGGCCGTCGGAGCCGCTGTATTCGAAATGGAATCCATGCCGGCACCGGCACTGGATGCCCGGTCCCGGGAACAGGCGCGGGAAGCCGTTGCCGCGGCAGGCGCCCGGCTCGAGGCCGCGGAGGCGGAACTCGAGACCCGGCAGACCCAGTTCCAGCTCGCCGAGACCGAGTATCAGCGCAGCGAGCAGCTGCATGAGCGCAATCTCATCTCCTCGGAGGAACGGGACCGGCGCCGTGCCCTGCGCGACAGCAGCCGTGCTGCCGAACGCGCCGCGCGTCACTCGGTGGAAGTGACCCGCTTCGAACTGGAGTCTGCCCGCGCCGTCCTGGAAATTGCCGATGGCGAACGCTCACCGGGCGATCAGCCCAGTCTCGAGGTCCGCTCGCCCATCGCCGGTACGGTCACGCGTCGCCACCGTTGCTGCGAAGGTCCGGTGAGCGCCGGCGAACCCATCCTCGAACTGGGCGATCTCGATGACCTCGAAGTGCAGGTGGACCTCCTGTCCATGGACGCAGTGCGCTTACGCGCCGGCATGCGCGTGATCCTGGAGCGCTGGGGCGGCGACGAGGCCTTGGAGGGTACGGTGCGTCGAGTGGAACCTGCGGGTTTCATGCGCGTCTCGGCGCTCGGGGTCGAGGAGCAGCGGGTTCCGGTGCTGGTACAGATCACCTCTCCTCGCAGCGACTGGGCCCAGCTCGGTGAAGGCTATCGGGTCGAGGGTCGATTCATTCTCTGGGAAAGCGACGACGTGCTGCAGATCCCCACCAGCACGCTGTTCCGGGACGATGATCGCTGGGTGGTATACGTGGTGGAAAACGGCCGTGCCGAGCTCAGACCGGTCAGCATAGGACGGCGCAGCGGGTTGTGGACGCAGATCAGTTCCGGGCTCGAGCGTGGCGAAGTGGTGATCACGCATCCAGGGGATCGCGTCACCAGCGGCGTCCGCGTGGCCGTGGACCTGCGCAGCTACCGGAATTGAGCGCACTCCCCCGCAGGGTGGGAAACGGTTACATTAGGGACGGAAAGCATGAAGCCCTGGGGAGGGAAACGGCATGACCGAGCGGGACGCACGTCCACCATATCGCCTGCACGCATCCACACCGTGCGCCATCATGATTCTGTTGGGGTGCCTCGCGCTCCCGGCAGCGGCTTCGGACGGGGCTGCGGCGAACGACTATGCCGACCCGGCCACCTGGCTGTGCCTGCCCGGTCGTGACGACGACGCCTGCGCCACCGACCTCAGCACCACGGTCATTCACGCCGATGGCCGCACGGAACTCGAGACCTTCGAAGCCGACCCCGACGCGCCCATCGACTGTTTCTATGTCTATCCGACGGTCTCCACCGACCCGACGCCGAATGCGGACATGCATGCGGGAACGGAGGAGCATGCCGTCATCGCTGCCCAGTTTGCCCGCTTCGGCAGCCAGTGCCGGACCTACGCGCCGCTGTATCGTCAGGTCACCCTTACGGCACTGCGCAGCCTCATCGCCGGCGAACCCATGCAGCCGGACCGCGTGCTCGCCTATCAGGACGTGGTGGACGCCTGGAACCACTACCTGACGCAGCATAACGATGGCCGCGGCGTGGTGCTCATCGGCCACTCTCAGGGCGCCGGCATGCTCACGCAGCTGCTGCGCAACGAGATCGAGAACGGCCCGGCAGCCGACCGCATCGTGTCCGCCCTCATCATCGGCAGCAACTTCATGGTGCCGAAGGAGAAGACCGTAGGCGGCGCCCTGTCCCACATGCCGCTATGCAAACGTGCCGAGCAGACCGGCTGCGTGATCACGTTCGTTTCGTTCCGGGAAGAACTGCCGCCTCCGGAACACAGCCGCTTCGGGCGCGGCACCGGGGACGGCATGGAAGCCGCCTGCGTCAACCCAGCCGCGCTGCGGGGCAACGCGAGCCTCGACGCGTACCTCTCCGCCGCTGGCACCGGCATCGCCGAAGGCAATGAAGGCGAGGCACCCACCTGGCTGCGTTCCGGCGAATCGATCAACACGCCGTTCGTGCGGGTACCCGACATGCTCGAGGCCGAATGCGTGCGGGACCGCGGTTTCCACTACCTTTCCGTGCGCAGCGTCGGCGAAGCTGACGGCGCGCGCAGCGATCGCATCGGCGGCGATGTCGTCGGCCCGGGTGGCGAGGTGGCTGCCGACTGGGGCCTGCACCTCATCGACGTGCATCTGGCGAAAGGTGACCTCATCGCCATCGTCGGCCGTCAGGCCGAAGCCTGGCTGGCGCGCTGATCCGGATCCCGGAAACGAAGGGAACAACACAAATGGCACACGACATCGATCACTTCAGCTCGGCCACCGCCATGCTTGCAGCGTTGCAAGCCAAGGCCATCTCGGCCCGCGAGCTCACCGAACTCCACATCGCGCGCATCGAGGCCCACGACACCGCGCTCAATGCGATCCCGGTGCGCACGTTCGAGCGCGCCCGCAGCGCTGCAGCGGGTGCGGACGAGGCGCTCGCGAATGACAGCAAAGGCGCGCTGCTCGGGCTGCCGATGACGCTGAAGGAGTCCACGCTCACCGCCGGCCTGCCCCAGAGCGCCGGCATCCCGGACTTCGCCCAGCACGTGCCGAAACAGGATGGTCCCATCGCCGCCGCGGTATTCGCCGCCGGCGCCGGCCTGCTCGGCAAGACCAACATTCCGGTGGCGCTTGCGGACTGGCAGGCCGACAGTCCGGTCTACGGCCGCAGCAGCAACCCATGGGATCTCGGACGCACACCCGGTGGCAGTACCGGCGGCGGTGGTGCGGCGCTGGCAGCCGGCATGACGCCGCTGGAGGTCGGCAGCGACATCGGTGGCTCCATCCGCATTCCTGCCGCCTACTGCGGCGTCTACGGACATCGTCCGTCGGAAACGGCGATTCCCCGGACCGGCGCTTTTCCCTTGATGGATGGACCCAATCCCACCTCGCTGATGGGTGTCCAGGGTCCGTTGGCGCGCAGTGCCGATGATCTCGAGCTGCTGTTCGACGTTCTTGTTGGGCCTGAGCCCGGCGAGGACGTGGCCTGGCGCCTGCATCTGCCGCCCACAAGGCATGAACGGCTGCAGGATTTCCGGGTCGCGGTGATGCCTGCGACGCTGCCCTGGGCGCGTCCCGCAGGGGCCATGCAGGCACGGGTGGAAGCCCTCGCTGATCACCTCTCGCGCCAGGGTGCGACCGTTGGCGAAGCCATGCCTGCATTCGACCTGCAAGCGTACTTCGAGGATTACCTGCGTCTGCTCATGGTGCAGACGACGCAGGGCCAGAGCCGGGAGGAAAGGGAGGCGAACGCCGAGCGCATGCGCGCTTCCGGCGACCCGCTCAATGTCGCCCAGGCGGAAGGCATGACATTGGACGCCGCCAGCTACGTGGCGCTGGCGCGCCGGCGCGAAGCCGCCCGTGGCGCCTGGCGGGCGTTCTTTCGCGACTGGGACGTGCTCCTGGCACCAATGAGCCTGGATGCCGCGTTTCCGCACCAGGACAAGCCCTTCCACGAACGCAGCCTGATCATCGACGGTGAAGAGGTACCCTACGGCCGCAACCTCGTCTATCCCATGTGGGCGATCTTCACCGGGCTGCCGTCCACGGCCTTCCCGGGCGGCCTCAGCCCGGATGGCCTGCCCCTTGGACTGCAGGCCATCGGCCCCTACCTGGAGGACCGGACGCCACTGCGCTTCGCGCAACTTGTCGAGCGCGACTGGCAGGGCTTCCAGCCGCCGCCCGGCTACTGACGACGACCCGACTTGCACGCGACCAGGTTCAGATGCCGGGATCGTTCATCCTGTGCACGATCCGCTTGCGGCTGAAGCCCCCGGGATGTAAGCGATGGAAGTGACCATCGGCTCGAGCAGTACGCTGGCTCTGTTTGGGGCTATGGCCGTGCTCGCGGCAGTACCAAGCGTCAGCGTGCTGGCCGTGTCAGCGCGAGCAGCCACGTCCGGCTTCGATCACGGTGCCCTGACCGCGGCAGGCATCGTCCTTGGCGATCTCATTTTCATTCTCCTGGCGGTGTTCGGTCTGGCGCTTGCGGCGGAGGCCATGGGTCCAGCGTTCGTCTGGGTGAAGTATGCGGCCGGGATCTACCTGCTCTGGCTCGCTGCCGCGCTATGGCGGAGGAGGAAGCAGTCGGCTGAGTTTGACGGCGATGCGATCTCATCACGCCTGTCGAGTTTCATGACAGGCCTGCTCATCACGCTGGGGGATCAGAAAGCGGTACTGTTCTATCTGGGTTTTCTTCCCGCCTTCGTGGACCTGGCGACGGTGACTCCGGCAGATGTGGGCATCATCGCGGGAGTCACGGTGGTGGCGGTCGGTGGCGTCAAGCTCGGCTACGCCTGCGCTGCGGCGCGCGCCGAGCGAGTCCTCGGCAGCTCCATCGCCGAACCCATGAACATCCTCGCCTCTGTGCTCGTGTTCTCAGCGGGTCTCTGGCTGATCCTGCGCACGTGAGCCTGGCTCGAGAAGCGGCGCTCGTGCTGTACAGCGTATGCGTCAGGATCGCTTCGGTTTGCATCCTTTGGGGAACGAACGCGTCTCAGGCCCAGCGCAGCGCGAGCAGCAGCAAGGACCCGGCCAGCAACCAGCTCGCCAGCACCCGCATCGCCAGCTCCGCGAGCGCGCCAAACAACCGGCGCGCAGTGCTGGCCAGAACAAAGCTGCTCATCACCAGCATGAAGATTCCAAGCGCTGCACCGGACAGATACAGCCGCGGCACCAGCCAGGACGCCCGTGCGAGTTCTGCTGCGTTGACCAGACCCGGTCCCAGCGCGGAGACCAGTGCCAGACCCTGCAGCCAGTGCGCTGCACAGGGGCGCGCCAACACCACGGTCAATGCGACCAGACCGGCACCGAGCAACACCCCGGCCTCCGCAGTGGGCAACCAGTCTGCGGGTACAGGCAACGCCGATACGATGAGCGCCAACAGCGGCATGCCGATCACCACGGTCCGCGCCGTGACGAGGTCGCGCTGAGCCGCGAGCAGGCCGAGTCCAAGCAGTATCAGCACCTGCCCGGGATCGATGAACGCGTGCATCAGGCCGTTGTAGAAATGTCCCGCATCGGGACTGAAGGCGTGAGCCCGGGCGTCACCGGCCAGCGCAAACAGCAGCGCCGGCGCGAACGCCCGCCAACGCATTCAACGCACCTGAAGCATCAGGTAGTACAGGCCGCCGAGCGCGATCAGGCCACCACCGGCACGCAGCAGCTGCATCCCACGCCGGAAATCGTTGAACAGACCCAGACCGATGCCCAGCGTGTGCAGCGCCCCAGTGGCGAGGACGAAGCCGAGCGCGAACGTGGCGGGATTCGCTGCCTCGGGAATCTCGGTGCCGTGCGCGTGCCCATGACAGAGGGCGAAAATGCCCACCACCACCATGGCGACCGGCAGCGCGATCTGCTTGCGCAGAGCCACGAGGACGCCCAGCACCAGCGCCGACAACGCGATGCCCACCTCGACCCCGGGGAACGGCAGCCCGAGCACACCGAGCACGCCGCCGAACGCCATCATCATCGGGAATGCCACCGGCAGGACCCAGATTGCCGGACGGCCCAGCTGCGCGCCCCAGATGCCCACCGCCAGCATCGCCAGGACGTGATCGAGACCCAGCAGCGGATGCATGAACCCGCTGACGAAGCCGCGGCCCATATCCGTGACTTCATGTGCATGTCCGAACAGGGGTGACAGCAGCAGTGCGAACGCCAGAGCAATACGAAGCATGGTGGACCTCTTGTCAATCAGGGCTCGGGCACTGCACTGCAACAGGGCAGCGCCGGTGAGAGGCACCATGGCAGAGCATACCCGCTCCGGGTGCGGCTGCTGACCCCGCGGGGGTGTGCCATGGAACCTGGATCGCACCAAGGATGTGCAGGAACCGGGCCACTGCGTGGGCAGCCCTCACGGGCCACGGCTGAGCGCTATAATCGTCATTGCGGCGACGCACCGCGGCCACGAATGATGGCGAACAGGACGGCATCGTGGAAGCGTCCACCGATGGCCAACCGGTGCACCAGCACGCCTTCCCGCCAGGCGCCCAGCGCCGCCGCCACCGCAAGACTGGGCGCGTTGTCCACCGCCACGACGATCTCCAGCCGCTGCAGCTCCGTGTGGGCGAACGCATACGCGATCGCCTGCGCCGCGGCAGCACGCGCGACGCCGCGACCGGTGGCCTCCGTTCGCACCCAGTAGCCGAGATTGGCGCGGCGATTCAGGGTGTCGATCGCGTTGAGTCCGCAGCAGCCGAGAATCGTCCCGCCCTGCCCTTCGATGACGAATTCGTAAGCAAGGTTGCGCTGCCGGGCATCGCGGGCAGCCTGCACCCAGCCCACGGCGTCGGCCACGTCGTAATCCTCGGCGCACCAGTCCATCCACATGGCCAATTCGGGACGGGAGCTCTGCACCGCGGCAGCGATGGCCGGCGCATCTGCAAGCTCGGGCACGCGCAGCGTGATATCGCGGTCGGTCATGTGCACCTCGCGGGATTCGCGCAACGGTCGGCCGGGCGCACGCTGATCACGGTTGCGGTCCGGAGAGGAAAACCGGATTGCCGATGCTGGTGAGCGTCACGGCATCCCGCGTCTGCACCCGCCAGAACGTGCCCAGCGGTCCTTCGTCGTCGCTGCGTCCGATGAACTCGACGAAGTCGTACGCATCCGCATCGATGGCCTCGGTGGCGACCCGCTCACCGTTGCGGATCAGTTCCAGCGTCTGGCCCATGGCACCACGAACCGTCACTTCGAGTCGGGCCTGATCAGCGCGGATCGAGGCGCCGAAGGTATGGCGGTCACCCTCCTCCGTAACGGCCCACATTTCCAGTTCCGGACTGCCCGCAACGCCCCGCGTACGCACATAGGCGCGGCCCGCCTCGATGGCCGCCCGCAGCGCCGGGCGTGACAGCGCTTCCGCATAAACGGCCGTAACCGACGAGCCGTAGCCACGCAGCTCACGTTCCTGTCCCGTCTCCACGCCCTTGGCATCCGAGCCGCTGACTGCCGTGATGCGATGGCCGCGACGGAGCTTGTCCTCCCAATAGTCGATGGCCGTGGCGACGAAGGGATTCTCCATCGGCTGCGGCGGCCCCGGCAGGCCGAGTGCGGTGCTGTCGACGAGGATGGGACCGGTCAGCACCTCGATGGTGTCCACCTGATCGAAGTCCGTGACCTCATCGAGTTCATACTCGCAGCCGCGGCAGAAGCGCCGGAAGCGCTCGCCCGGGAAGATCGTGGGATGGGCGATGCCGAACAGCGCCCCGGCCTTCTTGCTCGCAGCCTGGATATCAGCCATCGAGATGCCTTCGAAGCCATGCCGGTACTCGATCACGCCCGGCGTCTCACCGAACACGGTGGCATGGCCGTAATAGGTGATCACCTCGCGACCGGGCCACAGCAGGAAACCTGGATGGGCGCGCTGCACGGCACCGAGGGTGTCCCAGTGCCGGGACGTGACGTATTCGGTGAGCATGGCGAAATCGAGCCCCGCAGCCCGGGCCTCGGCAACCAGCGTGTTCCAGTCCGCCGCCTCCGGATGGGAGTGGTGCCCATGCAGGTGAAAGTCGCCGTGGTACCAGCCTGGCTCATCCCGCGCCACATGGTCGGACGGAACCGGATCCGGCGCCACGGGCTGGAGGGCATTCATGTCGGCCGGACCGAGACAGGATACGGTGACACGATATGCGGCGCCCCCCGGCGTCACGGCGGCAATGCCCAGCTCGACGTGCCAGCGCCCGGGCTCGATGGGGCCAGGCAGATAGCCGCGCTCCGCCTCCCCGGCGGCAACGAACACCGGTTCCTGGCCGCGCTCGATCAGGCCCTGGCGACTGCCGGACCAACCACGGAACCCGGCCGCGTCGAAGGGTCCGGCCGTGTCCCAGAGCCCGAGGTCGAACACGGTCTGCATGAGGGGATCGTCGCTGGGCTCCCGGGCGGACCATGCATAGCCCACCTCGATGCGACCCACGCCCGGGGGCACCAGGAAAGGCAGCAGCAGGTAGCTGCGCTCCTGGGCTGCGGTCACGTCCCCCGCGAGTTCGAGCGGCGCGTCGTCGGATGCGCAGCGCGGCAGCAGGGCTGCCTGATCGCCCTGCTCCGGCCCGGTGCCGCAGGCGACGATCAGGAACAGCACCGTGATCCCCAAACCCTGCCGCTTCATCGACATCCTCTCCCCCTCTCATGGAACAACATACCGCCCATGGATACGGTTGGGCGTTTGGTGTGGCGTCAGTGGGAGCTGACGTCGCCCGGAGGGCGGCGTCGCGATCGCGGACTGCCGCCGGGTTCAGGCGTGACGCAGATCGCGACGCCCGCTTCGCGGACGTAGGCTCCCACTGGGGCCTCGCGAAGATCGCCCTGGTTCCTTCCGCGACAGCGTGAACGATCGTTCGTGGCGAACACCCACGTCCCGGAGCCTGCCACGGTATCAGTACAATGCGCCCTACTGAATCGCATCGAGGGAGTCTCGCCATGCCCATCCGATACGCCAGCGACGGCGCCGTGGTGACCGTGACCATCGACCGGCCCGAGCGGCGCAACGCCGTGGACGGGCCGACGGCAGAAGCCCTGTTCGAGGCCTTCGAACGTTTCGAGGCTGATCCGGAAGCCAGCGTCGCGATTCTCACCGGCGCCGGCGGTACGTTCTGCGCCGGCGCCGACCTGAAAGCCATCGCCGAGGGGCGCGGCAATCGTGTCTCCCGCAACGGGCCGGGGCCGATGGGCTGTACCCGGATGCGATTGTCGAAACCGGTCATCGCCGCCATCGAGGGCCACGCAGTGGCCGGCGGCATGGAACTCGCACTCTGGTGCGATCTGCGCGTCGTGGCCGAGGACGCCACGTTCGGCATCTTCTGTCGCCGCTTCGGGGTGCCGCTGGTGGACCTCGGCACCATCCGGCTGCCCCGGCTCATCGGTCAGTCCCGCGCCATGGACCTGATCCTCACCGGCCGCCCGGTGGACGCACAGGAAGCGCTGTCCATCGGTCTCGCCAATCGGGTGGCGGCCAGCGGCGAAGCGCTCACCGTCGCGAGGACCCTGGCCGCCGCGATCGCAGCGTTTCCCCAGCGTTGCCTGCGCAATGATCGCCTGTCGGTGCTCGAACAGTGGGACCTCAGTGAGGTGGACGCAGTGCACAACGAGGTCCATCTCGGCCTGGAGACCATCCACAGTGGCGAGACCCGGAGCGGCGCCAGCGCCTTCACCGAGGGCAAGGGACGCCACGGTGCGTTCGCCGACGACTGATTCCGCGCGGCGAGCACCGGCCACGCGGTCGTCCGGACGTGGCAGCCCGTCGCTTCGTCGCAGTTTCGATTCCGCCGGGGCGGCAACCGACCTAGGATTCGTCGAACCACCGATCATGGAAGTCCGCTGTTGACGCATCCAACCATCGCCCTGCGCCTGCTCGGAGCCGGACTGTGCGCCTGCCTCCTTGCCGCTTGTGCAGCGTTACCGCTGCAGGAAGACCACCGGCAGCTCGCGATTCCGCATCTGGAAGGCAGCGCGCTACAGGTACGCTCGACCAACGGCAACGTCGAGGTGCGTGCAGCGGATCGCCGCGACGTGCTCATCGAAGCCCGAATCCGGGCCAGCAGCGCGGACCGCCTGGCGCGCAGCGGCATTCAGGCCGAACGCAGTGCCGATGGCCGTCTCGATATCAGCGTGGACTGGGCAGACGGCCGCCGCGTCCGCAACGAATCCGCGAGCTTCCAGGTCCTCGTCCCGGACGCGCATGGCATCACCGTCACCACCAGCAACGGCCGCATCAGCATCTCGGGCCTCTCAGGCCATGCCGATCTGCGCACGTCCAACGGCGCCTTGAGCATCGACAAGCATGATGGTTCCGTCACCGCGCGCAGCAGCAATGGTCGCCTGACGCTGGAGGCGATCGCCGGTGAGGTCGACGCCACCACGACCAACGGTCGTATCCTGGCGCATGACATTGCGACGCCGGCAACCCTGCGCAGCTCCAACGGATCCGTCGACGTACGCCTTGCGCGCGACGCCACGGGCCCGGTGAACGTACGCACGTCCAACGGCAATGTGACGCTGGAGATCGGCTCGGCACTCACAGGCGAGTTGGAACTCGCGACCTCCAGGGGCCGGGTTCAGGTCGATGCGGAGGATGTCGGGATACGGCTACGCCTGCTCGAGCGTAATCGTGCCGTACTTGCGTTCGACCGGCCCGGAGCAGACTCCCGCATCCGCACCAGCAACGGCAGCATCCGCCTCAGCAGCCGCACACCCTGAGGCTGCGCGCGCTGCTACCCGAGTAAGGATCTGGCGTCATGTCAGTGGGAGCAAACGTCGGCCGCGGGCCGGCGTCGCGATCGCGGACTGCCCGCGGACTTGGGCGTGACGCAGATCGCGACGCCCGCTTCGCGGACGTGGGCTCCCACTGAGGCCTCGTGTACATCACCGTTGCTCCTTCCGCGACAGCGGGAACGAACGTTCGTGGCGGACTCCCACTGAGTGTTCGCGACTCCCCTTGGCGGTTCAGGCGGTGGCCCAGACGTCCAGCCGGTAGCGACCTTCCTGACGCAGGGTCTCGAGCCAGGACTCCGCAGCGGCGGCGTCGCTGTCGTTGACCTCGGCGTAGAGCGTCGCCAGGGATCGCTTCACGTCCGGCTCCATGTGGCTGCCGTCACCACAGACATAAACCACGGCACCCGCCTCCAGCAACGACCATACGCGGTCGCGCTCGCGGCGCAGCACGTCCTGAACGTAGACGCGCTGATCGTCCGCGCGGGAGAAAGCGGTGAGCAGATCGGTCAAGCCGTTCGCCGCCGCCGCTTCGAGCTCGTCCCGGTAGAGAAAGTCCTGGTCGGGATGCCGGCAGCCGAAAAGGAGCAGCGCCTTGCCTAAGGTCTCGCCCTGATCGCGCAGCGCCGCCCGCTGCTGCAGGAATCCGCGAAACGGCGCGAGTCCGGTCCCGGGGCCGATCATGATCAGCGGCGTGGTCGGGTCCTCCGGCAGCTTGAAGCCGATGCGATTCTCCCGGACGACGGCGTGCACCTCATCACCGGGCCGCACCCCGGCCAGGTAGCTCGAGCAGACGCCGTGGTAATCACCGAGTCCGGAGCGTGCCGGACCGGCCACCACGCCGACGGTGATACTCAAGTGCCCGGGCAGCGCCAGCGGTGACGACGAGATGGAGTAATAGCGCGGCGCCATCCACGGAATCATTTCCAGGAAAACGTTGAACGGCAACTCCGCGGCCAGAAATACTTCGAGCAGGTCGAGCACCGAGCGACGCTTGAGGAAGACCTCGGTCCGGTAGGTATCCGGCCCCTCTCCAGCCGGTGCCGCCAGCGCTTCGAGCTTCGCCCGGGTATCCGGGCAGCGGGTGTGCGCCGCCAGCGTGGCCACGTCCTTGCGGCTGGCCACGTTCTGCAGCTCTCCGTACACCTCGGCCAGGCGCCGCACCGAGACGGCAGAGTCCCGCGGAAACGGACTGCGACGCCCACCGGTAGCGGTGATACGCACGTGGTCGGCATCGTCGAAGCCGAAGTGGTTCATGGCTCGCCGTACGGTCTGTTCGTGGTTGCGCGGCACCACGCAGAGGTGGTCACCGGGCTCATAGGTGGTGCCTTCCGGAAGCAGCAGCTCCAGGTGACGGGTCGAGCGCCCGGAGGCCTCCACCTGCTGCAGTTCCCGGTTCACGGTGACCGTCATGGGTTCGGCACCGGTGTGACTCGCCACCGGATGCACGGCGACCCGCTCGACCGGTTGCACCTCGAACAGCGGCTCACTGTGCAGCGGCGTGCTGAAGTCCACGTCGAGATCGAGTGCGCGTCCGACATCGGGCCACAGGCCGTCAAACCAGACGCGGAACTGACTGTCCTGGTCTTCCCGCGCATCGGCCTCACCGCGGTCGCGGATGCGCTGACCGCCGAGAGCCGCCAAGTGATCGTCGAGCAACCGCGGCGTGGCCTGATAGGTGGCTGCCCAATCGCGATTGCCGCAACCGAGCACCGCATAGCGGACGCCTTCGGCCGCACCCTGCGCTGCGTCCTGCAGCCAGGCGACGAAGCGGCTGGCGTTGTCCGGTGGGGTGCCGTTATAGGAAGCACAGGTGATCACGAGCGCGCCGTCGGTAGGCAGGTTGCCGGTGTGCTCATCGAGTTCGGCCAGACGGGTGTCGAATCCGTTCAGCCGCCCTGATTGCGCGATCTCGCGCGCGAAGGCTTCCGTCGATCCCAGATTCGATCCGAACAGGACATAGAGCCGACCGCCATGGGCCGGCCGTGCGCTGACCGCATCCTTATCCGCAACGGCGGACGCGTCCTCCGCCTCCGGCGGGGCTGCCGGAACGCCCAGCGTGGCCAGGTGCTCACTGCCGGGTCGGGGCCGGACCCGCAGCGTGAAGCCATCCGGCTTGATGGACAGGGATTCCTTGACCCGCAGCCGGTAGCCGGCGTGATCCAGCAGTTCGAAGCGCTGCAGGATCATGGCCAGCACCAGGATGGCTTCCTGAATGGCGAACTGCCGGCCGATGCAGGCCCGCTGGCCATTGCCGAACGGTTTGTAAGCCGAAGGCGGACGCGCGGCCTCAGCCTCGCGGCTGAAGCGCTCCGGGTCGAAGGACTCCGGGTCATCGCCCCAGACCTCGGGGTCACGATGCAGCGACAATGCCAGCACGGTGATGAACGTGTTGGCCGGAAGCGGGAAACGGCCCCCGATGACTTCGTCATCAAAGGGATAGAGACTGAATGCCGGGGCCGTGGGCCACAGCCTGAGCGACTCAAGCAGAATGGCGCGCAGGTAGTCGAGCTTGGCGAGCTGACGCTGGTCCGGCGCGGCGACATCCTGGCCCACGACTCTGTCGACTTCGGCGTAGGCCTTCGCCAGCACGTCCGGGTGCTTCAGCAGGAAATACAGCGTGAAGGACAGCAGCCCTGACGTGGTCTCGTGACCGGCGATCAGGAAGGTATTGATCTGATAGCGGATGTTCTCGTCCGAGAGGCGCTCCCCGGTGACCTTGTCGACGCCTGAGAGCATGTAGCCGAGCAGGTCCTGAGGCGCGCCGTCGTCCGGATTGCGGCGGCGCTCGCGGATGATCTCGTCCACCAACCCGTTCATATAGGCGGCATCCTGCTCGAGCTGCGCGATGCGCTTGCGTAGCACGACGTTCTCGAGGGGCAGGCCTCGGCGCACCATGCTGGTTTCCAGCGTCCGGGTCAGCGCATCGATGAACGGGTGGAAATCCTGCCGGTAGAAGGAATTGAAACGGTAGCCGAAGCCGCACAGGCCGATGGTATCCAGCGCCAGAGCAGTCATATCGTGCACAACGTCGATGTCGTCGTCCGCGTTCAGGCGCTGCCACTTCAGGCAGAGCTGGGACGCGACGTCGGTCATCATCGGGAGGTAATCGAGCATGGCCTGCTGGCTGAACGTCGGCATGAGCAGGCGATGCGCCTTGCCCCAGTTGGGCGCCTGGGTATCCGCCGTGAACAGACCATCGCCGGCAATGGCACGAACCCGCCGCAAGGCACCGCGGACGGCCTTGTCGAAGCGGGTCTCATCACACAGCTCCGCCACCAGCTCTGCGCCTGATACCACCACCATCTGTGTGCCCATCATGTCCAAGGAGAAGATGGGGCCGTGCTCGCGGGCCAGCTGCATCAGACTCTGCAGCGGCGCGGTCCGATCGACGGTGAGCAGATTACCGAGCACAGGCTGCCCGCCGGGGCAGGGAATCTGCTGCAGCTCGCTTCGACTGTTCATCGTTGAGACCTCTCCGGGGAGAAGCCCGACCATACCATCATCGAAGTACACCCAGGCATGCGCAGTGCGCTCATGGACAGCGATCGCTGTGTCGCCTTCGGCGCCTGCAGCCTGTTGCGCGCCGTCGCTGGCGCGCACCCCTCCGGGGCGCACTGCGTGCGACGCGATCTGCTCCTGTCTGGATCAGTCCTCGATCGCGACGCCGGCCTGTGGCCGACGTCAGCTCCCACTGACGAATCGCAAGATTCTTGCGAGGCGCAGTGGGAGTGCACGTCCGCGTAGCGGGCGTGGCGAGGGGCGTCACCTTGGGTCGGGCTCAGTCCGCGATCGCTGCGTCGCCTTCGGCGCTGGGCTGCAGGTGCACGAAGTGACGCGGCGCGAATCCCATCAATGCCCGCATGGGCAGCGGGATCGGATGTTCCTCACGAAGACGTGCATCGACCTCATCGCTCACGGGAAGCGCGAGGTAGGTCCTGGCTCCTCCGTTCCGGTCCACCTGAACTTCCGGGTGCTCCCGCGTGTGGCGATACCAGGCGCGCGGCCAGTGATTGACCGCCACGTAGAGCTGGTCGTTGCTCTCGAGCTCCGTCAGCACTCTCTGGTGAGACGAACCGTCAGGCGCCGTCGTGGTGATGACCAGCGTGTTGTCCGCCTCCGGCTGAAAGTAGCCGAGCAGCGCCTCGAACAGCGCGACGATGCCCACGTAGATGATGAAAACCACTGCGATGATCTTCGCTGCCTTGTACATCAAAAAGTCCCTCCGCTGCTTGTTATCCCCACCGCCATCCCGCGTAGTGGGCTGATGGCGGAAACGCGCCTGCATCCACGCCAGCCCGGCGCGAAGCGGCCGGACTCGCTTTCCACTCTGGTTCAGCGGGCGTTCCGGGAGAGGAACCCGAGCAGTTCCCGCTCGATGGTGTCCGCCACGCCTGGAACGAACAGGACCACCAGGCTCACCGTCACGGCAACGAGCACGCAGAGTATGAGGTAGTTTCGTGCGCTCATGTCTTCACCTAGGCGCCAGTTCGAAGATCCATGTGTTGCCCGCTTCGATGTCGGCCGGGATAACGGGCGCGCCATACTTGGCCGCCATCTTCGCCGTGATCAGATCCAGTTCGGGCCCCTCGCGCACCCGTTCCAGCCGACGTTCATAGCGAACGCCGTCGATGCGCACCAGCGCAAGACCGTCGCCGTCGTCCGCATGAAATGCCCAGTGCTTCCACAGCCGGCCCAGCAGTGAAGTCATGTACCCGGAGGGCACGTAGATCCTGCCGTCCGCCTCCATGATCCAGACGCGACGGGAACTGACAGGGTTCTCGAGCTGCAGTTCGACGACACCCACATGATCGGTGAAGCTCCAGCCCGGTTCCGGGCCTGCATGCAGCGCACCGGAGACGAGCTCGCCCCCGGGGAACAGCACCGATGGACCATCCGCATCGCGATGGACGAACCACAGAGTTGCGATCGCCACCAGGGGAATCAGCAGGAGCACGCCCAGCAACTGAAACAGGACTCTAAGCATCGTCATCGCCCTCCCCTGCAGCCGCTTCGATTATCGTCCCTTAGGGAAGTCAGCGTCCATGCCTGTGAGCACAGCGCATCCGTCGGAGCGCCCCGAGCGATACGTCCGGGTTTTCTCAGCACGCAACCATTCGACATCCAGCGGCACGCGTTGCCACCCCCGCGCCTTCTGCGGCGCGAGAGACTGACCCGTTCGGCAAGTCCAATCACGCTGCGGCAACGAAGCTCAAGGAGAGACGCAGCATCGGTTCGTGGTACAGATGTGGCCGAGCGCAACACCACAGACGCGAGGGGAGTCCACCTGCCATGACCAACATGACCCGCGACGAAGCACTCGCAAGGCTAACCGGCCCCGGCGAGCCCTATGAACTGGCCAGCCGTACGATCAAGGATCGGCCCCTGAAAGTGTTCGTGAACGCGCCCGATTCGCTGCGCGAAATGTTTGCCGAGGCGGCCAGCGACGCGATTTTCCTGGTCTACGAAGATGAGCGGCTGTCCTTCGCCGAGACGCAGCGGCAGGCGGCGCGGATCGCCCACCTCCTGATGGAACAGTACGGCATCGGCAAGGGCGACCGGGTCGCCATCTCCATGCGCAACTACCCGGAGTGGGTCACGGCGTTCATGGCCGCCACCTCCATCGGCGCCGTCGCCGTTGCCATGAATGCGCTGTGGCAGGCGGAAGAAATGCACTACGGCCTCGAGGACTGCGGCGCACGCATCCTGTTCGCTGATCAGGAGCGGCTCGATCGCCTCGCCCAGTGTCCAGCGCTACCGGACCTCGACGTCATTGCGGTACGTCCGACGAAGCTTCCGGCCGGCGTACCCGATCTTGCCGAACTGCTGGCCGTGCGCACCGAGATGGAGATGCCCGACGTGCGGGTCGATCCTGAGGACGCCGCCACCATCTTCTACACGTCGGGGTCCACCGGTCACCCGAAAGGCGTCGTGTCGAGTCACCGCAACATCCTCAGCGCATTGTTTTCCTGGGAACTCGATCTGGCGGCGAACGCGCTGGCCACAGGGGTCACTGCTCCGGCCCTGGCGCAGCAACCGGCGACTCTGCTCGCCGTGCCCCTGTTCCATGCCACCGGGTCCCACGCGGTCTATCTGCAGTCCTACCGGGCCCAGCGCAAGATGGTGTCCATGTATCGCTGGGATCCGGAAGTGGCCGCCACCCTGATCGAACAGGAGCGCATCACCTCCGTCACGGCACCGGCCGCCATGACGGGCGATCTGATCCGCGTCGCCCGCGCCACGCAGCGTGATCTCAGCTCCCTGCTCACCGTCGGCGGCGGCGGTGCGCCGCGGGCGCCGGAGCAGGTAAGGCAGATCGAGTCCGCGTTCGGCCAGGCGCTGCCGAATACCGGCTGGGGCATGACGGAAACGAATGCCATCGGGACCGGCATCGGTGGCCTGGACTATCTGGAGCACCCTGCGAGCTCCGGGCGCTGCTCTGCGGTGCTTCAGCTGCGCATCGTGGACGAGCAGGGCCGGACGCTTCCGGCTGGCGAACGCGGGGAGCTGCTGATCCGAGGGACTTCGATGTTCCAGGGCTACTGGAACCGGCCCGAGGTGAACGCAGAAGTGTTCGTCGACGGCGACTGGTTCCGGACCGGTGACGTCGCCTATCTGGATGACGAGGGCTACCTGTACATCGTCGACCGCATCAAGGATCTGATCATCCGCGGCGGCGAGAACATCGGTTGCGGCCAGGTGGAGGCGGCACTGCTGATGCATCCTGATGTCCACGAAGCCGCAGTGTACGCCGTCCCCGACGAGCGTCTCGGCGAGGAAGTGGGGGCCACCGTTTACGGCAGCGCCGAGCTGGACGTGGATGCGCTGCGCGCTTTCCTCCATGAGCATCTGGCCCGCTTCGAAGTCCCCCGCTACATCCACGTTTCGCCTGAGCCGCTGCCGCGTACCGCTTCAGGCAAGATCCTCAAGCGTCAGCTCAGGGACGACGTGGCGGCATCGATGGCGCCGGCCGTCTCCGCCTGAGCACGGATCAGCACCGGCAGGAGCGTTTTCCCATGCACTTCATCTTCGAGGTCCACGTTAAACCGGGTTACACCGCGGAGCAGTACGCCGAGGCCTGGGTGCGGGCCAGCGAGATCATCCAGAAGGCACCGGGAGCGCGCGGCACGCGCCTGCACCGCAAGATCGGCGACCCGAAGGTCCTGCTCGCCATTGCGACCTGGGAGTCGAAGGCGGTGCGCGACGCCATGGAATCGCAGCAGCCCGAGGCGGTGCGGAACATCATCGCGGAACAGGCGGAGTTTGTGGACGTGCGCGTCATCGGCGAGTTCGAGGACGCCGAGTGGGTCGTCGAGCCGCAGCACGCATGACTCTGCTCCCGAACGGATGGCAGCCGGCTTCGTAGCGGATGCGCCCATCGGAGCACAGCGAAGCTGCACTCTCTCCCACCAACGCAGCTTCGTTCAGGCGTTTCGCTGTGGGAAGGCCCAGGCCGCGCAGCGGACGGGCCGAGGCTTGGCGTCACGCCTGGGTTCCGGATCAGTCAGCGATCGCTGCGTCGCCTTCGGCGCCTGCAGACTCCCACAACACTCAGCCAGAGCGTTTCGCTGTGGGAAGGCCCAGGCCGCGCAGCGGACGGGCCGAGGCTTGGCATCACGCCTGGGTTCCGGATCAGTCAGCGATCGCTGCGTCGCCTTCGGCGCCTGCAGACTCCCACAACACTCAGCCAGAGCGTTTCGCTGTGGGAAGGCCCAGGCCGCGCAGCGGACGGGCCGAGGCCCTCAGGGTGCGCTGGGGCCTGCCAGCACTGCGTTGAGGAACAGACGATTGGCGCTGCGATAGTAGGCACGGAAGTTCACGTCTTCCGCAAACGCGATCACGCGCCCCTGCCCCACCCGTTCTTCGTAGGCGAACACCGCCTCCGGCAGACGTTCGATGGACTCTTCCCAGAGATGGCCAGTGAACGCGAAGTCCTCCCCCGCGGCATAGCGGACACCCGTGCGCTGTCGGTTCGAAGGACGCCCTTCCGGAGGCAGGTAGACGCGATCGGAGTTGACCAGTGCCCGAAACCCATCAGGCGTACCTGCCGTCAGCCAGTGCTCACGATCGAGGGTCGTTGCCACCATGGCGCCGGGCGCGCTTACCAGCAGGCTGTCCTCATGCTCCTTAAGGTCGTGGAACGCGCGCAGCTTGATCAGCTCCTGTTTGCGCACCACTTCCGTGGCGTTACCGAGCGTCACCAGCGTGCCGCCGTCCCGGACCCACTGCAGCAGCCGTTCGAGTCCGTTCTCACCCGCCAGCCGCTCGAGGGCGTCCACGTCCGTCAGTTCAGGAATGACGATGGTGTCGAAACGTCCCAGTCCTGCCGTCGACAGCGACCCCACCCGCAGCATGCTGACATCGAGCTCGTACTGTCGATCCAGCGTGAACCACGCCCAGCCGAAGGAATAGGGATGCACTGGATCCTCCGCCAGCATGGCGATCTTCGGAGCCTTCAGATAGATGACGTCACCGGAGCCGAGGGACGGATGGCGGCCCTCGGCCAGGCCACTGTCGACGGCGTGGATCTCGAGCCCGAAGCGCTCGCCGATGCTGCGGACATCCTCGTGCACGCTGGCCTGGGCCTGCCCCGCATAGACGATGCCCGTACCGGCGGCATAATCGCGGCCGCCGATGCGCGTCGGCTTATGCAGCATGCCGACACGATGCTCCTTCGCCTTCAGATGCAGCAGTGCGGGCAGACCCGCAGTCTGCATCCCATCGATCAGATAGGCATAGCGCGCCTCACCGTTGACGCCTGCGCCCACCGGTGTCACCGGTGTCGTCACCCGCTCACCACTGAGCTCGCGACCATCCGTGCTGCTGAATGCCTCGATGCCGTAGAGCAGCGGCAGCGACCAGGCGGTGATGTCGTAGAAGCGCGGATTCTCCGCACGCTCCACCCGCTTGCGGGCCTCGGCGAGAAAGTCCTCGGGAACCGGCACTTCCGGTTCCAGCAGCACTCGAATGAAACGATTGCGTGGCTGCGCGGCCTCGATCACGTAGGTTCCGACCGGAAACGTGCGCGTTCCCGTCTGCTCACCGTGGCGATCCCGAAGCCCCCGTAGTGAGACGTCAGCGTCGAGACGGCTCACTTCCACCCCACTGCGTTCGAGCAGATTTACCACTTCCGCCACCCTCTGCGGATCGTTTTCCGCCACCGGCAGCAGGTAACGGCGGGCGCCCTGACGGCCATCAGCGATGGCATCCCGATGCGCCGCCACGTACTCGCCGAGCAGCGTCGCACGCTCGCGCGCGGCCAGCTGCAACGCCGCCTCGAACGCGACGTACTGGTTCGACGTGGCGTCCGCCAGCGTACGCACGGTTCCATCCGGGCGCGTCAGCGCCAGTCCCCGGCTGCTGCCCTGTTCGTAGAGCAGGCCCACCGCTCCCTGGTAGCTCAAGTAGGACGTGGTGTAGGCCGGATAGAAAAAGTTGAACCGTTCCCCAAGCATGTAGTCGACGCCGACCGCATCGAACGCGTGGGCATGGGCTTCACCGAACCGCTCGAACCAGCGTGTGGTGTAGTCAGGGAAAAACGGTCCGATGGGATCCGTTGGCGGATCTACGTAAAACTCGACGTCCGCACCCATTTCGTGAGCATCAATGCCCACCTGCGGCCGCCATGACTGAAACACCGGCACCCGCGCCCGGGTCTCGGGATGGGTGTGCGCAAACCAGTCGCGGTTGAGATCGAAGAAGTAGTGGCTGGTGCGGTACTTCAGCCCTTCCCAGCGCGTAAAGTCGTTGGACCAGTCGTCGTTGTCCGGGTTCGCTGCCCGTCCAAGACGGTCGTGATTGTGATACGCGAAGCCGTCGCGACCGTCGGGATTGAGAACCGGATCGATGATGATCACCAGATTGTCCAGCAGCTCCAGCGTCTCATCGTCGTCGCGGGTCGTCAGCCGCTCGAGCATCTTCAGTCCGGCTTCGGTTCCCGAAAGCTCGAAGCCGTGGATGGAACCGCCGAACCAGAACACCACCGGCTGATCGGCGATCAGCGCGTCCACGTCCTCTGCGGGGAATTCACGCGGATCGCCCAGGCGCTGAGCCTTGGCCTGAATTTCGTCCAGCCGCGCATGGTTTTCCGGCGACGTGACGATGGCATGCATCAGCGGGCGTCCCTGCCAGCTCTCACCAAGACGCTCGATCACCACCCGATCGGACGCATCAGCCACCGCTTCGAGATAGCGCTCGACCTGCAGGGACTGGGTAATGCGCGCACCGATTTCGTGGCCGACCACATCCTGAAAGGACGGTACGTCGGCAAGCGCGATCCGGGACAGCAGCGCAAGCACAAGCAGCGCGGCGGCGCCAGCATGGCGGCGTGTCATCATGGCAGGGCCTCGTTGCAGACAGGAACGACAGCGCCGCAGGCTAGCGTCTGCCGGCGGTCACGGCAACGCAGGTGCCTGCGCTCCGGGCCCGCCGTCGCGGAATGGAATTGACGCCGGGCGGAGGAACCGTAGTCTGAAGGCTTTCCTGAATCGGAGATGCACGATGTCCCAGCATGCCAGTCGCCTCGCAATGCCAGTCCTTGCGCTGTTGCTCGTCGCCGCAGGCGCTGCGGCCCAATCCGGATCGGTGGTCATCGAGGAACGCCAGTGGATGCTCAGCAGCAGCGGTGACGATCTGCCCTGGGCCGAGGCAGAGAGCTACTGCGAGGACCTCACGCTGGATGGTTTCGACGATTGGCGCCTGCCGACCCTGTCGGAACTCGAGACGCTGCACGATCCCACCGCAGACGGCGGCATCGCAGAGCCCTTCGAGCTCGATACCTGCTGCATCTGGAGCACCACCAGCCTGGCCGACCTGCCCGCCGACACCGGTGGCGAACCCGGGGGACCACCCTCGATGTACTACTGGGGCTTCCTGTTCGAGGCCGGCACCCCCTACTACAGCCTGCAGCGCTTTGCCGACGGCCGTGCCCTGTGCGTGCGCGACATCAACTAAGGAAGTGCTGATCAATTCCTCCACGGCTCTGCGGGTGATTGCCGGTGCAGTGGCAAGGCGCGTCGCGC
>REEU01000306.1 GCA_007694905.1 Gammaproteobacteria bacterium | reverse complement strand
ATGCCGGTGCCACGGACGTCAACGTGGCCCTGCGGGCGCCCTGGAACGAAGCAGCCCTGGAGCGCTACCTGAAGGAGTGTCTGCCGAAGCTTCGTAAGTACGTGCGCGTTTCCTGACCCTCGCAACCGAACGAACGGTCAGTGGGACGGGCGGGACTCCGCTTCTCCGAAGTGGTCGTCGTCCTGACTGCCCTTCATTCGGCAGGTGTAGCCCGAAACCACGGCCAGCATGCAGAACGTTGCCGCCAGCAGCGCCAGCGGGCGTGCGTTGCCGTCGGCCTGATACCACTCGGGGCCAAGGTAAGGTGCGCGGGAGAAGAAGCCGAAGGCGAAGATGAACAGGGTGGCGGTGGCAGCAATGGCGAGGATGCGGAGGGTCCAGAGATGCAGGTCGCGTTTACAGATCGTCAGTGCCAGTCCGGCCCCCGCGCCGTACATCCCCATCCATAACCAGCGCTGGGGATCACCGAGATGCGCCAGCATCAGCAAGCCCAGAACGGCGGCTATGGTGCTGTAAACGCATCGTTGCATGCCCTGCCCTCGCTTGTGTACGGGAGGAGGCCGTTACCAAGGGTAACGACTCATTCGATTGAACCACCCCCCCGCACACATCGCAACCGGCAATATCGCACTCGAATTCCGCGCCTGAGGCATGCCCCGGGCCGCACCTGAACAAGCCAAAGGGCCAGGACTTTCGCCGGCTGGCGCCCGTAGCGTCAGTCCTCCAGCCGCGGCAGCCCCCGATCCGGCTGCACGCCCAGGGTATTGAGGGCCATGCTCACCAGGTTGTACTGCCCCACCGTGAACACCAGATCCATAAGCTGCTCGGTCGACCAGGTCTGCGCCAGGTCAGACCAGGTGGCGTCGGAAATGTGGGCATCGGCATGCAGTTCGTCCACGGCACGCAGCAGAGCACGGTCCGCATCGGACCAGCTCTCGGCGTCCGGGCCGGCCTTGATGGCCTGAATCTCGTCGTCCGTCAGGCCGCAATCGCGACCGATGAGCACGTGCTGGCCCCACTCGTAGCCCGCCTGACACAACCAGCCGATGCGCAGAATCAGGATCTCGCGCTCCCGCGGAGGCAGCGTCGACTTGCCCAGAATGTGGTTCGCAAACACCAGCCAGCGCCGCATCAGCTGCGGATGGTTGCACAGGGTCTTGAAGATGTTGAAAGGCTCGCCATCGCCGAATTTGGACATGATGTCCTGCGCATCGGCGTCCCATTGCTCCCTCTCGAGTGCCGGTACCCTCGGTTCTGACAGTCGCATCGTTCGATCTCCCTGCATCACGGAATCCTGCAGGATAGCGCCTGCGGGCTGCCGACGCGCGGGCGCGGGCGCGGCGATCTGACTCTGCAGCCGCTCGATGCTAAATTTTCGTATGCAGAACTGGACAGGAGCTCACATGGCAGTGCACGGAGAAACAGCGCCGGGCGTGTGCGCGGATCAGGATCCCGCCACCCGGAACTTCGTCTTCAACCAGACCATGCTGCGGATCAAGGACCCGCGGCGATCGCTGGATTTCTATACGCGCATCCTGGGCATGACCCTGATTCGCAAGCTGGACTTTGCCGAGGCGGAGTTTTCCCTGTACTTCCTCGGCCTGCTCACGGACGCAGAACGGGCGGCCATGCCAGCCGATGACGCCGAACGGTCCGAATGGCTGTTCGGGCAGCGGGCCCTGCTGGAGCTGACCCACAACTGGGGCACCGAGGAGGGCCCGCAGCAGATCTATCATGACGGCAATACCGAGCCGCGGGGCTTCGGCCACATCGGACTGGCGGTACCGGACGTGTACGCCGCCTGCGAGCGCTTCGAGCAACTCGGAGTCGAGTTCGTGAAACGCCCCGACGACGGCCGCATGAAGGGCCTCGCATTCATCAAGGATCCAGACGGCTACTGGGTCGAGATCCTCTCGCCCGGCAACATGCGTTTCTGAACCGACTCAGCCCTGCAGATCGAAGGCGGTGCGCATGGCCACCGGCCGCGGATCGAGCAGGGCCGCCGTGATGGCCTCGCCACGTGCCGGATCCGCCGGCTGCAGCGGGTCGCGGGCGGACAGATGATGCTCGATGACCAGCCGTGCGAACAGCAGGCGCCGTGCATCGCCGCGCATGGCATGGATGCGGCCACCTTCCCAGGTCATCAACGCCGCGCTCGCTGCGTGATACAGCACGCTGGTCGCCTCCCGGATCTGGCTCTCCCGGTCCGGCTCCGCTGCGGCCCGCTCCGCCACCGCGATGGCGCGATCGAGCAGGCGGTGGCACTCGTCCCGAAGCGGAACCGGTACCGTGATCGCCTCGTCGAGTCGGCCATGGAGATGTCCGGCGAACGCACCCGCACACCCCTTACGCCCCACCGCGCGCTGAATCGCATCCAGGGCGACGATGTTGGACGTGCCCTCCCAGATCGAACCGAGGTGCGCATCCCGGACCAGCCGCGGATTGACGAAATCCTCCACGTAGCCGCAGCCGCCCCGCATCTCCATGGCATCCGCCGTCACTTTCCTGGCGTCCCGGGTGGCCCGGAACTTGAGCACCGGCGTAGCCAGACGCAGAACGTCGGCAATGGCAGGGTCGACCCGACGCCGTCCGGGACCGCCCTCTGCCCGGTCCAGCGCATCGGCCGTGAACAGCCACATGGACAGCGCCTGCTCCGACGGCAGCAGCAGCTTCAGCATCTGCCGGCGGGCCAGCGGCATCTGCTCCAGCGGTCGCCCGAACACGCGCCGCGCGTGCAGCACCGTAGCGGCATCGTGCACCGCGCGACGCATCAGCGCCGCGGACTTCACCCCGTTCGAGAGCCGGGAGTGGTTGACCATCTCCATCATCTGGGCGAATCCGCGATCGAGGTCCCCAAGCGGCCATGCCACTGCGCCTTCGAGCACGATCTCGCCGCTGGCCATGGAACGGGTGCCGAGCTTGTCCTTCAGGCGCACGATCCGATAGTGGTTCGGCGTGCCGTCATCGAGCAGCCGCGGCATGACGAACAGACCCAACCCTGCACTTCCCGAAGCGGCGCCTTCCGGCCGCGCGAGCAGCGTCATCACATCCGCATTGGCATTGGAGCAGAACCACTTCTCACCCCACAGCTGCCAGGAGCCGTCCACCAGCCGCGCCGTGGTGGTGGCGGCCCCGACATCGGAGCCGCCCTCCTTCTCGGTCATGAACTGGGCTCCCTGCCAGTGCCGGTCCATGTCCTGGGTGAGCATGCGGTCGAGCAGACGCTTCCTCAATTCCGCACTGCCAAAGCGGCGGATGAGATACGCCGCGGAGTCCGTGACGTTGATCGGGCAACCGAGCCCGAATTCCGCCTGATTGAACAGAAACGTGAACGCATGCTTGGCGACCATCGGATACGGGCGACTCCATCCCAGGACGCCACCACGATGACTCATGGCATGCAGGCCGAGCTCGCCGAAGGCGTAGCGTTCCAGCTCGTGATAAGCGGGATGGAATTCGATGCTCGGAATGTCGCGCCCGAACCGGTCACGGGGATGCAGCACCGGCGGATGCCGGTCCGCCTGCCGCGCCAGCGCATCGAGCTCGTTGGCCGCCAGGCCACCGAAGCGTTCCAGGTGCTGCAAGAGGTGAGTGCCGAGATCCGCCGGCAGATACACGTCGAGCAGATCGCGCAGGCTCTGATCCGCAAGATAGAAGTTCATGCCCGTGGTATCGGGCGCAATGGCATTACCGGGGCGTGACTGGCCGCGCCCGAGAGGCGCGAGGACAGACAGGGACATGAACTCTCTCCGTCTAGGGAGCGTGAGTGGAGCTCGACGCTGACTTATTCTGCCAGCTGTCGAAGTACTGGGAATGTGGCCCACATCGCAGGATCGACTAGCGCCAGCGCTTCCACAACACCTCGAGATCCGCTGGGTTGCTGATCAGGCCCTCCATGAGCCGCAGCAGCGCCCGCTCCGGCGCATCGGCCACCGCCTGCTGCGCCCGCAGGGGCGGAATCTCCATGATGTCGGCCAGCGGTGCCTGTGCGGCCTTGCTGCGCGCCGTGATCACCAGCCCCGCCAGCCCGTGCACCATCGCCCAGACGGTACCGCCGAGTTCCCGAACATCGCCGCCGCGCAGGGCGCCTGACTCCTGCCCGTTCACCAGCTTGGCCTCCAGCAGCGCATAACAGTGGCGCGCGGCCTCGAACAGCGCTTCGTGGCCGGAGAAGTCACCGATCACGTCGCCGAACATCAGGTGGTACTTCACGGGGTTCGCTTCCGCGTAGCGGATGTAGTTGCGGCCGCACTCGAACAGGGCCTCGATCGGATCGTCCCGGTCCGCGGCCGCCATGCTCTCCGCCAGTTCCTCGAAACCTTCGGTAGCGAGCGCCGCCAACAGCGCCTGCCGGCTGTCGAAGTGCCGGTAGGGCGCGGTCGGGGACACCCCAGCCTGCCGGGCCAACGCCCGCAGACTCAGTCCCTCCGTGCCCTGACAGGCGATGTGTTCGCAGCAGGTCTGAAGTAACGCCTTGCGCAGGTCTCCATGGTGGTAGGACCGCTCGTCATCACCGCGATGCGTTGCATTCACGAAGCTCTCCAATTGCGACCAGTGCCCCGCTGGACGGGACGAATCGTCACACAAATGATGTTGACATTGCAAACATGGCTGCGCAGACTCGGTATGTGTGCAATGAACACATTGTTGACATGCGTTACATCGGGGTGCAGAAGATGATGATCTACGAGGGAGACAAATTCGGCGCCATCAACAGGCTGCTCAGGACCCGCCGCGTGCTCCCGGCCTTCCTCGCTGCCAACGTCCTGCTCCTGCTCTGGGCCTGCTGCATGCCATCAGCCCAGGCCCAACTCAGCGTCGCCGTGACCGAGGCGAAGCTCGAGAACGGCTACGAAGTCGAGCGGGTCTACGGCGGCGAAGTCCGCGCAGGCCGGACCTCGACCCTGGGCTTTCGTCATGCGGGCGAGGTCCATCGCATCCGCGTCCAGGAAGGCGATACGGTCGCCGCCGGGGCCCTGTTGGCGGAACTCGATCCGGAACCCCTGCGAGCGGCCAGGGAGCAGGCCGTGGCCGGACTGCGACACGCGCAGGCCCAGCTGCAGGTCGCCGAGGCGGCGGTTGAGCTGGCGCGGGAAACCACCCGCCGCCATCGGGACCTGCTGGAGAAGGGTCACACCTCCGCCCAGCGCTTCGATGAAGTACGACTCGACCTCGCCGCCAGAGAGGCGCAGGTCAACGTCGCCCAGGCGGAACGCGCCCGCGCCGAGGCGGGTCTGCGCGTCGCCGACGTGGATCTCGAGCGCAGTCGTCTGCTGGCACCCTACCCCGCCCGCATCCAGATCCGGCACGCCGACGAAGGCGCCATGCTGGTGCCGGGGCAGGCGGTACTGCGTATCGTGGAAGAGGGTCGGCGGGAAGCACGCATCGGTCTCCCGGTGGACGTGGCGGGCACGCTGGAAACGGGTGCGCGCTACGCCTTCCGCAACGGCGAGCAGAGGCTCGAAGGCACGCTGCTGCAACTGCTGCCGGAAGTGGATCCCAGGACGCGAACCCTGACTGCATTGTTTGATCTACCGGCCACCGAATCCGCACCACCGGCAGGCAGCCTCATCGAACTGACACTCACCCGCCGCATCACCGACGCCGGGTTCTGGCTCCCTCTGGCCGCACTGAGTGAAGCCCAGCGCGGCCTCTGGTCGGTATTCGTCGTCGTCGCCGACGGCAACGAAGACCGTGTCGAACGCCGTCTGGTGGAAGTCCTGCACAATGCAGAGAATCGCGTGTTCGTCCGTGGAACCCTGGCGGACGGCGACGCGGTCGTGGCCACCGGCACCCAGCGCATCGTCCCCGGGCAGCTGGTGGTGGCGGGAGCAGGCCGATGAACAGGCCGGCGCTGGCGGATATGTTCTACCGCAATCCGCGCCTCACCATTCTGGCGGTGGGTTTCATCCTCGTCGCGGGTCTCGCCGCGCTGCAGACCCTGGCACGGCAGGAAGACCCGACCATGACCCGGCGTTTCGCCCAGGTCGAGACCACGCTCCCCGGCGCCACCGCCGCGCGCGTCGAGGCACTGGTCACGGAAAAGCTCGAAGGCAGGCTACGCGAGATCGCTGAAATCCGGGAGCTGCGCTCCCTGTCGCGAGCAGGGCGCTCCATCATCATCGTCCAACTGTCGGACAAGGTCGGCCCCGATACGGCGGACATCGTCTGGAGCGAAGTGCGCGACAAGCTTGCTGAGGCGGAGCCTGACCTGCCCGCGGCGGCAGGTCGACCCACCCTGGAGGTACGGGAACCCATCGCCTCCACCCTCGTGATCGCGTTCACCTGGCAAGGCGCGGGGGAACCCCAGGTGAGCATGCTCGCGCGCTTGGCCCGGGATCTGGAGACGCGCCTCGCCAACGTCCCCGGTACCCGTGAAACCACCCTCTACGGCGAGGTCCTGGAGGAAGTTCGCGTCAGCGTCGACGCCATGGCCCTGGCGGCAGCGGATCTATCCGCCGAACGTCTCGCGGATCGCATCGCCGCCGCCGACACGCGTTCACCGGCAGGCCGGCTGCAGGGTCGTGACAGCGAGCTGCTCGTGGAAGTGATGGGGGAACTCGACT
>REEU01000305.1 GCA_007694905.1 Gammaproteobacteria bacterium | reverse complement strand
CACGCACGGAATCGGATCCCCACGAGACCGTCACGCTGCATCCGGCCGAGGATCATCCCGTCGAGCCCCCCGAGACACGGTGAGGTTCATCGGACCTGATTATCACGCAAGCTCCGCATGTGGTGGGATTGCCACTGTTTCAAGGGACGCCCTGTGGGAGGCGAGCCCTCTCGGCGACCTAACGGCGGAAAACCTTCGCCGAGAGGGCTCGCCTCCCACAAGGGGGCGGCCACGCAGGGGGGCGTTACGCAGGAGCGGATTCCCTGCGGAGCTTGCCTGATAATCAAGTCACCGGATGCGCCCGACCACGCATGGATTGCAGACAGGCGCTGCATCTCACACCGGCCAATGAGCGTTTGCGGGCTTCGGGCCGCGGACAGACCACGCAAGATGATCACCGTACAAGTCACGGTTGCACTCGCGCCGTGGTCAACGGCGGATAGACCACCTGATAGCCCATGCGATGTAAGGCGTTCGCACTCACGGCCCGCCGAGTCACCTTACAGCGAATACCATGGATCCCCTAGAGTGCCATTTGCACGGGAAGGGTATGATTCCTTAAAGGCCCAGGGAAGACTGCCGCTATGGACAAACCTACGATCCTGATCGTCGACGACGAGCCGGTGAATCTCGCGCTGCTCTCCGAGCTGCTGCACACCGACTATCGCGTGCGGGCCGCCAACTGCGGCGCCCATGCCCTGCGCGCCGCCAACAACGGACCCCGACCCGACCTGCTCCTGCTCGATGTCATGATGCCGGAGATCGATGGCTACGAAGTCCTGAGGCGCCTGAAGAATCAAGCGGCCACCTGCGATATCCCGGTCATCTTCCTGACCGCACTCAACGATGCCCGCGACGAAGAGCAGGGTCTGCAACTGGGCGCAGTCGACTACCTCACGAAGCCGATCAAACCTGCCGTCCTGAGGGCCCGGGTGCGCGCCCAGTTGGAAGTGAAGCGCGCCCGTCAGTTTCTGCTGGACAAGAATGCCTTTCTCGAAGCCGAGATCACGCGACGCATGGCGGACAACGAAGTGGCGCAACAGGTCGGAATCCGCGCCCTTGCCCACCTCGCCGAGACGCGCGACCCGGAGACCGGCAACCACATCCTGCGGACCCAGGTCTACGTGCGTCTGCTGGCGGAGCAGCTGAAGGATCACCCGCGATTCCGCGGCACATTGACACCGGCGAACATCACCCTGTTAACCAAATCGGCCCCGTTGCACGACATCGGGAAGGTCGGCATTCCCGATGCCATCCTGCGCAAACCGGGGCCATTGGATCCCGATGAATGGGCGATCATGCAGACCCATGCGAGGCTGGGGTTCGATGCCATCGAACGGGCGGAGGGCGATGTCGAGCGCCCGGTACCCTTCCTGATCCTCGCCAAGGAAATCGCCCGCTGGCATCATGAGAAATGGGACGGGACCGGGTATCCGGACGGTCTCGCGGCAGAGGCGATTCCGGCGTCCGCCCGGATCATGGCGGTCGCCGATGTCTTCGACGCGATGACCTCGCCACGCGTTTACAAGCCTGCCCTCCCGCTGGAGGAGGCGCGCGAGTTCATCATCGCCGGCCGGGGGCGGCATTTCGACCCCGATATCGTGGATGCCTTTGTAGAATGCTACGACCAATGCGTGGCGATCGCTCGACGCCACCCGGATGCCGACCCAGCCTGAAGCGGCACCGATTGCCTCCTCGCAGACGCCAGGATCACTTCATGAACAAGGATTCATCCTCGCAGACCTGGAGCGCCTTCCTGCGCACAGGATCCCCGGCACTCTCCATCACCCTGGTCTATGCCGTTCTTGCAAGTGCCTGGATCATAGGATCCGACCTCCTGCTCGTGCAGATCGTCACCGACCCCACAGTTCTTGCGGTCGCCAACCCACTGAAAGGCATTGGGTTCATTGCTGTCACATCGTTGATATTGCATTTCCTCCTGACCCGCTTCATGGCCCGCCGCAGTCGCGGCGACCACCAAGCGGTGGCCGGAAGCCGAACGCTGACCGGGGTGCTTGCCGTGCTCATGGTGATTGTGGTCATCGGCGGCATCTCCGCGATGCGCGGCCTCGTTCATATGCAGCAAGAATATGAGATCGAGAAAATGCGCGTTCTTTCCGCCGCAAAGGCCACGCAGGTTGCAGACTGGCTGGCTGAGCGCAAGCTGCACGCTGAACTGCTGATGCAGTCCAGCCCAATCCAGCAGGCAGCGCGACGCTGGCAGACGGGGGAAACCGAGGGCAGCGTTGATCTGGCGCTGGCAAGGCTAGAGTTGGTACGCGACGTCTTGGGTTACGAGTCATTGATGTTGGTCGATGACGCTGGCCGGAACCTGATCGGGGTAGGTGGTCACCAGGGTGTGGCGCCGCAGCTCGTGGAGGCGAAGGCGAAGACCTTGCCTGGCGGGCAGGCACAATTCACCGACATTTACACCCTTGAAGATGCCACGGGTGAGCACGTGTACCTGGACCTGATTGCTCGCCTCCCGTCCGATACCGGAAACCCGGGGCTGGCGCTGGTCCTGCGCATGAACCGACAGAACCTGTCTTTCCCGTTTCTCGGCGATTGGGCTGACCTCACCGCCTCGGGTGAGGTCTGGCTGGTACAGCAGGATGGTGACGAACTTCTGGTGCTCCATCAGCAGGGTCTCAACCCAGGCCCGCAGGGTGTTTCACGCATCGCGCTGGATTCGGGCGATGAGCTGGCCACAGCGATCGCCCTCGGCCGTGCCAGGCTCGGCGACCCGGTGATGGGTCGCGACCTGAACGACACGCCGATCCTGGGAGTCGGCGCGGCCATCCCAGACACCGATTGGTGGTTGTTCCTGAAGATCGACCAAAGCGAGATCCACGAGGCACTGCACGGTGGGCTGTTCTGGGGCACCATGGCCATTCTCCTCGGGCTCCTGCTTCTGATCGCAGCGGGCGGCCTGTGGTCCCAGGGCAAGCGGCTCGCGTCGACGCAGGTCACGCAACGGGAACAGCAACGAAGACTTGAGCTGGAACGGTTGCTAGGCCACGAACGTCAGGAACGGCTGCTCATCGCCCGCCGCCACGAGGAACTCATCGAGAACGCTCGGGACATTTTTCTCCTGATGGACCCGGAGGGGCGCATCGTCCAGGCAAACCAGGCTGCAACGACTGCCTATGGATGGGATCGGGACACACTGCTGAACACCAACATGCGCGACCTGCGCGCACCCGAGACCCTCGACCATTTCGATGCGGATTGGCGGGACGCCGGCCGGACTGAGGGCATACTCGTCGAGACGGTGCATGTGCGCAGCGATGGCACCCGTTTCCCGGTGGAGGTCAGTGCGCGAATCATCGAGATCGATGGCAAGCCACTCTACCAATCCCTCGTCCGCGACATCACCGAGCGCAAGGCCGCCGAGGATCAGCTACGCCAGAGCGAAGTGCAGCTGCGCACCTTCGTCGAGCATGCACCCGTGGCGCTGGCCATGCTCGATTGCCAGATGCGTTACGTTGTGACGAGCCGCGGATGGCGGTCCATGTATGGCCGAGGCGATCAGGAAGTGCCCGGCGCATCCCACTACGCGGTCTTCCCGGAGATCGGCGAACCCTGGAAGGATGCCCACCGTCGGGGGCTGGCCGGCGAAACCATCCGCGCAGAGGAGGACCGCTTCGAACACGCGGATGGGCGTGTGCAATGGCTGCGATGGGAGGTTCGCCCCTGGTTCGAGGCGGAAGGCGGCATCGGCGGGATCATGATCCTGTCGGAGGACGTCAGCGAACGCTGCAAGGCACGCGCGGCACTGGCCCTCCAGGCGCGCAGGACCGAGGCCCTCCTGAAATTGCGGCAAACTGACGGGTTGGGAGACGAGGCCACTCTTCTGCAACGCGCCCTGGAACTGGCGGAGGATCTGACCGGAAGTCGAATCGCCTTCGTGCATTTCGTGCATGACCGGGACACCCTCGAACTCGCGACCTGCTCACGTCGAACGCTGGAAGCATGTGGTCCTGTGGCGCGTGACCGTCACGGACCCGTGACGGAGACCGGCATCTGGAAGGAAGCGTTAGTTCGGCGCGAGGCCATCGTCAACGACTTGGCGACGGATCCAGACAGCGACGGATTACCCGACGGCCGTCCTGATCTCCAGCGAACGATCGTCCTGCCGGTCATCGAGAATCGAAGGGTCGCGATGCTGTTCGCAGTGGGCAACAAGGAATCGGCTTACACCGACGCGGACGTCGAAACCGTGCAGCTGATCGCGGATCAGGTTTGGCAGGTCGTGCAGCGACTCCGCAGCGAGGACCAGCTACGGCAGCACTCCCTGGCCATCGAACAAAGCCCGGACAGTATCGTGATCACCGACCTGGACGCCCGCATCGTATTTGTCAACGAGGCTTTTCTCCAGACGACAGGCTACACCCGTGAAGAAGTCGTGGGACAGAATCCCCGCATCCTCCAGTCCGGAAGGACCCCCCGGGAACACTACGAATCCATGTGGAAGACCCTTGCCAGGGGCCAACCCTGGAAGGGCGAGTTCTTCAACAGGCGCAAGGACGGCGGCGAGTACATCGAGTTCGGTCATGTGGCACCGCTGCATCAGCCCGACGGAACCATCACACATTACGTTGCAGTCAAGGAAGACGTGACCGAAAAGAAGCGCATCGGCCAGGAACTGGACCGCCACCGGCATCATCTCGAGCACCTCGGCAGCGAGCGCACCTTGCAATGGGCGGAAGCGCGCGAGCGGGCTGAGGCGGCCAGCCAGGCCAAGAGTGCCTTCCTTGCCAACATGAGTCATGAGATCCGAACACCATTGAACGCCATCGTCGGCCTGGTGCATCTGCTGCGCAATGAAGACATGGCGGCCCCGCACAAGAACAAGCTCGAGAAGATCGACAATGCGGCACGACATCTGCTGTCGATCATCAGTGACATCCTGGACATCTCGAAGATCGAGGCGGGAAAGTTCCCGCTGGATCAACGCGACTTCCATTTGTCGGCAGTCTTTGACGATGTCCGCTCTTTGATAGCCGACGCTGCGCGGGCAAAGGGCGTCAGCCTGGAGACTGACACCGACGCCGTGCCGCGCTGGCTTCGCGGGGATGCTGCGCGCCTGCGTCAGGCCCTGCTGAACCTTGCCGGAAACGCAATCAAGTTCACCGACCACGGGTCGATCTGGATGCGAACGAAACTGTTGAGCGAAAGCGCCGACGGGCTCCGGGTAAGATTCGAGGTCCAGGATACCGGGGTCGGCATTGCTGCCGACCGGCTGGACCATTTGTACGAGGCCTTCGAGCAGGCCGACGCGTCAATCAGCAGGAAATACGGCGGTACCGGCCTGGGTCTGGTGCTGACCCGGAGGCTCGCCGAACTGATGGGCGGCGAGGCGGGTGTCGAAAGCCAGCCTGGCCAAGGCAGCCTGTTCTGGTTCGAGGTGAACCTCGCGCGCGGTCACGGCGTGCAGCCTAGCCAGGAGAGGGACACGGCACCCCTCCCCGAAAGCCTGGATGGACACGGCATCCATGCCCACGTCCTGCTGGCCGAGGACAACCCCATCAACCAGGAGGTGGCCGCGGAACTGCTGCACAGCTTCGGCGTCACGGTCGACATCGCCGCCGACGGCGAGGAGGCTGTGCAAATGGCCCAAGCACAGAGCTACGACCTGGTCCTGATGGACGTGCAAATGCCAAAAATGGACGGCCTTTCCGCCACCCGGGCCATTCGCGCCCTGCCGGGTTGCGAAGGCCTGCCGATCCTTGCCATGACGGCGAACGTCTTCGCGGAGGATCGCCGCGCGGCTCTCGACGCAGGCATGAACGATTTCATTGCCAAGCCGGTGGAGCCCGGGATTCTCCATAGCACGCTTCGCAGGTGGCTCCAGTCAGGAAACGCACCGAAAACCGCGAGTACGGCAAACCCCTCGCAAGATACGGCGGCCGCTCCCCCATCGACCGAGCTCTCCGGGTTGCGGCAGGTGGAGGGGCTGAGCCCATCCGGCGCGCTGGACGCCCTGCACGGAAACGCTGAGAAGTACCTGCGCCTGATCCATCAATTTCTCGATTATCATGAGCATGACCCAGATACCCTGAGGCAGCATCTCGCCCAAGGCGACACGGAAACCATCCGCCGGCGCGCGCATTCCCTCCGAGGAGCCGCGGCATTTCTCGGCGCAGACCAGGTCGCTGCGACTGCCAGGATCCTGGAACGGGACGTTGTCATCCCCGACCACGTGACCGACCTGGGTCCATTGTGCGATCGACTGGAGCACGAACTCAGCGCACTCAAGGCATCTGTCGCTGATCTGGATGCATCACGTCCGCAGGCGACACAGCGGGAACCAAAACCCGTTACCGATCTGGGGCGGGCCGTCCTCGTACTGGAACGGATGGACCCACTGCTCGCCACGGACGATACCGCCGCTGGCGAAGTCTTTCAGGAATACAGGGAGCTTCTGATGGCGACCTTCCCGCAAGCGGCCCGCGATCTCGAGCAGGCCATTGAAGCCTTCGACTTCCCTGGCGCCCTCGTCGTTCTGCGCAGGATGCTTACCTGAACGAAGCGATCATGGCGAGCGAGTGAGACGGGCCTTTGCGAGCAACGCTGCCGCGATGTCGTGCAGGGCCAGGACCTCGGTC
>REEU01000137.1 GCA_007694905.1 Gammaproteobacteria bacterium | reverse complement strand
ACAGATTGGTCGGCGGCAGGTCAAGGGCTTCGGCGATGGCGCTGGCGACCATGCCTTCCGGCCCCTCGCGTACCAGGCGCCGGAACACGGTGAGGCGCACCGGTGAGGAGAGGGCTTCGAACATGCGCGTGGCAGTGCTGGAATCCATGCTGCAATTCTACAAGAAATCTTGAAGTAATGCCCCTCCCCGCGGTGTTGGGGACGCGCTTCCGCGCTCACATTTCGCTAAAGAACCATCGGCTTGGGCCGACACTGTCTCGAGGGGCAATCTTGGCCCGTGGGACAAGGAAAATAGAATGAACCGGCGGTCTTCCAGGTGGCAGTCGCCTGCCGCAGAACCAGCAACCACAGACCGTGGATTTCTTGCGCTGACGCCCGAGCGTGGCACCACGGAAACTGGCACCCGGGCGCTGCGTCAGCTTCGCTCATCCTACCTCCTGGGGCTCGTGGCGCTCGCGGTGCTGACCGTGATATCGCATGGTGTGCTGCTGTTTACCGTGCACCAGACGGCCAGCGACGCCACGGTGATCAATGTGGCGGGGCGGCAGCGAATGCTCAGTCAGCGGGTAACGAGCCTCAGCTTGCAACTCAGCGAGGCGATTGCCTGGGAAGACCGCGACCGCGTCGCGGAGCTGCGGGATCGGCTGGAGTCGGCCTTCGCGCTCTGGAACTCCAGTCACCTTGCGTTGATCGAGCGTGATGCGGCGGCTGGGCTTTCAGGGCGGAATACTGCAGCCATCGTCGGTGAATTCGCTATCCTGGATAGCAGCTACCGCAGCGTTCAGGCGTCCATTGAGCACATATTGACCGCCAGCGCCGATATGGCTCAGGCGGGTGTCCTGGAGAGCATCCGAGCGTCCATCGGGGTGCTTACAGGCGAGGTGGAGGTCTACCTTCCACGAATGAACGCCATCGTTGGCCTCTACGAGCGGGAGTCACAGCGCGCTGTGTTCAGGATCGAGCTCGTCGCGTGGGCGATTGGCTTGATCACACTCGCGGTCCTGACGCTGGAATACTATTTCGTCTATGAGCCGTCGTTTCGCCGAATGCGCCGGCAGTACCAGGTGATCGAAGATCAGAATACCGTCATCGAGCGTACCGAGAACGCGATTGTCCTGACCGATGCGGCGCGGAAGATCATTTGGGTGAATCCAGGCTTCACACGGATTACTGGCTACTCATTGCAGGAATGCCAGGGTCGTTCGCCAGGAGAGCTACTGCAGTGCGACCGCACAGACCCCTCTGTTGTCCAACAGATGCGAGAAAAGCTCAAGGCCGAGCAGTACTTCAAGGGGGAAATCCTCAACCGCTCCAAGGATGGAACCGACTACTGGCTCGACCTGGAAATATATCCCCGACACGCCGCCAATGGTGACCTGATCGGGTTCGTCGCCTCGGAAGTGGATATCACCGCATTCCGCGATGCGGTCCAGAGGGCCGAGGCCGCCAGTCGCGCGAAGAGCGAATTTCTGGCCAATATGAGTCATGAAATCCGCACGCCGATGACCGCCATTCTGGGGTTCACCGACCTCATCCTCGAGAAACCGGACGCCGCGGCGGATACCGAGTCGCACGCCCGCACCATCCAAACCCACGCAAAGCATCTCCTTGCCATCATCAACGACATTCTCGACATGTCGAAAATTGAAGTCGGTCAGATGAAGACCGAACGGGTAAAAACAGATCCGGTGCAGATTGTCGAAGAGGTTGCCTCGCTGATGCGTCCTCATGCGCTCAAAAAGGGGCTCGACTTCGCGGTGGACTACACAGGCGACATACCGGCTTTGATTCATTCAGACCCGACGCGTCTGCGCCAGATTCTGCTTAACCTTGTAGGCAATGCCATAAAGTTCACCGACTCGGGCCGTATCCGTGTCGAGGTGACTTGCCTGCAGGAACAGCAGCAGATGGCGTTCCGTATCAGCGACACCGGTATAGGCATGACTGAGGCGCAGCGCGCCAGAGTCGCGCGCTTCGAGGCCTTCGTGCAGGCTGACAGCGGTACCACCCGTCGCTTTGGTGGCACAGGTCTGGGATTGCGCATATCCAGTCGATTGGCTGAGCTGTTGGGCGGGAGTCTGACGCTCGATTCAGCGCATGGTGCGGGTAGTGAATTCTCCGTCACCGTGGCGACAGGCGCACTGGAAGGTGTCGCGTTCAGGGAATTGTCCACCGCTGACTCAGCACTGCTTGCCGCGCAGCACTCCCACCGTTCAGCGACCACACTGCTCGTGAGCGACACCGCGCGCAGCCTGGCGGGTGTACGAGTTCTCTTGGCGGAAGACGGGGTGGACAATCAGCGTCTGGTCCGCTTCCATCTCACCAAAGCCGGTGCTGAGGTGGCGGTAGCGGAGAACGGGCAACTCGCGGTTGAGCATGTGCTGTCCGCGGCACCTGATCAGCGTCCAGAGCTGGTGCTTATGGATATGCAAATGCCTGTACTCGATGGCTACGCTGCGACTCGCAGACTACGTGCGGATGGGTATACGGCTCCAATCATCGCACTCACCGCGCATGCCATGTCTGGCGATAGAGACAGATGCCTGGAAGCCGGCTGCGACGACTACCTAACCAAGCCCATCGATAAGCAGCTATTGGTTAGTACCTGCGCACGGTGGCTACGGTCTCATGAAACTCCAGGTCATCCCGATGAGGACGGTGAACCGGTGCAGGCTTGAGTATGGAGCAGATTTTCCAGCGGGGTGCGCGCAATGCAGTGCTGTGTTCGGCCTGGGTTGGCTTGCTTGGGGTGCCGTCTTCGGTTGCGGCGTTGCCGGGGCTGGAGGTGAATGGTAGCCCTGCGTTCCGTGTCGACTTTGGCACCGATCCGCTGCGAGGAACGTGGCAGCTCTCGACCGAAGTAGACATGTGCGAGTTGACCCAGGCGATAGACGGTTATGGCGCTGCGCGGTTCTTTGTTGAGGGAGATGACATTCCCGTCTTCGAGCTCACGGCACGCCGCGTGCATTTCAGCGAAGGGCGTGTGGTCCTCAGCAGCGTGGCGCCGCCCTGGCATTCAGCCTATCCTGCCCATCGTGTGCTGGCACAGCTTACGATCAATGGTTCCGATGCCTTGCGTGTGCACGGTGAGCTTGCGCAGGTCATGCTGAGCAAGCTTCGCAACGGTTGGCAGTTGAACTTAACCCAGCCGCTCCGTGACGCTGTTGCGGGTGACATCCACATCAGCGTGTCCCCACTGAATATCCGTGCGGTTTATGGTGCCCTTGCCGAGTGTGTTTCGGGTAACTCTTCCACCGTCCTCGCCACCGCCACAGCTGCGGTCTCGGGGGCGCCACAGACTCTGGTGCATTTCGATGTTGACGACGCGCGGATCTCTGCGTCTGATCTGCACCGCCTCAGGATCCTCGCGCAATCGGTTGTGCCGCTGGCCGGCGCGTCTTCCGAGGAATTTCGGGGGCTCGTGGTCCATGGACACACCGACAGCACCGGCTCGGATACACATAACGAGGTGTTATCGCGGCGCAGGGCGGAGGCGGTGGCCGATGCCCTGATCGCCGCGGGCATACCAGCGGCGCTCGTATCGCTTGAGCATCACGCCGCCCGCTATCCGGCAGCCGACAATAGCACTCATGTCGGCAGGCAGCACAATCGTCGTGCCGTGATCCGCCTCATCGAGCGATAGCACAAGGCCATCGAAATGACCAACAAGCTGCCATCCATTTCTGCGCCGCGAGGGCAGCTCATCGCAGAGGCCAATCTGCGGGCCTCGATCTTCGATGCGCTTGCCGAGGGGGTGGTGGTGCTGGACGCTCAGGGAGAGATTCTCGACTGCAACTCAGCGGCTGAGGAGATCCTCGGGATTCCCCGTCAGCAGGTGCTCGGGCGCACGCCAAGGGACCCCCGGTGGCGCGCGATCCGTGAGGATGGAACCGAGCTGCCGCCGGATGAGATGCCCTCGGTGATCACACTGCGAACACACCTACCGATTAACCGATTCGTACATGGCATTGTGCATGTCGACGGTGCGGTCAGATGGATCTCCGTCAGCAGTCAGCCTGTGATCGACGAGAGCGGTGGGTTTCAAGGGGTAGTCGCGAGTATGGCGGATGTCACCGCCCAACACGAACAGGCGAAGCGGCTGGTTGCGCAGCAGGCGGAACTCGACCGCTTTTTTGATGCCAGTCTCGATATGCTCTGTATTGCCACGACGGATGGAAGGTTCGTGAAGCTGAATCCGGAGTGGGAAGCCTGTCTGGGATATCCGCTGGCTGAACTTGAGGGCCGGCGTTTTCTTGACTTGATACACCCGGAGGATCTCGCTGCGACTCGTCAAGCTTTGGAGGCGCTCTCGCAGCAGACATTTATCGCCAACTTTGAGAACCGGTATCGGCGCCGGGATGGCTCGTACCGGTGGATTGAGTGGCGGTCGACACCGATTGACGGCATGATCTACGCCTCGGCACGTGATGTGACATCGCGCAAAGATGCCGAGGTAGCGCTTCGCATCCAGACCAGGGAGTTGGCGCTCCAGAAACAGGTTCTGGAATCGGTGCTCGATTCTCCCAGTACCGGCTTTTGGGACTGGCACATCGCGAGGGATTACACGTACTACAATCCCTCCTGGTTGCGGATGCTCGGATATTCACCAGGAGAGCTGCCCGCGTCCCCGGAGACCTGGCAGCAGCTCATCCATCCCGACGACCTTCACAAGGCGCAGCAGAATTACCAGGCCCACGTCGTCTCCAAAGGTAAGGAGCCGTTCTATAACAAGGTACGCTATCGACACAAGGACGGATCGGTTGTGTGGGTGTTGTGTATCGGTCGCGTGATTGAATGGTCAGAAACTGGCGAGCCGCTGAGGATGACGGGATGTCATATCGACATCACTGAGGCACAGACGTTGGAAGAACGGTTGAGCGTCGCGTTGAGCGTGTCGAATACGGGGCTGTGGGAATGGTGTTTCGATACCGGCGAGCGCTATCACAGCGACGAGTGCGCGGTGATGCTTGGCTACTCGCCAGATGAAATCAGCTTCACCACAGAAGTCTGGAGAACGCTGTGTCACCCGGAAGACCTGGAGCGTGCCCGCTTTCTCGGTCGGAAGCACCTTAATGGCGAAACAGCGCGCCTGGATTGCGACTATCGGTTACGGGCAAAGTCCGGGGGATGGGTTTGGGTCAGGGATGTCGCAGAAGTCGTTGACTGGGCCGAAGACGGCGCCGCGCGCCGGATGCTCGGGGTGCGGATGGACGTGACGGTCCTGAGAGAGGCGTTGATGCGGGCGGAGGAGGCAAGCCTCGCCAAGGGCGAGTTCCTTGCGAACACCAGTCACGAGATCCGCACGCCGTTGACTGCGATTATCGGCTACGCGGACTTGCTCACCGAATCGATGGGTTTGCCGTGCGATACACGCCGTCATGCGTTGGCCATTGAGCGCAATGCACAACACCTGCTTACGGTCATCAACGACGTACTCGACATGTCCAAGATCGAGGCGGGACAGATGCTTGTGGAATGCCTCCCGTTCGACCCGGTTGCGTTGCTGCAGGAAGTTGTTTCCTTGATGGAGGTCCGTGCTGCGGAAAAGGGCTTGTTCCTGAGAGTTTGCTACGAGAGCGCCTTGCCGGTTGTCATTTGCTCGGATCCCACCCGGCTCCGGCAGATTCTGCTAAATGTCCTGGGTAACGCCGTCAAGTTCACGGAAACCGGTGGTGTCACTGTGCATGTGTCGTGCAATCCCTCGGCGAGAGGCATGTGCTTTCGGGTGGTGGATACGGGGATTGGTATGACCCAGAGCGAGCGCGAGAAGGTCACCAGGTTCGCCGCATTCACCCAGGCGGACAGCAGCATGAGCCGACGCTTCGGGGGGACAGGACTTGGCTTGCGAATCTCCAATGCGTTGGCAGGGCTGCTTGGTGGCCAGATCGAGGTTGAGTCCGAGGCGGGTAAGGGCAGCAGCTTTACGGTGACGATCGATACTGGCGACATCGACGGTGTCGAGATCAGCCCATTACAAATGCACACACGCGCAACCGCCGCAGAAATACCGTTGGAAGGGTCGCACGAAACTTCGTCGCCGCCGGTGCCTGCCGTCGAAACCGCTCAGGGACTCCGCGGAGTGCGGGTTTTGTTGGCGGAAGATGGGCCAGACAATCAGCGACTCATTGGTTTCCATCTGGAGAGAGCCGGCGCGGAGGTGATTGTCGCGGAGAATGGGTTGCGGGCGGTAGAGTTGATCGAATCGGGGGCCTCTGGCTCGCAGCCTCACTTGATTCTCATGGATATGCAGATGCCTGAGCTCGATGGTTACGATGCCACTCGCCGGCTACGGGCGCAGGGCTACCGTCGCCCGGTGATCGCGTTGACCGCGCACGCCATGGCGGGTGATCGTGAAAAATGCCTCAAGGCCGGTTGCGACGATTATCTGAGCAAGCCGATTGATCGGCGGCGTCTCGTAGAGATCTGCGCGCTCTGGGGGAAGCCGGTCATGGGGCAGACAACCGATGTCAGAGGATTCCCCGCGCCACCCCAATAGCAGCAGCGCCAGGCTCACAACATCGAGTACGCGCTGGTGAATCCAAGCCCCATGGCGCCAGCGAAAACATGAGCGTCCTCGAGGTGTTCCGGGGCGTGAATGAGGAAGCAGGGTCGTGCAACGCATGGAAGCGACACGCGCGGCGGGCGAGGCGGTGCTCGAGGCCT
>REEU01000268.1 GCA_007694905.1 Gammaproteobacteria bacterium | reverse complement strand
CGCGACAAGTGAAGCGGTCACGCCGCCGGATGCTGGCGGACGGGTTGGTTGGGGGAGCATACGGGTTTGTCTGATCCATTGACGACAGGACAGCAGCCGCCGTTGCATCCCGCTGCGTCAGGACCCGCCGGTGGCGGCGCCCGTATCAACGTCGTAGTGCTGGCGGGTTCGGCTGCGGGTATCGTTGCCTTTGCGCTCTGGACGCTGGTCGCGGCCGAGCAGGCCACGGCGGTGATCGCCGCGCTGCTGACTGAAGTCTCGGAGCGATTCGGCTGGTTCTACTTCATTGCGGTGCTGGCCTACCTGCTGTTCGTCATCGCCATTGCCGCCTCGCGCTACGGCGACATCCGGCTTGGTCCGGACGACTCGAAGCCCGAGTTCCACGTGCTGAGCTGGGCCAGCATGCTGTTCGCCGCCGGCATCGGCATCGATCTGCTGTTTTTCAGCGTGTCGGAACCGCTGTTCCACTTCCTGATGCCCCTCGAGGCGGAGCCCGGCTCCATTGTGGCTGCCCGTCAGGCCATGGAACTGACGTTTCTGCACTGGGGGCTGTCCGGCTGGGGCGTCTACACCCTCGTGGGCATGTCGCTTGCCTACTTCAGCTATCGGCATGGCCTGCCGCTGACCATCCGCTCCGCACTTTATCCGCTCTTCGGCAGGCGGATTCACGGGCCGCTCGGCCATGGCGTCGACACCGCAGCGGTACTCGGGACGGTGTTCGGCATCGCCACCAGCCTTGGGATCGGCATCATTCAGCTCAATTTCGGCCTGAACTACATGTTCGGGATTCCCGAAAGCCTGCTGACCCAGACCGCTCTCGCCGTGCTGATCGTGGTCTTTGCGGCTGTCTCTGCCGTGACGGGGGTGGATCGGGGCATACGACGTCTGTCCGAGTTCAATATGTCGCTGGCGCTGCTGCTGCTCCTGTTCGTTCTCGTCGGCGGCAACTCGGTGCTGCTGCTGAATGCCCTGGTCACCAATGTCGGTGACTACCTCTCCGGCTTTCTGCGCCTGTCGACGGACACCCATGCCTTCGATCGCCCGGTGGACTGGCTCAATGCCTGGACGGTGTTCTTCTGGGCCTGGTGGATCGCCTGGGGCCCCTTCGTGGGGCTGTTTCTGGCACGGATATCCCGCGGTCGGACCATCCGGCAATTCGTGGCAGGCACGTTGCTGTTGCCGCTGGGTTTCATGATGGCCTGGATGTCCTTCATCGGTAACAGTGCCATCGACGTCGTGATGCAGGATCCGGACGGCAGCTTCGCCCGCGGCGCGCTGGAGCATCCCGGTGCGTCGATTTATCTGTTCTTCGAGAACCTGCCCTGGGTGGGGCTGACCACGGTGGTGGTGAGCGTGCTGGCGATCGTGTTCTTCGTCACATCCGGGGATTCCGGATCGCTGGTGCTGTCCAACTTGACGGTGGACATGCAGGGCAGCCAGCAGGACCCGCCGCACTGGATGCGCATCATGTGGGCGGCCATCATCGGCGTGCTGACGTTGGCGCTGCTGTTTGCTGACGGATTGAACGCCCTGCAGAGCGCGGTGGTGATCATGGGGTTGCCGTTTGCCATCGTGCTGTTCGGGATGATGTTCTCGTTGCACAAAGCCCTGCGGCAGGAGCGCTGATGTCGGAGCTGACCTTCGACCGGACGACGGACTTCGTGATCGTGGGTGCGGGTTCCGCCGGCTGCGTGCTGGCGGATCGGCTCAGCGCGGACGGCCGTAACGACGTTCTGGTCCTGGAGTTCGGTGGCAGCGACCGCTCCGTGTTCATCCAGATGCCAGCGGCGCTGTCCATTCCGCTGAACAGCGCCCGCTACGACTGGGGGCTGCACACCCGGCCTGAGCCGGGACTCGGCGGCCGCAGCGTGCATCAGGCGCGGGGCAAGGTGATCGGGGGCTCCTCCTCCATCAACGGTATGGCCTACGTTCGCGGCAACGCCGGCGACTTCGACGAGTGGGCGGCACTCGGGGCGGAGGGGTGGAGCTACGCGGATGTGCTGCCGTACTTCCGCCGGGCTGAAGACTGTTTCTATGGAGCGGACGACTATCGTGGCACCGGAGGTCCGCTTGGGGTGGGCAATGGCAACAACATGGCCAATCCACTGTACCGTGCCTTCATCGAAGCCGGTGGGCAGGCCGGCTACGGCGTGACGGAGGACTACAACGGCTACCGGCAGGAAGGCTTCGGGCGCATGGACATGACCGTTCGTAATGGCGTGCGCTGCTCCACGGCCAACGCGTATCTGAAGCCGGCCTTGAAGCGGGCGAATCTGTCCCTCGAGACCCACGCGCTGACGACACGCGTGCTGATGGAGGGCAAGACGGCCATCGGCGTGGAGTACCGCCAGCGCGGCCGCGTGCTGCGGGTGAGGGCCCGGCGCGAGGTGCTGCTTTGTGCCAGTGCCTTCAATTCACCCAAGCTGCTGATGCTGTCGGGGATCGGCCCGGCGGGGCACCTGCGCGACATGGGAGTCGATGTGGTGCATGACCTGCCGGGTGTCGGCAGCAATCTGCAGGATCATCTGGAGGTCTGGATTCAGCATGCCTGCACGCGCAAGATCACATTGAACGGCTGGCTGAATCCCCTCGGCAAACTGCTGATCGGGGCGCGCTGGCTGCTGTTCCGCAGTGGCCTCGGCGCATCGAATCACTTCGAGTCGAACGGCTACATCCGCAGCCGGGCAGGGTTGGAGTATCCCGACCTGCAGTATCACTTTCTGGCCGGCGCCATCGCCTACGACGGCTCCAGCGCCCTGCGTGGGCACGGTTACCAGGTGCATCTCGGTGCCAACAAACCGCGGAGTCGCGGCCGGATTCAGTTGCAATCCGCGGACCCTGAATGCCCGCCGGACATCCTGTTCAACTACCTCGACGACGAAGCTGACCGGGAGGCGTTCCGCCGCGGCCTGCGGCTGACCCGGGAGATCCTCGCGCAGCCTGCCCTCGACGCCTACCGGGGCGACGAAGTCATGCCGGGAGCCGCGGTGCAGTCGGATGCCGAGATCGACGCCTGGGTCGCGGCCCACGCGGAGACGGCCTATCACCCCTGCGGCAGCTGCCGGATGGGTACGGATCCGCTGGCCGTGGTGGACCCGGAGTGCCGGGTCTACGGCATCGGGAACCTGCGCGTGGTCGACTCTTCCGTCATGCCGACGTTGACCAACGGCAATATCAATGCGCCGACGATCATGATCGGGGAAAAAGCGGCCGATCAGATTCTGGGACGAACACCGCTGCCCGCGGCTCGAGTTCCGGTGTATCGCGCGCCCGACTGGCAGGAGCGGCAACGGGAGTCGGAGCCTGTTGCCGGCGAGTGAGGCTCAGCCCTGACTCAGCTCGGCAGCGAGCAGATCGAAGACCAGGCGGATGCGCCGGTTCGTGTGCAGTTTCCGGTGCGCCACGAGCCACATGGGCACCGGAATCGGTGGCAATGACGGCAGCACCTGCGTGGCTGCCGGCTCCGCATCACCGATCTGCTCCAGCATCAGGCGTATGGGAAAAACAACAGGTCCTTTTCCTGCCTGCCTGAAGCATGCCCAGCGGTTCAACAACGGTCGATGACGGGGCCCTCCGATCCATAGTGATTGGCATGGGAAAAATCTCACGCAGCATCGGGTCGGCTTCCTACAAGCCCGCGAGCCGATCAGGAAGGTAGGAATCCATCGGCGAAGGGGCGCTATTCACGGAGGCAAAGGTCAACTGCCGACTGATGAGGTTGCATACTGCTCCGGGGTGGAACGCTGGCCTGGCGGGGCACGTTGATGGACATGGTCGAGGATCTTGCGGATGACGATGGGGTTCGTCACGTCCGGGGGCGGCCCCCGGCGATCACTCGCAACTGACCGCCGCACTGTGGGCAGAGCGTGCTATCGAACTCGAAGACCCGCTTTAGTGGTACGTCACACGGCGCTGGGCCCAGGTGAGCGGTGCGATGGGCAGGTCGCTGTCATCTACCGGTCCGCTCTTCGGAGGCTTCGCCCCGTCATCCCGACACGATGCTGCCTTTCCCTTGCGTCTGGATGCTCGATTTGGCGCGTAGGCAAGCCAAGAAGTACTGGAGGATACGGAAGCGGGCCGCAACGCACCATGCGCCGACGCCGAAGTGGGTTGCACCGCCCACGGTCACTGGGCAGGGTCGTGACCACGCTGCCCAGGGTGCCGGGACCGCCACCCCGCGGTAAGATCTGCTGGAGCCTCGCGGCCGTCAGCCTCTCCAGCGGCCGCTGTCGCGCTGCAGCCGGTATGCCGAGCCCTGAGATCGGCGTGAACCCCTGTCGTGAAGAAGCATCGATTTGCTTGCAATCTCCCGCCGATGGCGGTTGTGGAGCAGAAGCGATCGGCATCAGTTCCTGCACAGCGCAACGGCCCGAAAGGCCTGCGTCTCGCACTTTTTCAGGAGTTTCCCCATGACCGCAACGACCAACTGGAAAGCCCTGAATCTACCCACTGAGCTGGCAGAGGTATTCAACGCTGCGCATTCCGTTACGATCTCCCGGACGAGCGACGAGTTGATCGATATCGCCTGTGGCGGACCCGGCAGCAGCGAATTCGAGGTGGCCTACGAACTTCCCGACGGAAAGATCGTGGTCGAGGCCAGGGTGTCGCGGCTGCGCAATGGCATCGGAGCCAATTACCCCGAAGCCTATATGCGGCGCCGCGACCCCGACTGCATGCTGATCGCCGACGATCAGCCGTCGGACAAGGCGCGTTACGAAGACCGCTACGGCAAGTCTTTCGAGGAACTTCGCAGCGAGACCTTCAAGTGGCTCGAGCAGCAGGACCTGATCGCGTTTCCGTTCCTTGCCGGCCGCGACGGCATGGGGGTCGATTCGCTGGTGGTGGCGCCGGCGAACGCCGGTTTCTTTGCGTTCGGGCTGGCGCTGCTCCAGGGCATGGTGCCGATCGAGGCATTGCACGAGGATTTTGCGCCCCGCGCCATCATCTATGTCGCTCCACCATTCCGCCATACGCACTTCGGTGGCAAGCAGGTCGTCGTGCACAATCGCCGGAGCAGGATTCACGAACTGTTCTCATACAACCTGTATCCCGGGCCGAGCGCCAAGAAGGGCATCTACGGCGTGTTGATCGCCCTCGGCGAGCGCGAGGATTGGGTGACCGCACACTGCTCGACGGTTCGAGTCGTCACCCCCTATGACAACGAAGTGGTGTTCATGCACGAGGGAGCAAGCGGTGGTGGCAAGAGCGAGATGCTCGAGCTTCCCCACCGCGAGCTGGATGGCCGCCTGCGCCTTGGCACGAACGTAGTCACCGGCGAGCGGCGTTTTCTCGAATTGCCACGTACCTGCGACCTTCAGCCCGTGACCGACGATATGGCCTTGTGTCATGCGTCTCTACAGGACGAGGGCGGAAAACTCGTGCTGACCGATGCCGAGGATGGCTGGTTCGTCCGCGTGAACCACCTGACGAAGTATGGGACCGACCCGAATCTCGAGGCACTGACGGTGTCGCCGCCGCGACCGTTGTTGTTCCTCAACATCGATGCGACCCCCAACAGCACAGCCCTTGTCTGGGAACACATTCACGACGAGCCCGGCAAGCCGTGCCCGAACCCGCGCGTGGTGATTCCGCGCGAGATCGTGCCGAATATCGTCAACGAGGCGGTGAAGGTCGACATCCGCAGTCTCGGCGTGCGTTGCCCGCCGTGCACCCGGGAGTTGCCGACCTACGGAATCATGGGATTGCTCCACGTTCTCCCGCCATCGCTGGCGTGGTTGTGGCGACTGGTTGCGCCGCGTGGACACGGAAACCCGAGCATCGTCAGCACCGAAGGCATGAGCAGCGAGGGTGTGGGCTCCTACTGGCCGTTTTCGACGGGTCGCCGGGTGGACCAAGCCAACCTCCTGCTCGAGCAGATCGCGCAGACGCCACAGGTCCGCTATATCCTGTTGCCGAACCAGCATGTGGGCGCCTGGGAGACGAGCTTCGCGCCGCAATGGTTGGCGCGGGAGTATCTCGCTCGCCGCGGCCATGCCCGCTTCCAGGAGGGACAGCTCAATCCGGCGCGTTGCCCGCTGCTCGGGCATGCCCTGTACACCATGCAGATCGAAGGGCGCGCGATTCCGCGCTGGTTCCTCCAGGTGGAAACTCAGCCCGAGGTGGGTGAGGAAGCCTACGACACGGGTGCGCAGATTCTGTATGCGTTCTTCCACAAGAACCTGAAACAGTTCCTCGATGACGATCTCGATCCACGCGGACGCGATATCATCCAGTGTTGCCTGGACCGGGGTGGCGTAGACGATTACGAGGCGCTGTCGAAATTCAGCTGACGAAGGGCCGCGCGCGTGAGAACGCGGGCCATGTATAGCGAGCACCAATTGGTCGCGGATAGGAAAAATAACAGGTCCTTTTCCTGCCTGCCTCAAGCAGGCCCAGCGGTTCAGCAACGGTCGATGACGCGTACCTCCGATCTATAGTGAGCGGCATGGGAAAAATCTCACGCACCATCGGGTCGGCTTCCTACAAGCCCCGCAAGCCGATCAGGAAGGTGGTTATCCACTGGCCAAGGGGCGCCCTTCACGGAGGCAGAGGTCAACCGCCGACTGATGAGGTTGCGTATTGCTCCGGGGTGGAACGCTGGCCTGGTGGGGCGGGTCGAAGGACATGGTCGAGGATCTTGTCGGAAGCGAGGACGAGCCATCCGTCACAGGTGAG
>REEU01000169.1 GCA_007694905.1 Gammaproteobacteria bacterium | reverse complement strand
GATGGGCTGGCGTTGACCGCTGGCATCAGAAGCCACGGACAGAATCCGTCGGTTATTGCTGTTGCCCCAGTTATTTGAGTTTCCACTCACATCGAACCGCCAAAGATTACCTTGGAGATCGCCAGCATAGATGTGATTGACGGTCCGATCGCCTGTCGAGTCGACGGGAAACGGCGCCGAAAGACCGTTGGGCGCGGCCGCAGTGCCTTCCCCGGTATTGATCTCCACCAGATAACCGTCATGAAGGCGTTTCAGAAAAAGTCGTGCTGTATTTCCTGCGCTGTCATAGCCATTCGGAATGATTGCCCAGAACTCCCCATCCGACATCCGTGCAATCGTTGACTGTGGGATGCTGTAACCCATCTCCGGATGACTGAATTCCCAGAGCACTGAATCCGGACCAATACTGGTAGGCTCCGGATCTGTGACATCAAGAATAAATACACCCCGACCGCCCGCGCCGGTGGCGCCAATCAGCAACGTTCTCCAGGCACCGCCGACGTAGGCGTCGGTAACCCTCGGTGACCCATCGACGAAGTACCTGTGTGTATAGTTGAGCTCCGCGAGTTGGGGTAGATTCGGGAATACGCTGTTGGGGACAAACGCAAACAGCTCATCTCCGGATTGCGCGTCGAACGCGTGCAGCATTCCGGCATTTGCGCCCACGAACAGCACCGATCTGCGAGTTTGTTTGGTTGCGAGGAACGCCGGATAAGTACTCCCTTGAGTACCCGGCAGCGTACGGTAGCCGAAGTCCTGTCGCCCCAGAAAAGTCGGATCGGAATTGACAATATCCCCAAGAAGCGACTCCCGATCTCGGAAACTTCCGCCGTTCTGAAGCTCAGTGCTGGTATCGCCCCTCAGATAGTCCAGCAACTGCTCGTCGTTGTTCAGCAGCGCGCGTTGGTCCTCGTGCAGATCGGCCCATTCAAAGTAGCGCCCCCCCTGACCGGAGGGATCGGCGGTAAGAATGCTCCTCGCGGCATGCAAGGGAATACGCTGGCCCGCATCCCACAGCGGTGCATCCGGTATGGTGCCATCGGGATTCACGGCGAACGCCAGCAGCTCGCCGGACCAGGTTTCCGGATTGAAACGCGCCTGGAAAACACGCGTATCGCTATCAAGACGGGTCGAGTTGGTCGCAACTGCTGAGGCTGAGGTCACCGCTGAGGAAATAACGGCGAACACCTCGCCAAGATCATTGGCCAGCTGACCCGGATCGATGGCGAAATAGAAATTATCCGGCGTGCCATCACCCGTGCGGTCCCATGATTGCGGATCGGCAGGGAAGTCTGCTTCCGTGTCGAAGCCACCCCATTTGGCAGCATAGAACAACGGATTCTCGAGCAGGCTCGCAGGACTGCCCCCAAGGGTGTACTCGACAGTGGTTGGCGGATCCCCCACACGACAGTTGGTGCAGCCAAGTACCCCGGTCGGGTCAACATAGCTGTAGTTGTTGATTCCGGAATGGGCGTGAAAGCCGTCCTGGGTGGTGCCGCTGATGATGTACCCAAAACCGGTCTGGCGCGCGCTCGACTGCGCCCAGGTCTGCGTGGTGACTCGGATGGTGTTTCCAGTGATCTCGTAGGCCAGGGTGCCATTGATGTCCATATCGAAGTCGCTACCCCATTCGTGGACATCCCATTGGATGAAAAAGCGCCCGGTCCCCGCGGCGATATCCTGATCGATGATGCGAAAATCCGCGAGCGCGCAGCGCAGGCCACCGTCGCCAAGGTTCTCGCAAGCTGGCAGGATGGTGACCACCGGCGCGCCGCCGCCTGGCCGGGGAATCTCGATCCGAGGCGTGGCAGGCGCCAGCGACACGCCATAAGTTTTGACATTGATGTCAACACCCTGGCCGTTGAAATCTTCAATATCGTCGCGGATGCTGCGGGTGTACGCGAAATGCGCGAGCCCCGCGATGTTGAAGGTTCCGTCCTGATTGGGGGCCTCGGGACACAGACCTGCTACGTCGGCAAGACCGCCGACATTCTTGCCAGTGCACAGGGCATCGGCACCCCCGAAGTACCACTCCTCTCCGTGAATTCCCTCGCCTGCACCCACCGTGTTAGTCCAGGCGGAGAGCGGCTGGGTCCCTGGCAGCTCTGAAAAGCCGCCTAACCGATCACCATCGAATGAGGTGACGCTCGCATTGAACTGAATGATGCTCGGGATCGCACACCAGTTGGCGGTAGACAGCGGATCCTGCCAGTCTGCCTCTGCCACACCCAGCAGCCCGGATAGCCTGTCCGGGCCCTCGACCAGAAACTCAGGGGTGGGTGACAGGCCGGCGAAATAGCGCAGCGCCTCGAGGAAGATTTCGGCCTGTGGGTTACCCCAGTTCATGCAGCGACCGTCGGTGAGCTGATCTTTCCGAACGCCCACACCGCAGTTGTCGCCAGCGCCTTCATAGACACCAGTATTCTGGTTATAGCCGTAAAGCCGCAGCGCATTCAGGGAGCGGACTATAGAGTGACCGGAAGCCGGCACCACGAACCGACCCGTGGCGGCATCGATCTCATCGCGGAAGGAGCCGATGTTCTTCCGGAGCGTCCCGCCCGACAGATTGCGGCTGTAGGTGCCAGTCAACAGGCCGAAGAGAATCTGGTCATCCTCTCCGTACTGTTGCAGCAAACCCACAGGTTTACGGTTCCCGGCTGGATAGCGCTTGCAGTCCTCTGTACCAATCAGGCCGTCGACGCAGACCGCGACGCGGACATTATAGTTCGCAAGGCCAAGGCCGACGTCCGGACGAACCGGGTTGTCCGCATTCGCCGGGATACCAGAGGCGGTGAGGTTGTTGCCATTGCTGAAGCTGACACCACCGACACGCATGTCCGCATGGCCCGTGCGTCTTCGCTCCTCATCCCATTGGCACTGCCAGCGTTCGTTAGCGGTCCATAGACTGTAGTCCCCGCGCGCGACACGCATCAGTGGCGGATCCGTGACATCCTGTGAGCGCGCGGCACTAGTGGCAGTGGTGTTACAGAAACTCACACCCCGGCGCGAGAGGTTGGTGACTTGCCAGTCGCCAACGCTGTCGCCAGCACCCAGGCTCGCTGTGACCTGCACCTCCAGATTGCCGGCCGTCCGCGTCAGGACAACGCCCTCCATCCAACGGTGGCCTGAGATCTGCTCGATGCGCAGCTGATCGCCGAGCTGCACTTGCGAGGATGTCCACGGTGTACTGATCGTCCGCCGGTCATCCGTACCGTTGCGAGAACCTACAGGGATAACGATTTCTGTCGTACTGTCCGTCACCTCTTCGAGAGGGAGCGCAAACGGCGTTAGCTGAGGAAGATCCGCACCATCGTAATAACGGACCCAGGAGTGCGCGTCGTTCGGCAGATAGGTACGCTCGAGAACGGTCTGGCTGGCAGTGTCCGTAGATCTGTAGCCGCCGTACAGGAGTCTGCGCACGACATCAATACGCGCCATCGAAATCCAGTTGAGGAAATTTCCACTCCATTCACCGTTGCAGTACTTGTCGTTCGTTACGGACTGGGGAGCAAAACGACCGTCGGTGTATACATAGCACTTGTAGGGATCGAAGTAGCCGTAATAGTCCCAGTTATGTTCATAGGTACGATTGGCCGCCCCATCGCCGGTGAGATCTGCATAGTCGGGATAGGCTTGAAAATACAGCTGGTTATCGTTCGACAGGTTGAGCATCACCAGCGGGGGAAGCGCCTGGGTGAGAAAAAGTGGCTGCTGGGAGACCGTCGCTTTCGTTGTCGCAGAGACCAGCCCGAGCCCGATGGCAACAAGCGAGGCCGCCGCAACACTGCATACCCATCTGAGTCTCATCATGGCTTCATCCAGGTTCTCGATGGCATGGCGTCTGATCAACGCCGAAATGTGGTTTGCAGGATCACGACCGCCTCGGCACTGCCGCCCACCGCTCGTGTCGTGACACGATAGAGCTCCAGCTCGGGCAGGGGTTCATCTGCGGCAAGCGTATCGCCGACAGTCGGTGGGAAGCGCTCAATCACATAGCGCGGCGATTCGGCAACGGAAAATCCGGCAGTCGTGGGCAGCACGTGAGTCCTGACGTCCGCCTGATCCCAATCGAAAGCGTTCCATGTGGTGGCTCGACCACCCCCTGACACCGGCTCGATAACGAAGGCTGGCACGGTAGCCTGCTGCAGTTGCCACTCCCCTTCCCGCAGTGCAGACTCGGCAGCCTGCAACGCCATATCGCGGTCCCTGAGATTACCCGCCATCCTCTCTTGAAGCGTTGTCGACTGCATGGCAGTGACGCCGACGAGAGTCATCAGCAACAGAAACACCAGTGCAATCACCAGTGCGGCGCCGGATTGACCATGCATGCCGTGTTGCAGCTGTTGGCTGGTAGGGGGCCGAGCGGTCATGGCAGACGGTTCCTGAGTGCGACGGTGGTGACGGCAACCTTGCGCAGACGGCGATCGTCGACCGGATTGATCCGTGTTCCGATGACGTCGTATTGCCGGGAGTCCAGTTCGCCGGCTGACTCCTCGGGGGTCCGGAACAACAGACCGACACGTACCGAAACGACCTGCTGCCAGTCCGTCACCTGGAGTGCCGTCCGGTACTCGTCCACCTGGCGATTGCCGTTTAAATCGACTCCATACAGGACCTGCATCGACTCGACACCCTCGACAACCTCCTCTGCTGCGCCACCGGCGGGATCCAGCCGCACGCGATACAGCGCCGGCTGGCCGGCCGGATTCGATGCCAGATAATAAGCCGTGCTCCGAAACGCCAGGAACTGGGTCTCCTCGCCATGCAGGTTGGCGAAGGGCGTGCTCTGGGGCGCGGTGTTCCCAGGTGCGCCACCGGAACCACGACTGAGGTTCGTGGAATTGGGTGCATTTTGCTTCTGCCAGAGATCGCCACCACTGCAGTCCCCGGCAATCGCGAGCACGATCGCGTCGCCGGCGAGGTTGTTGGCCGAGGTCAGTGAGATCTCGGCCGAGCTTGCATTCTGAGTGGCAGTCGCCTGCAGATCCAGCACCTGCCCTGCGTTGATGACCAGAATATCCGACCCTGGGAGCCTTGCGGTGGGGATCGTGGCGGGCACAGCCGCTGCGGTTCCATTGGCCCAGCCAGCCGTGGCGGGGAGATCGAGTTGATTGCCGGGTGCCGACCCGGTGGCTTCCCATCCGGTCACAGGCGCTCCGCCAATCAGATCCTCCCAGGAGGAGCCGGCGGGGACATCCAGCCAACTGGTGATGTTGCGGGTACAGCCCCGATAGCCCGCCATGCGGAGCTCACGCTGCAGGGTATCGAGAGCAAAGCGGGCATTTTCCTGCACCCGTGAGGAGCCTTCCGTGAAACGGTAGGTTTGGTTCGATCCGAGAAAGATCTGAATGACGCCGGCAATCAGAATCAGACCGATCAACATGGCCACCATCAGCTCCACCAGGGAAAACCCCTGCTGGAAGGTGTTCTGTCGCGCAGAGAGCCGGGCCCGCACTTCAAATCCTCGTCTGAAACACAAAGTCACGCACACCCGCCGGATCGCCGGCCGCGCGCTCGTTCCAGCGCACGGTGATCGTGACCACATCGTCAACGCGTGTCACCGATCCCTGCCCAAGCGGCAAAAGACAACCCAACTGGTTGCGCCATTGGGCAAGATCCTGCGCCGCAACGGGCTGACTGGCGTCGGCGGAGAATGCCGTATCGCAGGCGCTGGCCGCGAAAGCAGCGTCATAAGCACCGCCCAATGCCTCCGGTCGGTTTGCGCGCATGCGATCCGCAACGTCATAAGCGAGCAAGGTCGCCTGTGTCCGTAACTGGGCATCATTATTGAACCTCAGCGAAGCGGACTGCAGGCTCGCGAGCCCGAGCAGCCCGATCGCCAGCACCAGCACTGCGATCAAGACCTCCAGCAAAGTGGCTCCTTGCTGGGCACATGGCCCTGTTGGCTGACGCCGCAACAATCTGTTCACGACCCGCAATCCACCCGCGTAACGCTGACACGCCCGGTGTTTTCCACCTCAAGCTGCCTGGCCCGGCCGACGGCATCGGCAGGACAGTCGTCGGGCTGTACAGTCATCTCGAAACGCACCGATGGTGTCACTTTCGCACCTCGCGCATCAAAAACGAGGACGCCAACCGATGCGCTGTCCAGACTGACGCGCTGCAAGCCGCCATGCTGGCGAATAATTGCGTCCCCAGCACAACTTGGCCCTGTGTGGACGCACCACCCGTTGGCAAAATCACCCCCGGTCGCGGTGACCCGCACCTCGGCGCCCCGGCGTATCGCCTCACTACGCGCCAGATTCAGCGCTGATACCACTTCATTCGTGCTGGTGCTGACGCGGTTGTTCTGGATCAGCCCCCAGAAGCCCGGAATGGCTATCGAGACCAGAATCACCAGCACCGCCAGCGTGACCATCAACTCAATAAGTGTAAAACCACGAGAACGCATACCATCACCGAAGAACAGCGTTGGCCGACGGTAATGGAGCACATGTGTCAGAACCAGCGATTGCATCACACTCGCCGCACAAGCAGCCTGGAATGGAGGGGGTCGCCGCGTCAAGGCTGGAATCTAGCCCAAGAGCTGACATAATGCACTGATCGCCCAGCAGGCTTCAGGGAAACCGCTACGCTGCGGCAAGTGCTGCCAAGATCGATCTCTGAAATGGTGGCCAGGGGCGGAATCGAACCACCGACACGCGGATTTTCAGTCCGCTGC
>REEU01000117.1 GCA_007694905.1 Gammaproteobacteria bacterium | reverse complement strand
CCGGCCTGATCATGTGGCAGACGAGCGCCATCGTGCGCGGCGGCGAGCGCAACTACATCAGCGCTACCGTCACCCTGTACGTGATGCTGTACAACATTTTCCTGTCGCTGCTGCACCTGATCGGCCTCGCGGACGACTGAGCCAGCGGCATCGCAGCGGACGCGCCCGGTTCCTTGAGGGGTCGGGCGCGGACGCGACCGCTGTGACGGAATCCCGCCCATGCGCTTTGCCATCGTCGTCCGCTCCGGACCCGCTTCCAGTCAAAGCTCCCGCTCCGCCCTGCGTTTCACCCAAGCCGTCCTCGCAGCCGGACATGACGTTCATCGGGTCTTCTTCCACGGTGACGGCACCTACAACGCCAATGCCCTGTCCGTCGTCCCCCAGGACGAAGAGGACCTCAGCGCGTCCTGGGCGGCGCTCGGACGCGAACACGACCTCGATCTGGTGATCTGTGTCGCCTCGGCGCTCAAGCGCGGCATGCTGGACGCGTCCGAGGCGGATCGCTACGAGCGTCCGGCGGCCAGCGTGCGGCCGGAATTCGTGATCTCCGGACTCGGCCAGCTCGCAGACGCAGCCCTGGACGCTGACCGGCTGGTGACCTTCGGAGGCTGATGCCGTGGCGCACCTGCTGTTCCATCTGCGTACACCGCCACATGGCCATCCCGCCGGCGAGGAGGCCCTGGAAGCCATCCTGGCCACCTCCGTGTTCGAGCCGCCGCTGACGGTTCTGTTCGAGGGTGACGGCGTCTTCCAGCTGGTCGGGAACCAGGACATCCACGCGCTCGGCTGCCGTGATCTCGCGGCCAACTGGAGCGCCCTTCCCGCTTACGAGGTCACCGACCTGCGCGTGCACGGCCCGTCGCTGGCCGCTCGAGGACTGACGCCGGAGGATCTGCTGCTCGCTGCGACCGTGATCAATGATGCCGAACTGGCCGCGCTGATCGCGGGCGTCGACCGGGTCCTGAGCTTCTGATGGCCACCCTGCACCTCATCAACAAGAGCCCGACGCGCAGTGATGCCCTCGCCTCCTGTCTGCGGGTGCTAGCCCCCGGTGATGCCCTGCTCCTCATCGAGGATGGCGTCTACGCCGCTGTGGCGGACTCGACGGGTTCCCAGGCACTCGTGGGCCACGTCTGCCACGCGCTGGCGGCAGACGTCGCAGCGCGGGGCCTGCAGGCCCGACTTGCGGACGGGGTACGGGTGATCGACGAGGCCGGCTTCGTGGACCTCTGCGTCCACTGCGATCGCGTCATGAGCTGGTTCTGAGCGCGCCATGGACGCGCTGCCACCGCTGGACAAGGAGGGCTATTTGAGGGAGCTGGATGCCTGGACGCCGCAGGTGGCTGCAGCCCTGGCGACCCGCGAAGGTATCCAGCTCGAAGCCACTCACTGGGAGATCATCGAGGTCCTGCGGGCGTTCTACGCGCGCTACAAACTGGCACCCAACAACCGAGCCCTGGCGAAAGCCGTGACCGGCGATCTCGGCGCGGAGAAGGGACGCAGCATTTACCTCATGCGGCTGTTCGGCGGCAGTCCGGCGAAGACCGCCGCGCGCATCGCGGGTCTGCCCCGCCCCACCCACTGCCTCTGATCCGCGCTGCGCCGCGACTGAATCAGCCTGTGGCACCCTGCCGCAGCGGCGCGACGGCCCGATCGAGGATGGACAGCAAGGTCGACGCCACCAGCAGCCAGGCCATCCAGCGCCCGGTCTCGCGCAGCAAAGTCTCCAGGGGCGCGAAGACTTCGAGGCGCGACGCGGCCAGTAGGACCAGGGGCACGAAGTAGAGCACGCCGTTCAAGCGGCCGAGAACACTGCTGCGCAACTGTCGCTCCCGATGCAGCAGGCGGGAGTCGAGGACGTACTGACCGAAGGCGACGAGCACCAGCGGCGGCAGCAGCCAGGTCACCAGGCCCGCATGGGCCGCGCCCGCCAGCGCGGCAGCCACGAACAGGCAATCTGTCCCGTGATCGAAGAGTTGCCCCGCCGCCGAGGCCGTGCCCTGCCGGCGGGCCATGACGCCATCGAGGACATCCGAGGCGATGGCCAGCAGGATGAACAGCGCCAGGTACCAGGCCGGCCAGAGATCGGGATGGGCAAACGCCAGCGCCGTCGGCACCACCAGCAGCAGCCGCAGCCCGGTGAGGCCGTGAGCGATCATGCGCCGGCAGACCCAACCTTGACGGGCCCGAACAACTCCCGCTGGGCGCGCTTGAAGAACAGCAGACCGATCAACCCGTTGAACAGAATGAAGAAGTTGTGCTGCACGAATCCGAATGCAGCCATCTGCCCTTCATTCTCCGGAAACAGCACGACCCAGAGGGTGATGGCCGCCGCACGCATGGGGGTGGGAACCGAAGCGGCAAAGAAAATCACGGGCAGGTAGCCGAGCACCCCGAGGAAGGTCGCCTCCACGCCGAACAGGTTCAGCGCTGTGCTGTAGACGAACACCGCAGCGAGCAGTGCCGGCGAGCGGAGCAGGAAAAACATGGCGTAGTGTTTCAGTTGCGCCCTGCGAAACGCATGCAGGATGCGCCGCTCACGCAGGCTGTTGCGCGGCAGCAGCAGGCCACGGAAGTACATCACCCAGAGGGCAAACACCACCACGGCACCCACCGCGATGACTGGAATCATCACGAATACGTCCGGGAGGATACTGCTGCTGAAGAAGTAACCGGTGGTCGCCCAGATCAGCAGATAGAAGAACTCGCAGAACATGATGAACAGCATCACCGAGGCCACTTCCCAGCCGGGCGCGCCATCGCGACGATTCAGATAGAACGCCATCGCGCCCTTGCCGATCTGTTCGTTGAAAATGGAGATGATGTAGGCGCTGGCCCGGATCGGAAGAATGTCCCGATAGCGGATCTTCACCACGAACCAGTTCAGAGCCCGGGTGACCACCAGCGTGTCGATCAGGAAGAACAGGCAGGAATAGCCCATCATCAGCAGCAGCCAGGGCACCCACTGCACGTTGGCGAACACGTCGACCATATATTCGACAAGGGTCAGGCCCTCACGGCTTGCCGCACCCTGCAGGCGGAAATACAGGTAGGTGAAGCAAGCCGCCGTGATCAGCAGGAAGAAGACGCGGCCCAGGGTGTTCCAGTGACTGGACCCTGCGGGTTTGTGCCCGTCCGGTAACGGGTCGAGGGGCTCTGTGGTGTCGTGATCACTCATGCCTGATCCTTCATGCAGCCGTTACGAACTTCCGCAGCGTGTCTTCCAGCGGGGTCAACGTCAGCCCGAGGTCGGCGTCCGCATTGCGGTCGACCTGCTCCGCTGCGGTGATGACGTCGATCACCGCCGGTGACACGCCGCTGCCACGTATGCGCCGCATGAGACCGGCGGCAAGCCGTGCGCTCCAGATCGGTACCGCCACGATGCGCAGCTCATGCCCGAGCATGGCCGCCACACGTTGCATGAGCGCGCGCTGGGTCAGCGCCTCCGGCCCGGTCAGCTCGTGGATCACCGTTTCCGCCGGAGGATGTTCGCAGGCCAGCAGGATGGCTCGACTGAGATCGTCGAGATCGAGAGGGCGCAGCATCTGGCGGCCACCGCCGAGGACGAATGCACGCTTGCGCTGTGCTGTCTTCACCAATGCGTTCGCCGCAGCGCTGCCGGGACCGAGCAGCATCGGCGTACGCATGATGGTCCCCTTGAGACCGGATGCGAGTACGACATCCTCGGCCTCGCCCTTCGAGCGGAAGTAGCCGTTCGCTGAACCCGCAGCCGCACCCAGTGCGCTGATGAACACCACGTGCCCTACATTCGCCGCTCGCGCCGCTGCGACGACAGCGGCCGTGGTGTCCACGTTGGCCCCGGTATAGGACGTTCCTTGGCCCTCGAACAGCACGCCGGCGAGATGCACGATGGCGTCCGCGCCCGACACGATGGCAACCAGTCCGGTGTGATCGGCGTAATCGAGCAACGCGGTTTCGACATTTGGTGCAGCAGGCAGAGTCGCCAGCGCCTTGGCAGAGCGCGCACAAGCGATGGCCGTCACGTCAGCAGCGTCTGCGACGTGGCCGAGCAGATTGCAGCCGACGCTGCTGTTGGCCCCGGTGACGGCAATTCTCATGGTCGGCGGCGATCCACATTCACTGTCGCAATCACGTCGACATGCTACCTCTGCGTCATTGGCCGCAGGCGCTCGCGGACGCCATGACCGGAAACCAGCTCAGTGTACACGCTGCCCAGACCGGAACCGACCATTGGCCATGCCGCCACCGGCGATGGCCTCAGGGCGGCTGCCGTGCCCCTGCCCCACGCCCAGGAAGCGGCCGCGGCGAGTAGCCCCTGGGCACCCGTGCACCGCGCAGCCAGTCCGCGAACGCCTCCTGCGCCGCCTCGGCGTAGATCCGCTTGAGCTGCTCGGCCATGCCACGGATCTTGAAGCCGTCACCGCGGAAGAAGCGGAAGGTCTGATCGTCTTTGACCACGTAGTAGCCGCCCTCATGGACCAGGCGGTGATGAAAGCGGCATAGGCTCACGAGATTATCGAGAGAGGTGGCCCCACCATCGGCCCAGTGAACGATGTGGTGCCCGTCCACGAACTTCGTGTTCGTGCAGCCGGGAAAGCGACAGCCGCCATCGCGACGCTTCAGCGCCCGCCGGATCGACGGCGGGATCACACGGGTCTTCCTGCCCACGTCCAGCGGCTCCCCGTCACCGGACTCCAGGATCCGCACCACGGCTGAATCACAGCACAGCCGTCGGACGCTTTCCGGCGCTGCCACGCTGCCATCCTCGAACTGTGGCGGATCCTCATGATCAATGACCGCGTGTTCAGGTAACGCTTCCGCGGGAGCGTGCACCGTGATCAGAAAACGATCAGCCGTATTGAGCGACTCGTCCGCTTCCGGTACCCGCGCCAGGAAGCGCTCCGCCAGCACCGTCAGCGCATCCGCCCGCCGCATGGGCACGTGCTGCTTCTCTGGAACGGCTTCATCGGGAACCCGGTCACAGAAGGCTCGCCAGGGTTCCACCTGATCCTCGGAACGCAGCCATTCCGAGGCCCGCTCCAATGCCTTCAGCAACGTCGCCCCCATTTCCGCCGGCAGCCGGCCTTCGAACACCACCGAGCCGTCCTGGGCGACGTGATAGTCCAGATGGCGATGGGTCCAGGCATTCAGCGCTGCCCCCGGAGCAGACAAATGATCGGCCTGCCGCCGTGCCCGCACCAGCTTCGCCACGTGCTCGGCGGTGGTGGCCTGGGCCAGCTCGATCAGTTCGGCTTCCGTATCCCAGGTGGCGATGCGGGTGATGGCCCGCACCTTGGAGTAGCTCAACTCCCCCTCCCGGAACGCTTCCGTGATCTGTGGCAGATCATCCAGCGCATGGGCAATCCGGACCTTCTCCCGGGCGGTGACCAGGTCCATGCCGCAGGCCACGGTCAGCCAGTGGGCACAGTCCGGTCGTTCCCGATTCCAGGGCCGAAGGGCCTCCAGGCGGCGGATGAGTTCGATAAAACGATACTCGGCGCCGTGGATGCGGCCGCAGAGGGACACAATGGCTTCGGAGAGAGATTCGAAGGTGTCGACAGGCGCCTGATCCATGGCTGCACACTCGCGTATATGTATACCTGTACAGTATAAGGATCAAGTCAGAGATGTCAATGCTAACAGCCGAACAGAGGCGCTAAGTAAGCTTCAGAACCGATTGCCTCGAACGAACAGACACCTCACGCTCAAGATGAGCTGTACGCTGTAGTTCGTGGTCACGATCATCTAATCCAGAACGGCAAAGCAGATACGTGCAGCCGAGGTGATATGCTGTTTGGAGCTGATGGCACAGAGCACCACTTTGCGGAGTTCAGTGAAGACCTCACTACCTGCGTCATCGATCGCGGTCCACAGGGCGGAAAAGTTCATGTCCAACAAGGCGCTGCAGCCAGCTATCTCAATCTGCCACAACTCTTGCAGAGCATGAACCGCGAGAGCTTGCCCTGGTCGCTGGGCTTGGTCGTCAGCGGCCTAGGGACCGCCTTCTGCGATTGACGAGTATGTACTAATGTGCATGCTTTGCACTCATGGACATCGAGTGGGAACCCGAGAAGGCGGCGTCGGACCTCTTCAAGCATGGAGTAGACTTCGCTGATGCGGTAACAGCCCTCGAGGATGAGCAAGCCCTCACTCGATCTGACCCAGACGCACAGGACGAAGAGCGATTCGTCTCCCTCGGCATGGATGCTCAGGGCGGATGTTGGTCACCGTGTTCAGCCTTCGTGCCGATGTGACGCGCGTTATCTCATCACGAAAGGCCAGCCCAGCTGATCGTCGCCTCTACGGTGGTGACTGACATGCGCGAGGACTACGACTTCTCCAATGCGAAACGAGGGCCTGTTATCGCGAGCCCGCCCGGGAAGACTCGTATCACGATCAGGATCGACGACGATATCTTGGAATGGTTCAAGGCGCAGGTCCATGAGGCCGGCGGTGGCAGCTATCAATCTGAAATTAATGCTGCACTTCGAAGCCACATTGAATCAGAGCGGGAATCGTTGGAATCGACCTTGCGGCGCGTGATTCGAGAGGAGCTCCAGGACGCCAGCTGATCAGTGGCTTGTTCGGACGCTGCGACGGAGCGCCGCACAACCCCCAGCCGGCAAACCGTACACCCCTTAGCGACGCTCGCAGCTGCGATGACCAGGATTCGCTTGCGGGCGCACTGGCAGAGTCGTTTGT
>REEU01000303.1 GCA_007694905.1 Gammaproteobacteria bacterium | reverse complement strand
GGCGCGACGGGCACTCAGGCTAGACATCACCACAGCGATCTGGCACAACGATCGCCCGGCCGTAGCGCCAGCATGCAAGGGGGGTTCGAGCGTCGCGATGGCTGACGACGATGCCGGTGAGAACACCGGCTCGAGATCGTGGATCGAGCGGGTCGCTCAGGTCTTTTCCAGCGAGCCCGCCAGTCGCCGGGATCTGATGGCGGTCATCCGCACGGCCGCCGAGCGCTCGCTGCTCGATGCGGAGGCGCTCGGCATCATCGAGGGGGCGCTGCAGGTCTCCGAGATGCAGGCACGGGACATCATGATTCCGCGCTCTCAGGTCGTCTTCGTGCATCACGACGACACGCCGCGTGACTTCCTGCCCGTCGTGATCGAATCGCAGCACTCCCGTTTCCCCGTCATCGGCGACGACTTCGACGACGTCAAGGGCATCCTCCACGCCAAGGACCTGTTGCCGCTGGCGCTCCGGGAGGCGTCGGAGAACTTCGATCTGCGCGAGCTCATCCGGCAGGCGCCGGTGATTCCCGAAAGCAAGCGCCTGAACGTGCTGCTCACCGAGTTCCGCGCCAATCGCAACCACATGGCCATCGTCGTCGACGAGTACGGCAGCGTGGCGGGTGTCGTCACCATCGAAGACGTCCTCGAGCAGATCGTCGGCGAAATCGAGGACGAGCACGACGTTCACGACGAGAGCTTCATCAAGCAACTCGATGCCAGTACCTGGACCGTGAAGGCGGGTACGCCCATCGAGGACTTCAACGAAGTGTTCGACACCGAATTCCCGGACGAGGAGTTCGACACCATCGGCGGTATCGTGCTGCAGCGCTTCGGCCATCTACCGCGCCGCGAGGAAACCGTCACCATCGACAACTTCCGGTTCCGCGTCCTGAATGCGGACAGCCGCAGGATCCGCCTGCTGCACATGACCCGCCTGTCGGCCGTCGCCGTCGAAAGCAGGGCATGAAGCCGGCGGCCGTGAGGCTGGCTCCAGGGCTGGCTGTGCTCTGCGCGCTGGTGTCGGGCGTCGCCCTGCCGCTGGCTCTGGCGCCGTTCGACCTCTGGCCCCTGGCGCTGCTGGCCCCGGCGCTGCTGTTGGCGGCCGTGCACGGTCAATCACCGCGCTTTGCCCTCCTCCTCGGCTACCTGCACGGCATCGGCCGCTACGGCCTCGGTGTGTCATGGATCTACATGAGCATCCACGTGTATGGGCCGGCGCCGCCCTGGCTGGCCGGCAGTCTGGTGGGCCTGTTCGTGCTGGCCATGGCGGTGTTTCCGGCCCTGATGACCTGGCTCTACGCGCGTTTCAATCCGCGGGTCGGCTTGCCGGCGGCGGCGGCCTTCTGCGGGTTGTGGGTGCTGCTGGAGTGGCTCCTCACCTGGTTCCTGACCGGCTTCCCCTGGCTGCTGGTGGGCTATGCCCATCTCGCATCGCCGCTGGCCGGATTCGCGCCGGTGGGCGGGGTGCTGCTGGTCTCACTGGTCTCTGTGGCCACCGGTGTCGGCCTTTGGTGGCTGGGGCTGGAAATGCGGGCCCTGCGCCGGCCCTGGGCGCTTGCTGCGGGTCTTGCCGGCATCTGGATCCTGGGCGCGGCCCTGGCCGCGCAGACCTGGACGCGACCGGCGGGCCCGCCGCTGGAGGTGGCCCTGGTGCAGGGCGTGATTCCACAGGACATCAAGTGGCAGAGCGAGAATCGGCAGGCCATCTTGGAGCGTCATCTGCGTCTGTCCGAACCCCATTGGGGCCGTGATCTCGTGCTCTGGCCTGAGGCCGCCATCACCTGGTTTGCGCGCGATGCGGGTGGGCTCCTCGCTGAACTCGATGCCTATGCAGCGGAGCATGGCAGCACCCTGATCACTGGCATTCCCGACTACGATCGGGGCGAGTCAGGGCGCGCGTTCTTCCAGAACACGGCCATCGCCGTCGGTGCCGGCGAGGGTCGCTACGTCAAGCAGCGACTGGTGCCGTTCGGGGAGTATGTGCCGCTGGAGGGGCTGCTGCGGGGCCTGATCACGTTCTTCGACCTGCCCATGTCTCATGCGCGCTCCGGACCCTCCGGGCAGGCGCCGCTGACCGCCGGCCGGGCGACCGTGGCCATGGCGATCTGCTACGAGGTCGTCTATCCGGAACTGGTGCGGGAACTGGCACGGGACGCCACGCTGCTCGCCACCATCTCCAACGACACCTGGTTCGGGGATTCCATCGGCCCGGAGCAGCACCTGCAGAAGGCCCGCATGCGGGCTCTGGAACTCGGCCGCTGGCTGGTGCGCAGCACCAACGACGGCGTCACCGCCATCGTCGATCCCGAAGGCCGTGAGGTCGCGCGCCTGCCGCGTTTCGAACCTGGCGTCCTCGAAGGCAGCGTGGTGCCCATGACCGGCCGCACGCCGTTCGCCGTCGTTGGCAGCACGCCGACCGTGCTGCTCAGCCTGCTGCTGGTCTTCGCAGGTGTGACGCTGTCCTGGCGGCGCCGGTCCATCTGACCTGACGCATGCAATCGCGACGAACGCGGCCCGGCCCATGCTATTCTTGCGCGCTTTCCGAACCGGGCAGGAACTGACCAGTCACGATGGAGCAGCACTACGACCCCCAGCAGGTGGAAGCGCAGGCGCAGGCATTCTGGGACGAGGCGGGGTCCTTCCGGGTCCGCGACGACGACGCAGAAAAGTTCTACGCCTTGTCCATGTTTCCGTACCCGAGCGGGCGGATGCACATGGGCCACGTGCGCACTTACACCCTCGGTGACGTCATTGCCCGCTATCAGCGCCTGAAGGGCAGGAACGTCCTGCATCCCATGGGCTGGGATGCCTTCGGCCTGCCGGCGGAGAACGCGGCCATCCAGAACAAGGTGCCGCCCGCCAAGTGGACCCACGCGAACATCGCCACCATGCGCAAGCAGTTCCAGCGCCTCGGTTTCGCCCTGGACTGGTCGCGGGAATTCGCCACCTGCGACCCGGAGTACTACCGCTGGGAGCAGTGGCTGTTCAAGCGCCTGTTCGCCAAGGGCCTGGTGGAGCGGCAGACCACCATCGTCAACTGGGATCCGGTGGATCAGACCGTGCTCGCCAACGAGCAGGTGGAGGACGGCCGGGGCTGGCGTTCCGGCGCGGTCATCGAACGCCGCGAGATGCCCCAGTGGACCCTGAAAATCACGGCCTATGCCCAGGAGCTGCTGGACTGCCTGGATCACATGGACGGCTGGCCGGAGCAGGTGCGCACCATGCAGCGCAACTGGATCGGGCGTTCCGAGGGCGTGGACATCGAGTTCGACCTGCGCGGGCCGGAGGGTCCGCTCGCCGAGCGCCTGAAGGTCTACACCACGCGGCCGGACACGTTCATCGGCTGCACTTACGTGGCCCTGGCTGCGGAGCATCCGTTGACGCGGGCGGTGGCGGCGCGCGATGCCAAGGTGGCAGCGTTTCGCGACAAGTGCCGCAATCTGCGCACCGCGGAAGCGGACATCGCGACCATGGAGAAGCTCGGTATCGAGACTGACCTGGTGGCCATCCACCCGCTCACCGGCGCCGAGCTGCCGGTATGGGTCGCGAACTTCGTGCTCATGGAGTACGGCTCCGGTGCGGTGATGTCGGTCCCCGGACACGATCAGCGGGACTGGGAATTCGCGCGCAAGTACGGCCTGCCCATCGTCCAGGTGATCGAGCCGCTGGACGCCGAGACGCCCTGCGATCTGGAGCAGGAGGCCTTCGTCGATAAGGGCCGACTGGTGAACTCCGGCGCATACGACGGTCTCGACTTCGCAGCCGGCTTCGACGCCATCGCGAGTGCTCTGGAAGGCAAAGGCTACGGCCAGCGGCGGGTGAACTTCCGTCTCCGTGACTGGGGCGTGTCGCGACAGCGGTTCTGGGGTTGTCCGATTCCAATGATCCACTGTCCGAGCTGCGGACCGGTGCCGGTCCGGGACGCGGATCTGCCGGTGGTGCTGCCGACAGAGGTGGAGTTCGAGGGTGTGGCATCGCCGTTGAAGACGGATGCCTGCGTCGACTGGCGGCGCTGCACCTGTCCGACCTGCGGCGGCGAAGCGGAGCGGGAAACGGACACCTTCGACACCTTCATGGAGTCGAGCTGGTACTACGCCCGCTTCGCGTGTGCCGACAACGATCAGGCCATGCTGGATGAGCGGGCGAAGGCCTGGACACCGGTGGATCACTACGTGGGTGGAATCGAGCACGCCGTGCTGCATCTGCTCTACGCGCGCTTCTTCCACAAGCTGCTGCGGGACGAGGGGCTGGTGGACTCCGACGAGCCGTTCACGCGCCTGCTGCTGCTCGGCATGGTCAACAAGGACGGTCGCAAGATGTCCAAGTCCGCCGGCAACATCGTCAGTCCGGACGAGCTGGTGGCAGAATACGGCGCCGACGCCGTGCGCACGTTCATGATGTTCGCCGCGCCGCCGGATCAGACCGTGGAGTGGAGCGACTCGGGTGTCGAAGGCTCGATCCGCTTTCTGAAGCGGCTGTGGAAACTGGTTGCGGACCACGTCGCGGGGGGGGCTGCGCCCGCGCTGGATGCGGCCGTTCTGGATGCGGATCAGCGGACGCTGCGCCGGCGTGTGCACGAGACCATCACCCGCGCCGACGACGATTATGGCCGGCGGGTGAACTTCAACACCGTGGTATCGGGCTGCATGGAACTGGCCAACGAGATTGGACGCTTCGAGGATGCCTCGCCCCAGGCCCGCGCCGTGCGTCAGGAAGCGCTCGAGGCGCTGGTGCGCATCCTGTCGCCGATCGCGCCCCACGTCTGTCACGCGCTGTGGCAGGCGCTGGGCCAATCCGTGCCGCTCATCGATGCGCGCTGGCCGGAAGTGGACCCAAGCGCCCTGGCCCGTGACACTGTGGAGCTGGTGGTTCAGGTGAACGGCAAGGTGCGTGCGCGCCTGGACCTTGCCGCCGGCAGCGATCAGGAGGCTGCGGTGGCCGCTGCGCTGGCCGACGTCAACGTGGACCGCTTCACCGCCGGCAAGCAAGTGCGCAAGGTCATCCATGTGCCCGACAAACTCGTCAATCTGGTCGTAGGTTGAACCGAGCCCCATTCATTCGACGCCCGTAGGACGCGCCATGATTCCACGCTCTGCTCTGTTCACTCTGCTGCTCGCGAGCCTGCTGCTCGCCGGCTGCGGCTTCCGGCTTGCCGGCTCCATCGACAACGATAGCTTGGCGGGTACCCGGATCGTGGATGCCAGCCACACCGGCAGCAGCGACCTGGTCTGGAGTCTGGAGCAGGATCTGAAGCTGCGCGGCGTTCCCGCCGTGGGTGAAGGGGAGAACCGACGTATCCTGCGCATACTTGAAGAGTCCTGGGAGCGACGTCCGCTGACGCTGACGTCTGGCGCCCGGACGGCGGAGTACGAGCTGGTGGGGCGGGCCGAGTTCGAGCTGCTCGGCCGCGATGGCCGGGTGCTGATACCGCCGCGCAGCATCATCGCCGACGCGGTTTACCTGCGAGATGGTGATCGTCTGCTGGGCTCCAGTCAGGAAGAAGCGCGTCTACGCCAGGAGATTCAGGGCGAGCTGGTCCGGCGCATCCTGACGGCGGTGGCAGCGGTAGGCTCGACCTGAGCCGTGAAGCTGCGTCGGACCGAGGATCTCGAGGCCCGTCTCAAGGAGACCCTGGATCCGGTCTATCTCATCAGCGGTGACGAACCGCTGCTGGTTCAGGAAGCTGCCGATGCTGTGCGCGCTACAGCCCGCGAGCGTGGGGTGGATGAGCGCGAAGTCTTCCACGTGGAGTCCGGCTTCGACTGGAACGAACTGCTGCAGTCCGCCAACAGCCTGTCGCTGTTCGCTTCCCGGCGATTGGTGGAGCTGCGCTGCGCCAGCAGTGCGCCGGGTACCCAGGGCGGCAAGGCGTTCGAGGCCTACACCAGCAACCTGCCCGGCGACGATCTGCTGCTCATTCTCATGCCCCGCATCGACCGTCGCAGCGAGAACAGCAAGTGGTACAAATGTCTCGCGGCGGTGGGCGTCCACTTGCCGGTCTGGCCCCTGGATCTCGAAGCCTTTCCGCGCTGGCTGTCCGGGCGCCTGCGCCGGGCGGGCGTGCAAATCGAGGCGGACGCGCTGACCCTGCTCTCGGCACGGGTGGAAGGCAATCCCCTGGCCGCAGCCCAGGCGGTGACCCGACTGGCGCTGGCGGAGCATGGCGGTCCCTGGACTGCCGACGCGTTGCAGGCGGTACTCGATGACGATTCCCGCTATACGGCTTTCGAACTGGCGGATGCCGTGCTGCTGGCCGAGGCTGAGCATGCCCACCGAATGTTGGCCACCCTGCGCCAGGAGGGCGTCGATGCGCTGGCCATCGTTGCAGCCCTGGCCTGGAGTCTGCGTCAGGTGCGCACCCTGCTCCGGGCGCGGGAGGACGGTGAGGACTTGAATTCGACCATGGGCCGACTGCGGCTGGTCCCGCGGCGGCAGAAGCTCCTGCAGCGCGCGCTGCCGCGTTTGTCGCTGCCGCTGGTGGAGGGCGCCCTGCGGGATCTGGCGGTGGTGGATCAGGCGGTCAAGGGCCTCGTTGCGATCGAGCCCTGGGACGAACTGGATCGGCTCTGCCTGCGCCTGGCGGGCGTGCGCACCACCCCCCTCGGCGTCCGCGCCCGCGCCTGGCTCGAGTAACCCGCACGGTCCAGGGCCGACCGCACGCGGTCGTGCCTACAAGCCGCAACGAACGCTTCTGTAGGCGAGCGCGCGTGCGCGCCGCCCGGGGCCGACCGCACGCGGT
>REEU01000241.1 GCA_007694905.1 Gammaproteobacteria bacterium | reverse complement strand
TGGGGCCTCAATCGGACGCTCCCCCCAAAACGCCAGCATAAGCCCGACGTCTGCCATCGGGTCACCCACAGTGGCAAGTTCCCAGTCGATGATTGCGCCAAGCCTCGGGCGATCTGCCGCGAACAGCGTATTGTCCAGGTGGAAGTCACCATGAAGGACGCCGGCCGCGCGTGCCACAGGAATTCGGCCTGCCAGCCATTTCGCCAGCTCCTCGATCAGAGGGAGGTCGCGCACGGCGGCCTTGCGCCGAGCCGCGGCCCATCTCTCCAGCTGACGGATGACGTAATCCTGTGGAGGCGCGGAGGGTTGCCGCAGTGGCAGTGTCTGCCAATCCAGCCTGTGCGCCGCCGCGATACCGTCTATCAGCTCCTCGCCGATCGTATCGAGCGTTGCCACACTGACGTCATAGGCAGGCGGCAAAGCTGTGGTTATCGATACGCCATCGACGAACTCCACGACGATGAAGGGCTGACCGATAACATCAACATCCTCACAAAACGCCAGAGGCTTCGGTGCCTGCACCACACCCGACAGTGCTTTGAGCATCGTATATTCCCGACGGACCCCGTTGGCTGCGCTCGCCGAAATGGCGTTATCCGGCGGCCGTCGCACGATTACGCGTCCCTCGCGATGCTCTACAAGCTGGGTAACATTGGAGTTCCCACCGCTCAGTCTGCGACCTGGACGCGCATCACTTAACCCGAGCGATCGACCGATCCAGTCGACCAGCCTTTGGTCCCGTACTTCTAGAGGGCACACATCAAGCCTCCATCAGTCGGAATTACGGCACCGGTCATGTAGCTGGAGCCCGCCACCCACCAGATCACCTCGGCGATTTCCTCTTCGCTGCCCATCCTACGCAACGGAATCTTGGCGATCAGACGATCGCGGGCGCGTTCATCGAGTTCCGCAACCATCTCAGTCAGCACCAATCCGGGAACAACCAGATTCACTCGGAGCTTCTGACGCGCCAGCTCCATGGCCAGAACCCGCGTCAGCCCCGCCAGCCCCGCCTTGGACGCTCCATAGGCACTGTCACCAGGAAACCCCCTAAAGCCTACGACGGCGCCGACGTTGACGATACTGCCACCTTCGGGCATGTGAGGCAGCACGGCGCGTACGCAGTAGAGCGGTCCGGACAGGTTGGTATCCAGGACGGCCTGCCAGTCTTCCAACGCAAGGTCTGCGGCACGCCCGCCTCGATGCAGGCCAGCGTTGTTGACCAGCACGTCGACGCCACCCCATCGGTCCACCACCGTGTCGACAGCGCTGGTCACCGACCCCGGATCACTGACATCCGCCGGCAATAGCAAGCCCTCGTCACCTAACGCATCGGCGAGTCCGACAACATCTATATTTCGCGCAAGTACCGCCACCCTGTCACCGCGTCCTGCGGCAATGCGAGCGGTGGCAAGCCCCATCCCGCGCGATCCACCGGTAATGACCCATCTACGACTCATATTCTCTCCCCATGCAAAGCCACTCACCGCATACGACTAGATACGGTTTCAGTCGTGCAGCACACCATCGCGTCTCAGCTTGTCGATAGCTGAAGTGGCGTAGCCGAGATCGGCGAGTACGGCGTCCGTGTGTTCATTATCGACGGCCGACGGTCGCGGCGCTCTCGGCACCGAGCGGCTGAAACGGGGCGCGGGGGCGTTCTGGGTCATACCATTGACTTCAACGAACGTTTCACGTGAGCGATTGTGCGGATGGGCAGCTGCCTCATCGAGATCAAGGACAGAAGTGACACAGGCATCCGTGCCTTCGAACAGCTCGTCAAGCTCATCGCGCGTGAAACCGGCTACTGCAGCGGCAACGCGTTTCTTCATTGCAGGCCAGAGCTCGTCTACCAGTCGATCGTAGTGTTCCGCATCGAATCCCTGAGCCGCAAGAAACTCGGCGGGGTCGAGACCGAGACGTTCCAGCATCAGCGCATGAAACTGCGGCTCTATCGAGCCAATCGCAACCCATCTGCCATCGCGGGTTTCATACGTATCGTAGTAATGTGCAGCGCCCGTAAGGAAGTTCTCGCCCGGTGCGTCACGCCAGCACCCGGCTTCCCGCAGCGCGAAGGTCGCAGCGAGAAAAGAAACCGCCCCGTCTATCATCGCTGCATCCACCACCTGTCCAAGGCCGGAGTGCTGACGCTCAAACAGTGCCGCCAGGACCCCGAAGGCAAGTAACAGCCCACCGCCGCCGTAATCCCCGACTACATTCATCGGGGGTACAGGCTTGCCACCACGCTGACCGACCTGATGTAACAGACCACTGAGCGCGATGTAGTTGATATCGTGCCCGGCCATACGTGCAAGTGGCCCGATCTGACCCCAGCCAGTGATACGGCCAAAGACGAGACGGGGGTTGCGCTGCAGGCACAGCTCCGGACCGAAACCGAGTCGTTCCGCCACTCCGGGCCGAAAACCTTCAAGCAGAACATCGGCACGCTCGATGGCTCGCAGCAGAATTTCTAACGCTTCATGGCGCTTCAGATCCAGCCGGATGATTTTCCTGTTGCGCAGCGTTGGATCTGTGCTGGCAGATGAAGACCCACCCGGGCGATCGATCCTCAGCACGTCTGCGCCGAGGTCCGCGAGCATCATCGCGGCATACGGCCCGGGACCGATGCCAGCGACCTCTACCACACGAAGGCCTGCGAGAGGACCTGTACCGCCGTCCCGACAACCACTCTCGAAGAAATTCACGACTGGTTGCTGGTTATTTGGGATTTTCCAACGCCGCGCGTGCTGCCAATGCTCGATGAATCAGCCTCATCTGCTGTAATTCGCATTCGGCCACCCCCCATTAGACTTACTTGTTGGCAACAAAATAGTATTCTGATGATTACCGTTTAGCAAATGATGAAGAGATAATTTATGAGTGATTCTCCAGAAACCGATTCGATCCGTGGACTGGCGATTGATGAAACCGCCCTGGCGACCTATCTCACGGGCCGAGTCCCCGAGTTGGTACCGCCGATCAGCGTCCGGCGATTCGCAGGCGGACAATCCAACCCCACGTACCGGATCGACTCGCAAAGGCGGAGCTTCGTGCTTCGCCGGCAACCACCGGGGCCGCTGCTCGCCTCCGCACACGCGGTGGACCGGGAGTTCAGAGTACTGGCCGCCCTCGGACGCATGAACACCATTCCCGTGCCCCGCGTGTACTTGTATTGCGACGACCATGAAGTCATCGGCACACCTTTTTACATCATGGATCTCGTCGTCGGCCGCAATTTCTGGGATGCACGCTTGCCTGAAGTCCCGCTGGAACAACGACGTGCCTGCTATCGCTCGATGATCGAGGTGTTGGCCGGCCTGCATGGCGCTGATACTGAAGCCCTCGGACTCGGCGACTACGGGCGACCGGGGAACTATTTTCAGCGTCAGATCCAGCGTTGGACACGTCAGTACCAGGAATCTCCGGACGCTGGGCGCGTGCCTGCCATGGAGGCGCTGATCGAGTGGCTGCCAGTCAACATACCAGCAAATGACGAGGTCTCCATCGTTCACGGAGACTACCGCTGCGACAACATGATTTTTCACCCCGAGGAGCCGCGCGTGGTGGCGGTCCTCGACTGGGAGCTCTCTACGCTCGGCCATCCGCTTGCGGATCTCGGGTATCACCTTCTACCCTATCGCATGCCAACTCTCGGGGTCACCGGCATGCTGGGCACTGATTTCGCGACCCACGGGCTCCCCACGGAGGGCGAGTATGTCGCGTGGTACTGTGAACTGACTGGCCGGGAGCAGATCGAACAATTGGATTTCTATGTGGCTTTCAGCCTGTTCAGGCTTGCTGCGATTTTCCACGGCATCCGCGGGCGACTCATCAGGGGCACCAGCGTCAGTTCACGCGCCCGGGAATACGCCAGTGTCGTCGACGAAGTCGCCGACTTGGCACTGGCGCAGGTGGGTTAAAGCTCAGGGCGGGGCTGAGACACGGCGGCCGCATAGCGGCCGTCGTGTCCACCTGGATCAATGCGTGAGTTCAAACACATATAGCATATTCCCACCGGTTGGCTGGTAGAGATCAGGACTCTGACGCGCAGTCATGAGCCGAAACACCCCCATACCAGTCTGCACTGCGATGAACTGACGCCCGTCAGCTTCAAAGGAGACGGGAAACCCGTGCGCTGGCGCACCGAGCCGCGTTTGCCAGACTTTCTCTCCGGTCTCCACATCAAAGGCCTTGAAGTAGCGATCCAGATCGCCGACGAAGGCAAGCCCGCCTGCGGTCGTCAGGACGCCGGTGAGAAACATTGCGCGCTGCTCATGCCGCCAACGCTCCTCCATGCTGGAGACGTCATAGGACACTAGACGACCAAGCATACCCTCCGCCTCGGGCATCGGGAAAACCTCCGACTCCCCGCCATAGCCTCCGCCACCTTCGACCAGCTCAATCTCATGCCCGATGAACTCCATGCAAAGCATGTGCAACGGGAATACCAGTGCCGTCGTCTCCGGGCTGTACGCCGACGCTTGCCAGTTACGCCCACCATAGATACTGGGACAACCGCGGATAGGTTCATTGACCCCTGCATCAATGATGTCCTGTCGGTAGCGGACACGCCCGGTCTCCTGATCGATCTCAGAGAAAAGATCCTGCGGCATGGTTTCAACCACACCCCGGAAACTGCCGTCACGCCGATCCAGGCGCCAGAGAAACCCCTCCTTGCCTCCCGTGAACACCATCGGCTCACCATCGACATCGATCAGGACCCGCTCGAAGGCGGTTTCCATATCGAGCGTCTCACCAGGGATGTGCTGGAAGTACCACTCGATCTCCCCGGTATTCGGGTCAATTGCGAGGGTCGCGTTGGTGTATAGCGCAGCATCTTCTGCAGTCATTGCACGACTTGCCGCAAGCCAAGGTTTTGCCTGTGATGTGCCAAGAAAGTACAGTCCCAGCTCAGGATCGTAACTACCGGCAATCCAGTTGTCGCTACCGCCACGCAACTCCGGCGGGAGCCCGGCCCAGGTCGCGTCGTTCGGGTCACCCGGCAAGGCGATGGTCGAGGTACGCCACAACTCCTCCCCTGTTTCCGGATCATGCCCTGTGATGAAACAGCCGTCGGGATGGAAGCGCTCACAGCCGTTGATACCGCTTACCACGATTCCGTTGGCAATAATGGGGCCGGCGGTGTGTGTATAACCATAGACGTAATCGGCCTTTTCGCTACGCCAGAGCTGACGTCCAGTTCTAGCGTCGATGGCGACAATCGCAGCGTCATACGTCGCTAGAAACAGCTTGTCATCGAAGATTGCAATATTCCGCGTCGGCCCACCCAAAGTGCGGGAATCCGCCGGATGCGTGTACGCATACTCCCAGTACAGCTCACCCGTGGCGGCATCGAGCGCCTGGATCACGTTGCCAGGGTGCGTGAGGAACATCACGCCATCGTGCACCAGTGGCGTACCCTGGTTACTGCCCTCACGCATGGTCATGGCCCATGCGAGGCGCAGCCGACCCACATTATCCCGATTGACCTGGTCCAGCGGGCTGTAGCCATGCCCATCGCGTGTTCTACGCCAACTCAGCCATGAACCAGCCGGCGGAGCGTCCAGCAGGCTCTCCGTAACAGGCGTGAGCGGTGGGGTCTCGCGATTTAGCCAACGACCGATTCGCATCGCCGCTTCCGCGATACCTACTGCGCCTTCCCAGATGTCGCGCGAATCGTCGTCGTGCACCGGCTCATCGCCCTCGTGCTGCACGGACTCAGCCGTGTCGCCTGGCCGCCCTGCGACTGGCACTGCCGCCGGCAACAGGGATGCCAAGGGAATATCGGCTCCAGCTCGGAAGCTAACCTCGGGAGCCTCCGCTCCATTGGCGGACAGAACGAATGCCGCGATATCGCTAAACACCGCAGGATCGGTCGATGGCGGAACGGCCATCGACATTTCCGTATGCAGATAATCCAGAAGCCGATCGCTGCTCTGCTCACGCCAGGAGGCGAGAAACCGCGTGCCGACCAGCGGTGGACCATGCCCAGTGCCGCGCAGTGTAGGGTGATGGCATTCCGCACAGAAGCGCTGGTAAACCTCTTCGCCACGCTCCACCTGCGCGCTTGGAAGCGCCATTACCGTGGCGGCATGGATACTCCCGAGAAGCATCACCAGAGTAGCCAAACCGTAGCGCCCGGCGCCAGTAACCAGTAAACATCGCCTCATCGTCTCTCCCCCATGTCGCTAGCATGCACTGAGCGTACACACAGAAACACCTGCTACGCGCGACACCAGCTCCCCAAAAGGGCCTGGTAAGACCGTAGCACCAGCACCATCGTTTACAACCGTGGCGCTGCAGCTCCCAAATAAGGCCCTGTTGCTAGCGTATAGCCAGTTGTTGGCGTACAGCAAGTATAGATGAATCTGGCAAAACGGTACACACGCGGGTGCCTCGTACTGGCGGGCCCAACTTGACGAATCGGGGCACTTCTGCCGGACCCAAGAGACGAAAATTACCCGTCATCGTTATGGCTTGCTGATCGCACTGCGTGGCAGCTGAGTCGTTTTTTCACCATCTTTGATCGACCGCTCGGGCATACTCACCGTTAATCCTGGTGCTGCAACACCCCTGTTCGAACCCCTTGACTGCGGGCCTCATCCGACATCGATACGTTACCCCAAGCCCGCAGCAAGAGAACCACTTGGCAACCGGATGGAGCGAGATAACGGCCCCTGCTGTTCCCACCGTTGCCTACGTCAGTGGCAAATCCAGGGGCACCGAAAAATTGCTTGTTGTCGACTAGCAAGCATCCTTATACTCGATAGTAGAGGATTGCGCGGCTGGCTGAGACCGCTTATCAAGCTTTATCCAAGGGGGAAGCAAGTATGGCCTGGGATTTTGAAACCGAACCCGATTTCCAGCG
>REEU01000138.1 GCA_007694905.1 Gammaproteobacteria bacterium | reverse complement strand
TCAGGCGCCGCACCCGCTGCGCCTGCAGGTAGTAGGCCTCGTAGTAGCCCACCGAGAGCACATAGGTGCCGGTGAGGATGCGGCGCTTCACCTCGCTCCCGAAACCTTCGGCTCGGCTGCGCAGGTAAAGATCCGTGAGATTGCGCGGTTCGCTGCAGCGATGCCCGAATCGGACCCCATCGAAGCGGGCCAGATTCGTCGAGGCTTCCGCAGGCGCAAGCACGTAGTAGGCCGGCACGCCGGCGAGCGCTGTGGGCAGGGCGACCTCGTGAATCGAAGCGCCGAGCCGTTCGAACGTTTGCCGCGCCTCGTCCACGGCGACGCGGACCGGTTCGGCCACGTCGGCTCCGAGCAGGGCAGAGGGGATGCCGATGCGGCGGCCACTGACCGGCGCGGAAAGGGCCTTCGAGTAGTCGTCGACCGGCGCGTCGACGCTGGTGGAGTCGCGGGTGTCGCAGCCTGCGATCACCCCGAGCAGCATGGCGAGATCCTCGGCGGTCCAGGCCATGGGGCCGGCCTGATCCAACGACGATGCGAAGGCGATCATGCCCCAGCGTGACACCCGACCATAGGTCGGCTTGAGCCCGGTCAGACCGCAGAACGCCGCCGGCTGCCGGATGGAGCCGCCGGTGTCCGTTCCGAGGGCCGCGGGCACCATGCCGGCAGCCACCGCCGCCGCGGAGCCCGAGGATGACCCGCCCGGGACCCGGCTGTCGTCCCAGGGATTGCGCGTTGCGCCGAAGTGACTGTTTTCGCCGGACGAACCCATGGCGAACTCGTCCATGTTGGTCTTGCCGAGCAGTACCGCGCCGGCTGATTCCAGACGTTCGATCACGTGCGCACTGTAGGGTGCGCGCCACTGTTCGAGCATGCGGGAGCCGGCTGTGGTCCTGGTGTGCGCCTGGCAGAAAATGTCCTTGATGGCGATGGGCAGGCCGTGCAGGGGACCGCGTTCTGCTCGAGGGATTGCATCCCGCGCGGCAGCGACGTCCAGCACCCGCTGTGAATCGACGCTGACGAAGGCATTCAGGTGGGCGCCCTGCTCGATGCGGGCAAGGCAGTCTGCAGCAAGTTCGCGGCAGCTGATCTCGCCGCTGCCCAGTCGCGCGGCCCAGCCGGCCAGAGTACTTTCTGCGCTCACTCGACCACCCGCGGTACCAGATAGAAGCCTTCGGCCACGGCCGGGGCGTCGGCCTGGAACAGATCCCGCTGATCCGCCTCGGTCACGACGTCCGGACGCAGGCGTTGTTGCAGGTCGATGGGGTGAGGCAGCGGTGCGACGCCGTCGGTGGGGACGGCGCGCATGCGCTCGACCATGCCGAGGATCGATTCGAGATCGCCGATGTAGCGGTCGGCCTCGTCGGCATCCAGACCGATTCGTGCCAGGTGGGCGATGCGCCGGACCTGTTCTGCGTCGATGCTCATGATTTTGATCCGAAAACGGGGCCGGAAGTTGTCCCGCGCTTGGAGTGTTGTGCGCAAGGTCGCGGAAATTATCACATTTTCGCCTTGCCCGGGAGCCCCGCCGTTGCTAGAGTTCTGCGCAATTCTGCTGGGAGTCTGTCGGGCTTGGGCGATCGTCGCGAGCCGAGTGGGAGGGCGAGGCCAGGTTCGTTTGTTTTTGCGGCGCATTGTGTTGCGATGGCATGCAAAAGCGACCGAATGTGGATCGTCGTCTCGCCGGCGTGGTAGATCAGGCCCAGGCCCCACAGGCGCCTAACCTTTCGGACGGGGCGTACACCACTCAATGTTGAAGAATTTAAGGGGTCTGTTCTCCAGGGATCTGTCCATCGACCTGGGAACTGCCAACACCCTCATCTACGTCCGTGACGAGGGCATTGTCCTCAATGAGCCTTCCGTAGTCGCCATCCGCCAGCACAACAACACCAAGGTGGTCGCTGCCGTAGGTGTCGATGCGAAGCGCATGCTCGGCCGGACGCCGGGTAACATCACAGCCATCAGGCCGCTGAAGGACGGGGTCATCGCAGACTTTCAGGTCTGTGAGAAGATGCTCAAGCACTTCATCGCGAAGGTGCACCAGAATTCATTCATCCGCCCGAGTCCACGGGTTCTGATCTGCGTGCCGGGCAAGGCCACCGCTGTGGAGCGGCGCGCGATCAAGGAGTCCGCCCTCTCTGCCGGTGCGCGTGACGTCTGGTTGATTGAGGAGCCCATGGCGGCCGCGATCGGCGCCGGTCTGCCGGTCCATGAGGCCATCGGCACCATGGTGGTCGACATCGGTGGCGGCACCACCGAGATTGCGGTCATCTCGTTGAACGGCATCGTTTATTCCGAGTCGGTGCGGGTGGGAGGCGACCGTTTCGACGAGGCCATCATCGCTTACGTACGCAGAACCCAGGGCAGCCTGATCGGTGATGCCACCGCCGAGCGAATCAAGCAGGAGATCGGTACGGCCTTTCCCGGTAAGGAGATTCGGGAAATCGATGTTCGCGGACGCAATCTGGCTGAAGGTGTTCCACGCAGCTTCACTCTGAATTCCAACGAGATCCTCGAAGCCTTGCAGGAACCGCTGTCGATGATCGTGCAGGCGGTCAAGAATGCGCTGGAGCAGACGCCTCCGGAGCTGGCCTCCGACATTGCCGAATCCGGAATCGTGCTCACAGGCGGTGGTGCCCTGCTGCGGGATATCGAACTCCTACTCGCGGAGGAGACCGGCCTGCCCGTGCTGGTGGCGGAGGAACCGCTGACCTGCGTTGCACGGGGTGGTGGTAAGGCACTGGAATTGATGGACGAACTCGGCTCGCTGGACCTGTTGTCCAGCGATTGACGCGATCACCTTCCAGCCTGCGTGGCTGTGGGGGGAGATAACCATCAAGTCGCTGTTCCTCGAACGTTCGTTTACAGGCTACAAGGCCCTGGCCCTGGCGCTGCTGTCCCTGGCGCTCATGCTCGTGGACCATCAGACCCGCTGGCTGGAGGCGTTTCGCAGTGCCGTGGTCACCGTCACCGCTCCGCTGTATGTCGTCAGCAACCTGCCCTACGCTGCCACGGATTCGTTGTTCGGTTACATCCGTCTGCGGCAGGACAATCTGAGCCTCAACGAGCAGCTGCTGAGCCTTTCCGTCGAAGCTCAGCGCGCGCATGCCCTGCGCGAGGAGAACGCCCGACTGCGGGCACTGCTCGGTTCATCGGAGCGGGTGGAGGCGAGGTTGGAATTCGCCGAAGTGGTGGGCGTCACGCCGGATCCGACGGGGCGCAGCCTGATTCTGGGTAAGGGTGACGCTCACGGCGTCTTCGAGGGCCAGCCGGTCCTGGATTCCGACGGCCTCATGGGCCAGGTGGTGGAGGTCGGGCGCTACAGCAGCCGCGTGCTGCTGATCACCGACCTGACGCACGTGACGCCTGTGCTCATCAACCGCAATGACTACCGGGCCATGCTCTATGGTACCGGCGAGGCGGCCTGGCTCGAATTGCGCCACGTGCCAGAGACGGCGGATGTGCAGGCCGGCGATCTGCTGGTCACCTCGGGGCTCGATGGCCGCTTTCCTCCCGGCTATCCGGTCGCGGTGGTCGCCAGCGTCGAGCAGCAACCCGGGGAGCCCTTTCTCCACATCCGTGCGCGCCCCGCGGCGCAACTCGAACGCAGTCGGCATCTGGTTCTGGTGAGCCGGCCTTCGTTGGAGGATGCGATCCAGCGTCGTCGATCCGGCGATCCGCCATCCGGCGGACCGGACGCCGGGTCCGACGCAGGCTGGGTTCCTGAGCCCTCTTCCGACGGGCTCGAGGGTGGGCCGTGAAGTTTCCGGATACCTTGGTGATCTGGGGCACCCTGGTGCTGGCGCTGCTGCTCACGGCTGCCCACCTGCCGGCCGCTGCGCCGGAGGTACTGGCCTGGATCAGACCGGACTGGGCGGCCATGGTGCTGCTTTACTGGGTCATGGCGGTACCCCAGCGCGTGGGAATGGTCACGGCCTGGTGCCTGGGGGTTCTGGTGGACAGCCTTACCGGGTCATTGCTCGGTCAGCATGCCCTCGGTTTCGTGATTATCGCGTTCGTGGGTCTGTCCATGTACGAACGCCTACGCATGTACTCGCTGCTGCAGCAGGCGCTGATCGTGTTCTTCACCATCGCGTTGGCGCGGCTGCTCGGCTTTTGGATTGACGTGATGGTGCGTGGCGTGAGCTGGACGCCACAGATCCTGCTGTCTGCGGTGACCAGCGCCATGCTCTGGCCCTTCGTCTTCACGCTGCTGCGGGCCCTTAGGCGCCGATTCCGCATCGCATGAGCGGGACCGACGCCCAGATCGTGCTTGCATCGGCCTCGCCGCGGCGTGCCGAGTTGCTGGAGCAGCTTCGGATACGCTTTCTCAAGCTGGCGCCGGAGGTGGACGAATCCGCGCACCACGGAGAGCAACCGCTGGATCTGGTGCGCAGGTTGGCAGTGGCGAAGGCAGCCGCCGTGCAGCAACTGCTGCAATCCGGGCTTCCGGGGTCCGGACTTCCGGTGCTTGCCGCGGATACCCTGGTCATCATCGACGGCCTCGCGCTCGGCAAGCCCGCCAGTCGCGGCGATGCGTTGGCGATGCTTGCACGCCTGTCTGACCGCGCCCATCAAGTGCTGACCGCGGTGGCGGTGGCGGGGCCTGAGAGGATTCAGTCTGAGGTCAGTCGCAGCACCGTAAGGTTCAGGGCCATCAGCGCGGATGCCGCTGCTCGCTACTGGGCGACGGGTGAGCCGGTGGACAAGGCAGGGTCCTATGCCATCCAAGGTATCGGCGCTGTATTCGTGGATCGGCTCGAAGGCAGCTATTCTGGCGTGATGGGGCTGCCGCTCGCAGAAACTGAGCGTTTGTTGTCCGAGGCGGGCGTCGACTGCTGGCGTCACCGCGGTCCTCTAGACTGAAGGCGATGCGCGAACTCTGGACGCGCCGCCAAGCACTGACGCGAGCCGGCCCCTAGGCTGGCAGGGAGTCGATCGACCGGCGATGAAGGAAGATGTCCTCATCAATGTGAATGCGTTCGAGACGCGGGTGGCGCTGCTCCAAAACGGCACGCTAGCGGAGTTGCACCTCGAGCGTTCCACCGGTGGCAGCGTCACCGGCAACCTCTATCGGGGCCGGGTCGCGCGGATCCTGCCCGGGATGCAGGCTGCCTTCGTCGAGATCGGGCTTGCGCGACCCGGCTTCCTTCACGTCCGTGATCTGCAGGGCATGCCCCGTGATGACGCAGAGGGCGCTCAGCCCTGCATCAGCAGCCTGCTTCGGGAGGGACAGAATCTGCTGGTTCAGGTAGCGAAGGACCCGCTCGCGAGCAAGGGCGCCCGACTGACGACCCAGATTGCTTTGCCGTCCAGGCTGCTGGTCTTGATGCCTGAGGTGGACCACGTGGGTGTTTCGCAGCGGATCGAGGACGAAAACGAGCGCGAACGTCTGCGAGGCTTGGTAGCGGGGCTGCGCGATGAAGCGCAGTGCAGCCACGGCTTCATCGTGCGGACGGTTGCGGAAGGGGCCGGTGAGGCGGAACTGCGGGCGGATCTGTTGTTCCTGTCACGTATGTGGCAGCGCATCGACGCTTGGCAGCGCGCCTGCTCGGGGGCAGGACTTGTCTACGAGGAACTGCCGGTGCAGATCCGGGTGATCCGCGATCTCGTTTCGCCCGAGGTGGCCTCCATCAGGATCGACTGCCGGGATACCTTCGAGCGCGCCGCGCGCTTCGTCGCGCGCTTCCTGCCGGAGCTCGGGGGTCGCCTGGTGTGGCACGATGAGCCCGTGGCGCTGTTCGACCGCTTCGGCGTGGAGGACGAGATCCGGCGTGCCCTGGAACGGCGCGTGCCACTGAAGTCCGGGGGGCACCTGGTGATCGAACAGACCGAAGCCATGATCACCATCGACGTCAACACCGGTGGCTTCGTCGGCAGTCATAACCAGGAAGAAACGGTGTTCCGTACCAATCTCGAAGCAGCGGCCGTCGTTCCACGGCAGCTCAGATTGCGCAACCTCGGCGGCATCGTGGTGATCGATTTCATCGACATGGAGGATCCGGAGCACCAGCGTCAGGTGCTGCGGGCCCTGGAGAAGGCCTGCGAGCAGGATCCGGCGCGGATACGGCTGTCCGGCATCTCCAGCCTCGGACTTGTGGAGATGAGTCGCAAACGCACCCGCGAAAGCCTCCTGCAGCTGGTCTGCGAACCCTGTCCGGAATGCCGTGGGCGCGGGTTCGCGCGCACTCCGGAGTCCACCTGCCATGAGATCTTTCGTGCGATTCTCCGCGACGCCGCCAAACGGACCCGGCCGGTGAAGGGTGGGGCCTACCTGGTGCGTGCGGGCAGTCGCGTGATCGATCGCCTGATCGACGAGAACGCAGTGGACGTCGCCACACTATCGGATCGCATCGGACAGCCGCTACGGTTCCAGGTCGAACCCTGCTACGGAGTCGAGGAGTTTGACGTGGTGTTGATGCAAAACCTCTCCTGAGTCTCGCCGTGAGCGTTGCTGCGCCCCCACCGACCCGCTCGACCGGCCTGCGCGCCTGGCTGCCGGCCATGGCCGCCTGGATGCTTGTGATCCTGTTCCTGGCGGTGGCCGCGGTCAGTCTGGTTGGACGTGTGGCGGTGAGCCAGCTGGCGGGCTCCGAACAGCGGATTGCAGACGAAATCGGGCGCCAACTCGGTCTCGAGGTGGCGATCGGCCGTCTCGACGGGCGCTTCCAGGTGCTGCATCCGGTGGTCGACCTGCATGGCCTGAGTGTGCGGCCGGTGGGCGCGGACGTCGCCGTTCGGGTGGGCCGGATTCAGCTCGAGATCGATGTCCCAAGGTCGCTGCTGCGGATGGCTCTGGTGCCTGCTGCGCTGGTGATCGATGATCTGGACATGGCGTTGGAACGGACGGCGGAAGGTCAGATCCGCTTACGCGGCGGGGTGGTGGCGGCAGACATTCCGCTCAGCGCAGTGGCCGAATTTTTCCGCACCGCCGGCTACGTGCAGATCGAAAACAGTGAGCTGGCCCTGCACCGGGCGGGAGCAGGCGGACCCGATCGACTGGCCCTCGATGGGGTGCTGCAGTACCGACGTGGTGAAGGCCGCGGCGTGCTCGAACTGGCCTACCGCGCGGATGGAATTCCGTTGCCAGCCCTGGGTCGGCTCCACTACCGCTTGCGTGACAAGCCTCTGTCCGGAACGATTCCACGCGGCCGCATCGAGCTTGCGATGACGGATCTGGCGCTCACGCAGGGGCTCTCAGAGTGGTGGCCGGGCGGACCTGAGTTCGATGGTGAGCTCGAATCATTGCAGGTCATCGGTGATCTGCATCCGGACTCAGGCGTTCAGGTGGACATCGAGGCCCGCGCTCCGCGCCTCCGGGTGGGCGCGAGCCCGATGCTGGAGAACGTGGAGCTGACTCTGGGGGCCGTCGGCCTCGGTGCTGCGACCGGATCCCTCAAGCTCGGCCGCAGCGGTGGGCAGGTGGAAGGGGTGCCTTTGAATCTCGAAGGACTCGAGGTGCGCTGGCGTGACCTCGAAGGTTCGCCCCAGGTCCTGCTCTCCTCTCCTGGATTCGCCAGTGCCCCGCTGCTGCGCGTGCTGCTGAGCACCCCCGGGCTGCCGGAGATGGTGGAGCGCTGGCTGGCTGGCCTTGGACCCAGGGGAACCGTGCGGGACGCTCGGCTGCTGCTGGAACCGGCCAGTGGCCGGTTCGCGCTCGCGACCCGCCTGCAGGAGTTGCATCTCGACGGATACCGGGGCGCACCTGCCATCAGCGACGCTGATCTGGACCTGGTGCTGTTCGAGCAGGGCGGCTGGATCGATCTCGACAGCGGCGCGTTCGGCCTGCACTTCCCCGACGTTTTCCCGACGGGCTGGAACTACGAACGGGGACGCGGCCGGGTCGAACTTGCGTTCGACAAGGGAGGCGTTGCAGTGAGCGGTGCTGACATCGAGATCTTCGGGGATGGGGTTCATGCCCATGGTGCCTTCGCGTTGCATCTGCCTCAGGAAGAGGCGGAGCGGAGCATCAGCCTGATGATCGGGATCGAGCGGGCCGAGGCCGGGCGGACCGCCGACTTCCTGCCAGCGCGGATGCCGCCGGCGCTGCGAGGTTGGCTGGTCGAAGCGGTGCGTCGGGGCAGCGTCGAGGAAGGCGGGGTGGTGATCAGCGGCCTCCTCCTGCCCCATCTGCGGGGTCCGCTGCGGCCCGAGCTGTTTTTCGATATCGCAGGCGGACACGTGGCATTCGATCCGCGCTGGCCGGTGGCGGAGGATGTTGGTGGGCGTCTGCTCGTGGAGCGTTATGCATTCACCGGGCAGCTGCATTCGGGGCGGCTCGGGGGGCTGGAGCTGACAGACGTCGAACTGCAGCTGCCGATGCCGGAAGGTGGCCTCGCCGCACTCGAAATCCGCGGTGGCGGTCGGGCGGCGGCGGCGGATGGTCTCGAGTTTCTCGCCGCCATGCCGGTCGACACGGGGTTGCTCTCGGGACTCGCAGCCTGGCGGGCGGAGGGCGAGCTCGGACTGAACTACGAGCTGGCGGTCCCCCTGGATGGGTCCGCAGTCGAGCATGCTGCTGTGGGCGTGGCATTGGATCTCGAGCACCTCTATGTGGCCGAGGTGGCGCTGAGCGCTCAGCGGGTGCGTGGGCGCATCGAGTATCGCCATCCCGGACAGCTGCTCAGTCGTGACCTCGCCGGTGAGCTGTTTTCGGGACCGGTGGAGGTGCAGCTCGAAGGCGCGCTTGAGCCTGGCGAGGATGGGTTGCGCATCGGCCTCACAGGCGAGGCCGATGCCTCTGAGTTGGCCGTCTGGACCACGGTTGACACGCTGGTGGGCGCCGAGGGGGTGTTCGATTACGACATCGACATTACCCTGGCGCTGAGTGGGGCCGTGGGGTTGACGCTTACCTCGACAGCAGATGACTTGCGAACCGGGCTGCCCGAGCCGGTGGATCGCGGGGACGGCCCGCTGGCGCTGCGCCTTGCGGCGGCGCCGGACGAAGATTGGACCATGGCCTATACCTGGGGCAGCCATGGCGGTTCCTTCCGTTTGCGGGATCGGGAATTCGTGTCCGGGACCATCGGCTTTGGTGTGGAGCCGCCTGAATTACCAGACGCAGGACTCCAGGCCAGGGGGCGGATCGAGCGTATTGATCTCGGCGCCTGGTCGAATGCGCTCGCGGCGATCGAGGACGCCGCCGTGGCGCGGGGCCGCCCCCGGACCCGGCGACGGACCGCTGCGGACCTGGATGTCGTGCTGGAGTTTACCGAGACCGCTTGGGGTGGCAGGGAGCTCGGCCCGGCATCGCTGCAGGTCGGAGGTTCCACCCTGGCCACTGAGCTCGCAATTGTGAGTGAATCCGCAGCCGGGCGCATGCTTGCCCGCATCGACGAGCCTCTTGAGCTCGAACTCGATCACCTGCGCTGGCCGCCGGCTGCAAGCGGCGACGCCACAGCCTTTCCTGCCGGCGATATCGATCCTGCAGCATTCATCTCCATGAACGTGCACATCGATGCGCTGGAGTGGCACGGCGCTTCGGTGGGCGCATTGGCTTTCGAGCTGCGCCCGGCTAACGAGATCCTGGTCATCGAAGGCATTCGGGGCGACTTGCGGGGCCTGGAGCTTGGTCCGGACGAGGAGGGACGATCGAGGCTGGAGTGGCGGTTTGGCGCCCGTCCGCAGAGTCGTTATCAGGGTCGCATCTTCGGTAGTCAGTCGAGTGGCGTCCTGGAAGGCTGGGGGCTGGCACCGACGTTGGATTCGGAGTCCTTTGCCTTTGATCTGGATCTGGCATGGCCCGGATCCCCGATGCATTTGTCGGCGCGGGAGCTCGATGGGCGCGTGCGGATTGAGGTCGGCAGGGGTCGTTTCGTGCAGGTGGAGGCGGGTACCGGGCCCTTGCGGCTGATCGGTCTGTTCAACTTCGCCACCATTGCCCGCCGCATGCGGCTCGATTTTACAGACGTCTATCAGCGCGGTATGGCGTTCGACGACATCAATGGCGTGCTGGACTTTGACTCGGGCCGGGTGCGCAGTGCACGGCCTTTGAGCATTCGCGGACCGGGAAGCAGTTTCCGCATCGGCGCTGAACTCGATCTAGTCTCACAGGCGCTCGAGGGCGACATTGTCGTGACGCTGCCAGTGAGCCGGAACCTGCCCTGGTACGCCGCTTATGCGATACTGCTGGCGAACCCGATCACCGGCGCTGGCGTTCTGGTGGCGGAGCGGGTGTTTCGTGATCAGATCGACCGCTTTTCCAGTGCCCGCTATCGTCTGCGCGGCAGTCTGGATCAGCCGGAGGTCGACTTCGTCAGTATATTCGCCGACGAAGTGGATCTTCCCGTCCGCATGCCGCCAGAAGACGACCCCAATCTCGAATGGTTGCTTGATGATCCGTTTCTCTGGCCGGACGAGTTTCCGCTGACGCTTCCCCTCGAGGAGAATGATTCGTGACTGAAGCCTGGGACTTAGCCCGGCAGCGACTGCTGGCGCCCGCCGAACTCGATGAACGTGCGCTGGAGCAGGTGCTGCACAGCATGCTCGGCCCCCGTATCGACTACGCAGACCTGTATCTGCAGTACAGCCGTAGCGAGAGCTGGGTGCTGGAGGACGGCATTGTCCGCGACGGCCACTTCGCCATCGATCAGGGCGTTGGCGTCCGTGCGGTGAGCGGCGAGAAGACGGGTTTCGCCTACTCGGACGAGCTGCTGCGACCGGCCCTGGAGCAGGCGGCCGGAGCCGCCCGTCAGATTGCGCGCTCAGGCTCGACGCCGGGGGCAGTGGCCATCAGCGGCAAGGGGACGCCCGCGCCTCTGTATGCGGGCGATGACCCCCTCGTCAGCATGGCCGACGCGGACAAGATTGCCCTGCTGCATCGACTCGACCGGCATGCCCGGGCGTTGGATCCCTGCGTCAGTCAGGTGACCGCGAGTCTCGCTGCGGTGCATGAGGTGATTCTGGTGCTGGCCAGCGACGGCACGCTGGCGGTGGATGTACGGCCACTGGTCCGCTGCAACGTGTCGGTGATCGCAGAGCGCGGCGATCGTCGCGAGCGCGGGTCGGCGGGCGGTGGCGGACGCCTCGATTACGGCATGTTCTTAGCCGGTGATCAGGCCTTGGGCTGGGCCGATGAGGCGGTCCGCTCCGCGCTGCTCAATCTGGAGGCGGTTCCGGCACCCGCCGGCAGCATGCCCGTGGTGCTGGGTCCGGGCTGGCCGGGTGTGTTGCTGCATGAGGCAGTGGGGCATGGCCTCGAGGGCGATTTCAACCGCAAGGGGACATCGACGTTCTCTGGTCGCATGGGCGAGCAGGTGGCATCTAAGCACTGCACCGTCGTGGACGAGGGATGCATGCCGAATCGGCGGGGGTCGCTGACCGTGGACGACGAAGGGACCCCCACCGGCCGCACCGTGCTGATCGAGAACGGCATCCTCAAGGGCTACATGCAGGACAAGCACAATGCGCGGCTCATGGGCGTGGCGCCCACCGGCAACGGTCGCCGTCAGTCCTATGCCCATCTGCCGATGCCGCGGATGACCAACACCTACATGCTTGCCGGCGCGCACGATCCGGCGGAGATTCTCGCCTCGGTGGAGCGCGGTCTGTATGCGGTGAATTTTGGCGGCGGCCAGGTGGACATCACCTCGGGCAAGTTCGTGTTCTCCACCACCGAGGCTTACCTGATCGAGAACGGCAAGGTCAAGGCTCCCGTACGGGGCGCGACCCTGATCGGCAACGGTCCGGACGTGATGAATCGGATTTCCATGGTGGGCAATGACCTGGCGCTGGATTCGGGCATCGGCGTCTGCGGCAAGGACGGGCAGTCCGTGCCCGTGGGCGTTGGCCAGCCGACGCTGCGGGTGGATGCGGTCACTGTCGGTGGCACCGCCCATTGACTGGACGGGTCAGTTCGGCGGCGGTTCGGCCGGCCGGCCCGAGATGGACACGGTGTCGCGCAGGGTTCGAAACAACTCACGGTAGTGGCGGCGATCGCCGTCGCGATCCGCTTCCCGACGGCAGGCGCGAAGCAGGTGGCGCAGGTGCTGCCGGTCGGCTTTGGGATAGAGATCGATGAACGCGGTCAGGCGGTCGTCCTCGGCGATCAGGAGGTCGCGCCAGGCCTCGATGGCATGGAGCTCGCGGGCGTGCACCGCGCTCGCAGCGTCGAGTCGCTCGAGACCCTCGCGCACGGCGTCGAGATCTTCCTCGCGCATGAGCTTGCCGATGAAGGATAGGTGCCGGCGGCGGGCCTCACGTGCGCGCAGACGGTCATACTCGAGCAGGGCCGCCTGGAGGCGGGCACCGAGGAGTAGTTCGCTGCGTTTCGACGCCGGCAGCTCGGCGATACGCTCACCGAGATCGCGCAGTGCTTGCATCTCGCGTTTGATCTGGGATTTCGACGGCGCTTCGTCGTCGTCGCGATTCATGCCGGTGCTCCAGTGCGGACAGAGCACCATTCTACGTGACGAAGGCATCGCCATGAGACGGAGACGATCGGAATGACGCAGCAACAGGAGCGGGCCAGCCTCGAGGATCGGGTAGCACGTATTCTCGAAGTGGCGAAGCAGCGGGGTGCTGATGCGGCTGAGGTCGCGGTCAGCCGCTCCGAGGGTCTGGCGGTGACTGTGCGGCGGGGCGAGGTCGAGACCGTCGAACAGACCCGGGATCAGGGTTTCGGGATCAGCGTCTACTTAGGCCGCTGCAAAGGCTCCGCGTCCACTTCGGATTCCTCGCCGGACGCCATCGAGGCCACCGTGGCCAAGGCTCTCAACATCGCTCGCTTCACGGCCGAAGACCCTGCGGCAGGACTTGCCGATGCTGAACTGATGCCCACCGGCGTGCTCCCGGAGCTGGATCTCTTCCATCCCTGGGCGCTGGACGTGGCAGCGGCGACGGAGCTGGCGCAGGCCTGCGAAGCAGCTGCCTTGAATGCTGATGCGCGCATCAGTAACAGCGAAGGTGCCACGACTTCGAGCAGCCGTTCCTGGCGTGGCTACGGCAACAGTCACGGCTTCATCGGCAGCGAGCCGGCCACGCGTCATGGCCTTTCGGTATCAGTGATTGCGGGGCGTGACAGCGGTATGCAGCGGGACTATGCCTATACGGTGGATCGGGTACCCGAAGCGCTCGAAGCTGCGGCAGCGGTGGGGCGCCGTGCCGGCGAGCGTGCCGTCGCGCGCTTAGGTGCCCGGCCGGTACCCACGGCACGCGTTCCGGTGCTGTTCGGACATGACGTGGCCTCGGGGTTGCTTGGGCACTTCATCGCTGCGATCAGCGGCGGCAACCTGTATCGCCGGTCATCGTTTCTGCTTGATGCCCTGGGGAATGAGGTGTTTCCTGAGCGAGTGACCATCGAGGAGTGTCCGCATCTGCCCCGCGCACTCGGAAGCGCGGCTTTCGACAGCGACGGTGTCGCCACCCGCGCGAAGCGCCTCGTTGAGGGCGGGGTGCTGGCAAGTTACGTGCTGTCTGCCTACTCTGCCCGTCGCCTGAAGCTCGCCACCACCGGCAACGCCGGAGGCATCCACAACTTGCGCATCAGTGACGATGGCCTGGACTTCGAGGCCATGCTGGCGCGCCTCGGACGTGGTCTGCTGGTCACGGAACTGATGGGGCAGGGTGTGAATGGTGTCACCGGCGATTATTCGCGCGGCGCCGCGGGATTCTGGGTCGAAGACGGAGCGATTGCGTATCCGGTGCAGGAGGTGACGATAGCAGGGAACCTCAAGGACATGTACCTGAACATCGATGCCATCGGTAATGACGCGGTGCGCCCGGGCAACATCGTCTGTGGGTCGATGCTCGTTGACGGCATGACCGTCTCCGGCGCCTGAGCAATGCCTCGCTACTCGTCCTCGTCGAAGCGGTTCTCGATCAAGGTCACCAGGGCATCCAGCACCGCTTCATGATCTTCGCCCTCGGTGCGCAGGACGATCTCGCTGCCGGGCGGAGCGGCGAGCATCATCACGCTCATGATGTTCCTGCCATCCGCTTTCTTGTCGTCGAACAGCAGACTTACCTCGCTGTGATGCTCGCTGGCCACCTGAACGAGGCGGGAGGCTGCCCGCGCGTGCAGACCTTTCCTGTTGCTGATGACGACCCGCCGTTCCGCCATGACGGGTCAATCCAGCTCTCGATGCCGGACCAGCACCTCGAGGTCGCCATGCCCGAAGTGCTCGTGCAGCCGTTCGGTGAGAAAGACGGAACGGTGGCGGCCACCCGTGCAACCCACGGCGACGGTCATGTAACTGCGGTTGCTGCGCGCGTAGGCGGGTAGCCAGCGCTCGATGAAGCCTTGGATGTCCCCGAACATCTGCTCCACCTCCGTGTTGGCGGTCAGCCATTCGCGTACCGGTCCGTCCCGGCCGGTGAGTTGACGCAGCTCGGCGACCCAATGGGGGTTGGGCAGGCAGCGGACGTCGAACACGAGGTCGGCGTCCACCGGTACACCGGCACTGAATGCGAACGACAGGAAGAGGATGGATGGCTTGCCGCCGTGCGCCGCCACGCGCGTGCGGATCAGCTCGCGCAGTTCGTGATGACCGAGACGGGTGCTGTCGATGGTGAGGTCGGCCAGATTGGCGATACCTTCGAGCAGATCGCTTTCTGCGTGCAGCGCCTCGGTCAGCGTGGTGTTGGCCCGTGTCAGCGGGTGACGCCGGCGGGTCTCGCTGAAACGTCGTACCAGCGTGGACGTTTGGGCATCGAGAAAAATGACCTCCACGGAGAGCGATGCGCCTGCTGCCTGCTCGAGGTCTTCTAGAATCTCCGGAAACCGTTCGAGATCGTGCGGCAGATTCCGCGCGTCGATGCTGACCGCACAGTTCGCCGTGTCCTCCCGGGTGCTGGCGAACAGCGCCGGCAGCAGTCCGACCGGAAGATTGTCGATGCAGTTGAAACCGAGATCCTCGAGAACGTGCAGCGCGGTGGACTTCCCGGAGCCTGAGCGGCCGCTGATGATGATCAGCTTCACGCGGTCAATGGTGCCCGGCAGCGCGTTTGACTTCCGGCGGACGGATGGCCACAGCATGGAGATCCGCATCGCTGCCGGCTCCGCGCAGGGCTGCGCGATAGCCAGGATCATTCAGGGCTGTGGCTGCCGTAGCCAGGATCTGCAGGTGCAGATCATTGGCTTCCTCTGGAACCACGAGGACGAATACCAGGTCCACCGGACGCCGGTCGCTGGCCTCGAAATCCACCGCTTCCTCAAGCCGCAGCAGGGCGGCGACGGGTGCGGAGCAGGAACTGAAACGGCAGTGCGGCAGGGCGACGCCTTCGCCCACCGCCGTGGAGCCGAGCCGCTCGCGCGCGATCAGCGCCTCAAGCAGCTGGCCGGGTTCCAGCTCGGCATGCTGTGCGGCCAGCAGTTCACTGGCCTGTTCGAGCACCCGCTTCTTGCTGGCGACGGCTACGTCAGCACGGGTGCATTCCGGATCGAGGATGCGCTCGAGCTCCATGTGCTTCGGCTCGTGGGCAAAGGGGCCAAAAGTCTAGCGCCGAAAGGCCGAGGAAGCGACCTCTGCGGGGCGACAGTTGTGGGTCGGACGCCTCCTCGAGAGAAGATGGGCGCCCGCACCGTCTGACTACTGCCGGGCCACGGCGCGCTGGGTGCGGTCGAGAACTTTCTCCTTGTGCTTGAGGATCTGGCGGTCGAGTTTGTCGATCAGCATGTCGATGGCGGCATAGAGGTCCTCGGACGTGGCGTCGGCGAACAGCTCTCCGCCCTTGATGTGGATGCGGGCCTCGGCGGTCTGTCGGTTCTTCTCCACTTCGAGGATCACGTGGATGTTCGTGATGTGCTCGAAATGGCGCTCGAGCTTCTCGAATTTCTCGAGCACGTACTGCCGCATGGCTTCCGTGACGTCGATGTGGTGACCGCTGATGTTGATCTGCATGGCTCGCTCCTTGATGGCTTCAGACGAGTCGTTTGCGCTCATTCGACGGAGGAATGGACATCGACTCGCGATACTTGGCGATAGTGCGTCGTGCCACCTGGATATCCTGCTTGCCCAGAATCTGGGCAATGCGGGAATCGGACAGTGGCTTGCGGGGATCCTCTTCATCCGTGAGCTTGCGAATGAGGGCCCTGATGGCGGTGGATGAGACCTCGCCACCCGTGGTCGTGCCCACGTGAGAGGAGAAGAAGTATTTCAGTTCGAACACGCCGCGTGGCGTGTGCATGTACTTGCGGGTCGTCACCCGGGAGATGGTCGACTCATGCATGCCGATGGCATCTGCGATGTCGTGCAGTACGAGCGGCTTCATCGCTTCCGGACCATATTCGAGAAAGGCCCGCTGGTGCTCGACGATCTTGGTCACGACCTTCAGCAGGGTCTCGTTACGGCTCTGCAGGCTCTTCAGAAACCAGCGCGCCTCCTGCAGGTTGTCCTTCAGGAACTGGTTGTCGGCGCTGGAATCGGCTCTGCGGACCATGCCGGCGTAGGTGCCGTTGATGCGCAGGCGGGGCATGGTCTCGCCGTTCAGCTCGACTGCCCAGCGATTGCGTTGCTTGCGGACGAACACGTCGGGGACCACGTACTCGGTATTGCTTGGCCCGAGATCGGCCCCGGGACGGGGATTCAGCGTCTGGATGAGGCGGATGACCGCCGAGAGCTGCGCCTCGTCCAGCTTGTTGCGGCGACACAGGCCGCTGAAATCGCGCCCACCGAGCAGGTCAAGGTGCTCATCGACGATGGTCAGCGCCTCGTCCCGCCACGGTACGTCTTTCGGCAGCTCCTTGAGTTGCAGCAGCAGGCACTCGCGCAGGTCGCGGGCGCAGATCCCGGTGGGATCGAAGCTCTGCAGACGGTGCAGGACGGCGACGACCTCATCGAGTTCGAGCTCGAGTTCTGGATCGAGGCTCTCCAGGATCTCCTCGAGGGTCTGAGCGAGAAGCCCGTCCGGGTTCACCGCGTCGATGAGGCTTTCGGCGATGAGCCGGTCTGTGTCGCTCATGTGGCAGAGATTGAGCTGCCACAGCAGGTGATCCTTCAACGTCTCTTCGGCGCTGTTCCTGGCGTCGAAGTCGAAGTCCTCGGAGGGGCCGCTGCTGCCGCTTGGCGGGGCATTGCCGTAGACGTCGTCCCAGCTGGAGTCTACCGGCAGGTCTTCCGGAATCGTCTCCTGCCACTCGTCGCTGCTGGCCGCTGTTTCCCAGTCGCTGTCCTGCTCGGCGGTGGCGTCTTCGGAGGCAGCTTCGGACTTGGCGGCATACTCGCCCTCGCCCTCGTCATCGAGACCGTTGCCGTCCGCGGGGTCGTCGCTGAACTCATCCTCGGCCATCTCCAGCATGGGGTTGCTTTCGATGACCTGTTGGATCTCCTGCTGCATTTCCAGTGCGGAAAGCTGCAACAGGCGAATGGCCTGCTGCAGTTGCGGGGTCATGGTCAGGCTCTGGCCGACCTTGAGCTGCAGCGACTGCTTCATAGCCTGATCATACTGACGGCATCACCCGGAGAACAGTCGGCCCGAACCATGCATGGATGTTTTTGACGGGACTCGCTGCAGGGCCGATCAGCGGTCGTTGTGGGGCGGTCGCCACCCAGGCCGCCGCGAGGCGAGGTCAGAGCCGGAAACCTTCGCCGAGGTACACCCGCCGGACCTGCTCGTTGCCCAGGACTTCGGACGGGGGGCCGGATGCAATGATGCAACCATCCGCAACGATGGACGCGCTGTCGCAGATGTCCAACGTCTCCCGCACATTGTGGTCGGTGATCAGGACGCCGATCCCACGCGCCGTGAGGTGGCGGACAATGGTCTTGATCTCCGAGATGGAGATGGGGTCGACGCCGGCGAAGGGCTCATCCAAGAGAATGAACGCCGGTTCGGTTGCCAGGGCCCGCGCGATCTCGGTCCGACGCCGTTCGCCGCCGGACAGGCTCATGCCGCGATTCTGGCGGACGTCGGTGAGTGAGAACTCCCGCAGCAGGCCATCGAGCAGTTCCTGCCGCTCCGCTGTCCTGAGATCCCGCCGGGTCTCGAGGATGGCGAGGATGTTCTCCTCTACGGTGAGTTTGCGGAAGACGCTCGCTTCCTGGGGCAGATAGCCGATACCGAGTCGGGCACGCGCGTGCATGGGCAGTCGGGTGAGATCCTTGCCGTCCAGGGTGATGTTCCCCGAGTCGGCCTTTACCAGACCGACGATCATGTAGAACGTCGTCGTCTTGCCGGCGCCGTTGGGGCCGAGCAGGCCGACGACCTGCCCGCTTTCAACCGCCAGCGAGACGTCCTGGACCACGGCGACGCCGCGATAGGACTTGCGAAGATGGGAGGCCTCAAGTCGCGACATGCCGCTCAGTCGGGCCGGATTTCGCTGGCGGATTCGCTGGCGGATTCGCTGGCGCCTTCGTCGGCGCTTTCCGTGCGGCGCTCGCCGCGACGTTCGCCCGCGCGTCCAGGTTGGATCGTCATGGTGACAGGCTGTCCGTCGCGACCACCGCTGGCCGCGATGCGGCGCTCCCGGATGTCATAGGTGATGCGATCGCCGGCAAAGGTGTCGTCCAGCTGCCGTAGATGGGCGTTGCCCTCGAGCTCCACCCTTTCGTCCGTGGCCAGATAGGTGATCGTCCGGGCGCGTGCTTCGACTGGCGCGGCGTCGCGTTCCGGGATCTGGCGGTAGCGGGCCGGTTCGCCCTCCGGTACGCCTTCGGCCACGATGCGACTGACGGCCTGGTCACGTGTGTGGATCGTCAGCCTGTGCGCCAGCACCTGCAGGCTGCCCTGATCGAGTTGTACCGAGCCTTCGTACACCGCGATGCCCGTCTCGTCGTCGAGCTCCACCTGTTCGGCCCGGATTTCGATAGGCTGGTCCCGATCCTCCGGCAGCGCGGCAACCGGCAGTGCCAGTACCGGTGCGAGAAGCAGGGTCAGGTGCTTGAGAATCGAGCTCATGGCAGGCGTTCCGGGGTGAGGGTGGTGTGGACCCGATCCTCGCCCGCTGACGCGAGCAGGATGCGCCCGGTTGCAAGATCGGCTCTTAAACTGGCGGCCGTGGTGCGGCCCGCTTCGGTCGAGATGATAACAGGTCGATTGGTTTCCGCGTATTCGTGCTCAGGAAACAGGGTGAGCGCCGATGTGGTGAGGTCGATGAAGCGCTCAGGAGACCGTTGCCTGTGAATACGAACATCGTCTTCGAGTTCGACCCGTTCGGCTCCCGTCCGTTCCATGCGTTCGGTTCGGCTGCCCGTCTCCAGCAGCCCACCTGATCCGCCGATGATGCGCCCGCGGAGGGATGACAACTCCCACGGCGCGGCAGCGCCCTGGTCGAGCAGCAGCCGCGGTTCGGTGAGTACGGTCTGCTCCATGCCGGGAAAGTGGGCGATGCGGACAGCATGCAGGCGATACTGGAGGCTGCCGTCGAGCCGGAACTGAGTGATCACGGCACCCTCGAGCAGCAGGTCCGGTTCTCCGAGTTCGAGTCCGTGCGTGCCAGGCTCTGTGTCAGGCAACAGGGATTCTGTCACGGGGCGTCGTTGGTCCGGCGCGAGGCTGAAGAACAGCATCACGGCGACACCGATGGCGAGGATCAGCCAGTGCGTGCGGGGCATGAGCCATTCTCCCTCGTGCCGTTCACAGGTAACGCGCCAGCGCTGTATCCCAGCGCCCCTGGCAGCGCAGGAGCAGTTCGCAGACCTCCCGCACGGCGCCGGCGCCGCCGGCGGCCGTGGTCACGTAGTGTACGTGTTCCGCAAGGACGGGGTTCTGATTGGCGACGCCCAGCGCCAGCCCAGCGAGCCGCAACACGGGCAGGTCGGGGATGTCGTCCCCCATGTGGGCGACCGTGTTTGCGTGGGCGCCGGTTCGCGCCAGCAGCTCGGCGAACGCGATGCGCTTGTCGCGTGCGCCCTGAAACACGTGGCGGATGCCGAGCTCGCGTGCGCGGCGCGTCACCAGGCGGCTGCTGCGCCCGGTGATGATGGCCACCCCGATGCCATTGTCCTGCAGCATTTTAAGCGCATGCCCGTCCTGGGACGAGAACGTCTTCAGCTCCATGCCTGCGTCGGTGAAGTAAAGGCGACCATCGGTGAGCACCCCGTCCACGTCCAGGCACAGAAGCGTGATGCGGGCGAAGCGGGCGTGGACATCAGGTTCCAGATTCATGCGCTGGCGCATCCCTTCAGGCCTGTACGAACAGCAGGCTGTTGTAGCCGATCCATGCGAGCAGCAGCACGGCGCCCTCGAAACGGGTGATTACCGGACGTCGATTCAGCCCGTAGGCGAACAGCAGCAGCAACAGGGTCATCGCCAGCATCATGCCGAAATCCCGCCACATGATCGCCACGTCCAGGGTGACCGGGGCGATGATCGACGGTAGTGCCATCACCGCGAGAATGTTCAGGATATTCGATCCGACCACGTTGCCGATGGCGATGTCGGTATGGCCCTTGATCACGGACCCGACGGTCGCCGCCAGTTCCGGCAGGCTGGTGCCCACGGCGATCACGGTGAGCCCGATGATGAGCTCGCTGACTCCGAGCAGCAGCGCCATTTCGGTGGCGGCCCACACCAGCAACTGGGCGGCAAGCAGCAAGACCACGAGTCCGGTCAGCAGCCAGATGATGGCCTGGGTGTGGGTGAGCTGTTCGAGTGCGGCGATCTCCTCGAGTTCCGGCTCCATTTCGGGGTCGACTTCACAACCTTCGCTGCCGGCATGTTCGCGCTTGTGCTCGCGCACCAGCCGCCACATGAGGATGCCTAGCATGACCAGAAGCCCGATGCCCTCCCACCTTCCCAGATGCAGGTTGAACAGCACCAGGAAGGCCGCCACGGTGGCGGCCATCAGCCAGGGCAGTTCGGAGCTCAGGACCGAGCGGGCGAACGGCAGCGGTGCGATCAGGGCGGCAATACCGAGCACCAGTCCTATATTGGCAATGTTGGACCCGATCGCGTTGCCGATGGCCAGCACAGTGGTGCCGTTGAACGCCGCAGCGACTGCCACCATGATCTCCGGCGCCGAAGTGCCGAGAGAGACGATGGTCAGTCCTATCATGAGGGGTGACATGCCCAGCATCCGGGCGCTGGCGGCAGCGCCGTTGAGGAAGCGGTCTGCGCTCCAAACCAGCGTCACGAATCCGACGATGAGGGCGAGAGCTGCAATCAGCATGTCAGCCTGCGCGCTGCCCTGGACGCGCGGTGGGTCGCCTCTGGCGGGTTGACTGCTCGGACATTGGGGCCACTGCGAGATCGAATGGGCGGGTGGAGCCGGGCGATCGTCCAATTAAATGGGCATGGGATGGGCAATGCAACAGCAGGTGGGCCGGAATTCCTGTTCCCCAGTGAACGGATGGTATGATCTCCTGTCGAATTCCGGACTAGGTACGTGGGAGTTCAGATCTGTGAATGCCGCCAAGATTATCCTCATCGCTGGTCTCATGCTGGCGCTGCTGATCGTGGGCGCTGCCCGGGCCGAGGAAGCCGGGCCCGATGATACGGTCCGTGTCGCGACCGATGAGTTGCTCGAGCTGATCGAGAAGCACAAGCGCGAGTATCGATCTGATCCGGAGCCCTTCTTCCGGGCGGTGGACGAAAGTATGGCCAATTTCGTCGATTACCACGGTATTGCCCGTGCGGTGATGGCCAATCACTGGAGCGAGGCCAGCGCCGAGCAACGGGAGGCGTTCGTGCGTACATTCCGGCGCGGTCTGGTGCGCAGCTACGCCCGCGCCATGTTCGAGTTCGATCATCGGGAAATCGAGGTTCTGCCCTTGCGCGAGGATCACGTGCGCGGCGACCGCGCAGTGGTCCGCATGCGTGTGACTGCGTCGAGTGGCCGGACGTATCCGCTGCACTATTCCATGGCGAAGCTTGACGACAAGGGCTGGCAGGTCCGCAATGTGGTGGTGAACGGCGTCAATCTCGGGCAGACCTATCGCAGCCAGTTCGCCGGCGCCATGCGCAGCGCCGATGGCGGGCTGGACTCGGTCATCGATGGCTGGTCCACGGCTCCGCCCGCAGAACTCGAGGACGCCACCGACGCCTGAACGGGATCTGCCGCTCGTTCATTGAGGCTACGGGCATTTGTCAGCATCAGTGTGAGCTGACGTCCCTGGGTACTCCCATGGAACAAAACGTAAAGCATTGATATTGCGTGCTGTTTTCTAGTGCCAGTGGGAGCGAAAGTCGGCCCGCAGGGTCGGCTTTGCGATCGCAGACTGCCGCCGGGTTCAGGCGTGACGCAGATCGCGACGCCCGCTTTGCGGACGTCAGCTCCCACTGGGCCTCGCGAGCATCGCCGTTGTTCCTTCCGCGACAGCGTGAACGAGGATTCGTGGCCGGCTCCCACAGTACTGCCTTCGTGCGAACGTAGCTGCATCCCTACGTTGATGCGTTACACTGCGCGCCCGCGCGGACGTTCCCAGGATGAGTGATGACCACCGACGAGATCAGAACCCTGCTCGAGGCCGGCCTCGATGGTTGCGAAGTCCACGTCGACGAGCCGGTTCCGGGCAAGTTTTCTGTGACCGTGATCGGCGAAGCATTTGTCGGGCTGAGCCGGGTTCGACGCGAGCAGAAGGCTGGAGCACCGTTGCGCGACGCCATCCTCGACGGTCGGCTGCACGCCGTGTCCTATCGCACATATACGCCGGACGAATGGGCCGAGCGGGGCGCCTGAGTCGTGGACCGCCTGCAGATCGACGGGGGGGGGCGTCTCGACGGGACGGTCCGCATTTCCGGAGCCAAGAACTCGGCGCTGCCCATCCTGGCTGCGACGCTGCTGGCCGACAGCCCGGTCACCATCGCCAATCTCCCGCACCTGCACGACATCACCACTATGATCGAGATGCTCGGCTGCCTCGGCGTCGAGGTGGTGATCGATGAAAAACTCGCCGTGGAGGTGCATCCCGAGACGCTGCTGGACGTGGTTGCACCTTACGACCTGGTCAAGACCATGCGGGCGTCGTTCCTCGTCCTCGGGCCGCTGCTCTCGCGGCATGGTCGGGCCGAGGTGTCATTGCCCGGCGGCTGTGCGATCGGACCGCGCCCGGTGGATCTGCACTTGAAGGGCCTTGCGGCCATGGGCGCAGAAATCGAGGTGGACGGGGGTTACGTGAAGGCTCGCAGCTCGGGACGTCTCAAAGGTGCCCGCATTCTGCTGGACGTGGTGACGGTCACCGGGACCGAGCATCTCATGATGGCGGCCGCTCTCGCCGACGGCGTGACCGTGCTCGAGAACGCCGCCCGTGAACCGGAAGTGGTGGACCTCGCCGAGTGCCTGACCAGCATGGGCGCCGTGATTCGGGGCGCCGGCACAGACACGATTACCATCGAGGGTGTGGAGCGGCTGGGCAGTGCCTACCATCGGGTGATGCCGGACCGGATCGAGACGGCCACCTACCTGATCGCGGGTGCGGCCACGCGCGGGCGGGTGCGTGCGGTGGCCACCAAGCCGGCGCTGCTCGACGCAGTGCTGACCAAGCTGCGTGAGGCTGGTGCCGTGATCACCACGGGCGAGGACTGGGTGGAGTTGGACATGGAAGGTCGCCGGGCGAAGGCGGTCAGCGTCCGGACCGCACCCTATCCGGGGTTTCCCACCGATGTGCAGGCCCAGTTCCTGGCCCTCAACGCAGTGGCTGAAGGCAGCAGTCGCGTCACGGAAACGATCTTCGAGAATCGCTTCATGCACGTCCAGGAGATCAACCGGATGGGCGCGAAGGTCGTGCTCGAGGGTAATTCCGTGGCCATCGTCGAGGGGGTGGAGCGGCTGAAGGCGGCGCCAGTCATGGCGACCGATCTGCGCGCGTCGTTCAGCCTCGTGATTGCTGCGCTGGCGGCAGAGGGTCAGACCGTCATCGATCGGATCTATCACATGGACCGCGGCTACGAATGCATCGAGGAAAAGCTCGCGGGGCTGGGCGCTCAGGTTCGGCGGCTGCCATGAGTCTGATCGTTGCGCTCAACAAGGGGCGGATCCTGTCTGAGGTGCTGCCGCTGCTGGCGGCGGCTGGGGTGGAACCCACCGAGGATCCCAGGGAAAGCCGACGGTTGATCTTCCCCACCAGTCATCCCGAGGTGCGCCTGATCGTGGTGCGCAGCGGCGATGTGCCCACTTGCGTCGAGCATGGTGCTGCAGCCATTGGCGTCACCGGCAAGGACACGCTGCTCGAGCATGGCGGCGGGGGGGTCTACGAGCCGCTCGACCTCGGCATCGCCCGCTGCAGATTGATGACCGCGGCTCCGATCGAGGCGCTGCCGCGTCTCGGTCCACGCCTGCGGGTGGCCACCAAGTTCATCAACGTGGCCCGTCGCTTCTACAGCGCCCGCGGGCAGCAGGTGGACCTGATCCAGCTCGGCGGTGCCATGGAACTCGCGCCCCTGATCGGGCTTGCCGATCAGATCGTCGACATCGTCGATACGGGGCGGACGCTGGCGGCGAATGGTCTGGAGCCGAAGGAAACGATTGCGCACATCAGTTCACGGGTGGTGGTCAACAAGGCAGCCATGAAGCGACAGGCGGGATTGATCCTGCCGCTCCTCGATGCGCTGGAGCGCGCCGTGGCTGCCCGTCAGCAACTGGAGACGACGCCGTGACCCGACCCTTGCAGCTGGCCCGGCTCGATGCCGGTTCGGCGACCTTCGATGCGGACCTCGATCGCCTGCTGTTCTGGGACGTGTCCGAAGACGACGGCGTCAACCGGATTGTCCGTGACATTCTCGACGACGTCCGCAGGCGCGGCGACCAGGCGGTCCTCGAGGCCACGGTGCGCCTGGATCGGGTGCGGGCGACGTCGCTGGCCGAGCTGGAGGTGAGTCCGCAGCGGCTCGACGAGGCGGTGGCGGGCCTCGCCACAGCGGAGCGGGAAGCGCTGGAGCACGCGGCCGCGCGCATCCGTGCGTTCCACGAGCGCCAGAAAGGGGCCTCGTGGCAGTACCTGGATGCAGACGGCAATCTCCTGGGACAGCAGGTGACAGCGCTGGATCGGGTCGGGGTCTACGTGCCGGGTGGTCAGGCCAGCTATCCGTCTTCGGTGCTGATGACGGTAGTTCCGGCCCGGGTCGCAGGCGTTGGCGAGATCATCATGACCGCGCCGACACCGGATGATGTGATCAATCCTCTGGTGCTGGCGGCGGCTCGCCTCGCGGGCGCTGACCGGGTGTTGCGCATCGGTGGGGCCCAGGCGATCGGGGCGCTGGCCTACGGTACGGAGTCGATTCCGAAAGTGGACAAGATCGTCGGTCCGGGCGGTGCTTTCGTGGCTGCGGCCAAGCGCATGGTGTTCGGTCCGGTGGGCATCGACATGATCGCGGGACCCTCGGAGATCCTCGTGATCGCAGACGGCAGCGCAGATCCAAACTGGCTGGCCCTGGATCTCTTTTCGCAGGCGGAACACGACGAGGCGGCGCAGGCCATCCTCGTGTCCGCCGACGGCGATCTGATCGATGCGGTGCACGTGGCCATGACGCGGCTGCTGCCGACCCAGCCCCGTGCCGAGGTGATCCGTGCCTCGCTGGAAGCGCGCGGCGCCCTGATCCAGGTGACCGATCTCGCCACCGCGTTAGCGCTGGCGAATCGGATTGCACCGGAGCATCTTGAACTGGCCGTGGCGGACGCGGAACGGTTGCTGCCGGAACTTCGGCATGCCGGCGCCATCTTCCTTGGCCACCATACCCCGGAGGCACTCGGCGATTACGTGGCAGGGCCCAGCCATGTGCTGCCGACCTACGGTACGGCGCGTTTCTCCTCGCCGCTCGGGGTCTACGACTTCGAAAAGCGCAGCTCCATCATCGGCTGCTCTGCGGCAGGTGCGGAGATCCTGGCGCGGACAGCTTCGACGCTGGCGCGCAGTGAAGGTCTCGTGGCCCACGCCGAATCTGCAGAGATGCGCATACCGGGCTTCGACGCCAACCGCGCCCGCAAGTGACCGACTAGCTTCGTTCGACGGTCGGTCGCTGCCCCACGGTGGCCAGGAGCTGCTGGCGGCTGCCATTGCGGACCACCTGGACCTCGACCTGGGAGCCGGGCGAGAGCATGGCGATGCGCTGTCCCACTTCCCGGGGGGAAATGACGGGAGCGCCGTTGATGGCGGTGATCAGGTCGCCGGTTCGCAGCCCGGCCTGATCGGCGGGCCCATTCGGGCTCACCCCGGCCACGAACAGGCCATTGCCGTCGCCCCAGTCCTCCACCGGGCGCACTTCCACTCCCAGCCAGCCACGAATGACGCGGCCCTGTTCCAGGATGCTGTCGAGGACATCGAGTGCGAGCCCGGCTGGAATAGCGAACCCGATGCCGTGAGACCCGCCGGAACGGCTGAAGATCATGCTGTTCACGCCAACCAGCCGACCGCTGGCGTCCACCAGGGCGCCGCCGGAATTGCCGGGATTGATTGCTGCATCGGTCTGGATGAAGTCCTCATAAGGTGCATTGGCGACGATACCGTGGCGGCCGAGCGCGCTGACGATGCCGCTGGAGACGGTCTGGCCGATCCCGAATGGATTGCCGATGGCCAGCACGACGTCGCCGACGCGCAGTTCCAGCGAGGGCGCGAGCTCGATAGGCGTCAGCCCCTCAAGGTCGACCCGCAGGACGGCGAGATCGGTTTCCGGATCCGTGCCCACCACGCGCGCAGGCGCCTCACGTCCATCGGCTAAGGCGACGAGGATCTCGTCTGCATCGGCAATGACGTGGTTGTTGGTGAGGATGTGACCATCCGGGCGGACGATGACGCCGGAACCCAGGCTGCCCTGCATGCGCTGCTGGCTGCCTGGAAAGCGCTCGCACATCTCCTGGAAGCGCGGCAGATCGCACAGCGGGTGGACGCGTCGGGTCACCACGCGTGTGGTATAGATGTTGACCACGGCAGGCGCGGCCTGCGCGACGGCGTCTGCATAGCCGGCCCGGGGAGGCTCCACCACCGCAGGAGAGGGCTTGATCGCCAGGCCGATCAGAATGCCGGCAGCGATGCCGGCAGCGATGGGCAGGGCGCGAAGGAGGAATCCGATCATCGGCAAAGGGCTCTCGATCCCGGGGCGCAGCACTTTAACGGGCCGATTCTAGTCCTGCCAGACCTGAACGATCGGTGAAGCCCCGGTTGCGGTGAAGCGAAGGGCGCTGTGCGCTGTCCTCTGCGCAATGATCCCGTTAGAGTCCGCAGCCACGCTCACCGCCATAGCACACACTCATGTCGCCGCAGGAACGCTACGCTCGCAGCATCGAATCGCAAGGTATGACCCGGGACGCCGCCCAGGAACGCGCCGTGGCGGCGCTGGACGATCTGCACCGGCGCCTGCTTGCTGCACAGGCACGTCCGCCTGTGCTCCGTCGGCTGACCGCGCGCCTGCGCGGGACGCGGCAAGCCCCGGAGCGGGGCCTTTACATGTGGGGCGGAGTTGGGCGGGGCAAGACCTGGCTGATGGATTTGTTCTTCGAGAGTCTGCCCTTCGAAAACAAACTCAGGATGCACTTCCACCGCTTCATGCGCAGGGTGCATCAGGATCTGCGGGCGCTCGCGGGGCAAAGCAATCCGCTCCTGGGCGTGGCCGACCGCTTTGCAGCAGACGCGCAGGTGCTGTGCTTCGATGAGTTCTTCGTCTCGGACATCACCGACGCCATGATTCTCGGCGAGCTGCTCGATGCGCTGTTCGCCCGCGGTGTGACCCTGGTGGCCACCTCCAACATCCCGCCGTCGGAGCTTTACAAGGACGGCCTGCAGCGGCGTCGCTTCCTGCCCGCCATAGCCCTGCTGGAGCAGCACACCGACATCCTCAACGTGGATGGTGGTACGGATTACCGGCTGCGGTCCCTGGAGCGGGCGGAGATCTACCACACACCGCTGGACGCCGGAGCTGACGAAAGCCTGGCAGCGAGTTTCGCGAGTCTGGCGCCAGTGGAGCCCACCTCTGGTGAGGTGCTGGAAGTGGAAGGAAGGCCCATACCGACCCGGATGCGGGCGGACGACGTCGTCTGGTTCGACTTCGAGGCTCTGTGTGGGGGGCCTCGCAGTCAGAACGACTACATCGAGCTGGCGCGGGAATTTCATGCTGTGCTGGTCAGTGATGTGCCTCGCTTCGATTCCCGCCTCGAGGACAAGGCGAGGCGCTTCATCAGCCTGGTGGATGAGTTCTATGATCGTGGCGTGAAGCTCATCCTGTCCGCGGCAGTGCCCCTGGACGACCTCTACGCGGGCGAGCGGTTGCGCTTCGAATTCGAACGCACGCGCTCCCGGCTGCTGGAGATGCAGTCCAGGGACTACCTGGCGCGCCTGCACCGCGCCTGAGCGAGGAAGATCACGCTTGCCGGGAGCGGAACTTGTCGCTAAGATTCGCGCCTCTTTTTCGCCCGCCTGCTTGACTCGGGGCCGGGCACCTGTTGCAAGGGCTTCCACGGATGAAGACGCAGAGCACCAAGCCGGCCGACGTGCGGCGGGACTGGCTGCTGGTCGACGCGACCGACAAGACGCTCGGTCGGCTGGCCACGGAAATTGCCGTTCGCTTGCGGGGCAAGCACAAGCCGGAGTACACCCCGCACGTGGATACGGGCGATTACATCGTCGTGATCAACGCCGAAAAGGTGAAGGTCACGGGCAACAAGCTGACGGCCAAGACCTACTGGCGCCACACCGGCTACCCGGGCGGCATCCGTGGGACGACGCTGCGCGACCAGCTCGAAAATCACCCGGAGCGGGTGATCGAGTCGGCGGTGCGCGGGATGATTCCACGCAACCCCCTTGGTCGCGCCGTGTTCCGCAAGCTCAAGGTCTATGCGGGTGCCGAACATCCGCACACGGCACAACAGCCGCGTCCGCTCGAGCTCTAAGAGGACATCGAGAATGACAACCGCACGCGCCGCAACTGCCGGCTACGACTACGGCACCGGTCGCCGCAAGACCGCCACCGCACGGGTGTTTCTGCGCCCCGGCCAAGGCCGCATCCTGGTCAACAACAAGACGCTGGATGAGTATTTCGGTCGCGAGACCTCCCGTATGGTGGTGCGCCAACCGCTGGAGCTGGTTGAAATGCTCGAGCGCCTGGACGTGCGCGTCACCGTTCGCGGCGGTGGGCCCTCCGGGCAGGCCGGCGCGATCCGCCACGGTATCAGTCGGGCACTGATGGAGTATGACGAGAGCCTGCGTCCGGCGCTGCGCAGTGCCGGTTTCGTGACCCGGGATTCCCGGGAAGTGGAGCGCAAGAAGGTGGGCCTGCGCAAAGCACGCAAGCGTCCCCAGTACTCCAAGCGCTGATCGTCCGGCTGCAGGCAGGCCAGGCGGAAGACACGGCAGGGCGTCTGGCCCCGATGGGGCGGGCGCCCTGCTTCGTTTCGGGGTGGCGAGGTGGCTTCGGGCAGAGTCCGGTGGCGGACAGGGGCAGCTTTGAAAGCAGGCTCGGAATTCACCCGTGTCGCAGGGCTGTGATAAACTTCCGGCGCTCGGCGCGGGCGCTGATACGGGGTGCTGCAGGAGACTGCAGGTCGCTGCGACAGGTTTCCGATGCAGGTGACCGGAGCGGCGGCCTTTAGAGACTGCTCAGCGTACGCGTTGACCCCTCCGGCTTTTCTGATTGGTCAGACCAGGGAGAATGCTGCGTGAGTGAAGGCGAGGTAAACGTCGCCCGTCGCCGTTTTTTGATCGGTGCCACCTCGGTGGTGGGTGGGATTGGAGTGGTCGGTGCGGCTGTTCCGTTCGTCCGCTCCTGGAGCCCGAGCGCCAAGGCTCGTGCCCTCGGTGCGCCGGTGCGGGTCGACATCAGTAAACTGCGTCCGGGAGAACTGCTCGGGCCCATCCCTGAATGGCGGGGCCGCCCGATATTCGTCGTTCGTCGCACGGACGAAGCCATGGAGCAGCTGCCGGACCTGGCCCCGGTCCTCGCCGATCCCGATTCCAATCGTGACCAGCAACCCGACTATGCAGCGAATATCTGGCGCGCCCGGGAAGAGCGAAAGGAATTGTCGGTGCTGATCGGCCTCTGCACCCACCTCGGCTGCTCCCCAGCGTTTCACGGTCGTATCGAACCGCAACCTTTCGAATCGGACTGGCGCGGCGGCTACTTCTGCGCCTGCCATGGTTCCAAGTTCGATCTCTCCGGTCGGGTCTACAGGGGTGTGCCAGCGCCCACCAATCTTGAAGTCCCCCCGTACATGTTCGAAACCGACGACATCATTCTTATCGGGCAGGACGAGGAGACCGGTTGATGAGCGAATCAACGAATACCGGTGGTCCCGGTAAGCCGGGCCCGATGGCGAACCTGGTCGCCTGGATCGACGAGCGCTTTCCGCTCACAGAAACGTACAAGTACCACATGTCCGAGTACTGGGCGCCGAAGAACCTGAACATCTGGTA
>REEU01000302.1 GCA_007694905.1 Gammaproteobacteria bacterium | reverse complement strand
TGCGCCCGCCTCCGCGTTGCGCTTGCTTGACGTAGCACCACTATGCCTGCGCAAGCGCGCCTTGATGCGAACGCGCCCTGAGGGCCAGAGTCGCGGAGGAATTAATCAGCACTTCCCTAAGGACGCAGGCTTCAGCCCTCCCGGCGCTGGCGCGGCGGGATCTTGACCCGCTCACCAGGTGTGAGTGTGCGGCCCCGCCCCTCGCCGACGTGAAGTTGAACCACTGACTCGAAGGCCTCCGCGCCCGATTCGACCTGCCATAGCCGCTGCGGCAACCATCCGGTGGCGCTGGCGGCACCGGTACTGGTTGCCAGAACCCAGCGCGCCCGCACCCGACGGGCCAGCGCCATGCACTCCTCGAGATCCATGCTCAGGCTCAGGCCCAGCAAGCGCACACGCTCGACCGGCGTGATGATGACGTCGACGCCACGCTCGAACAGCGGGTGGCGTTCCGGCGCCAGATGCGGCTCGAGATAGATCTTGACCCCGTCCGCTATGGATTCGAACAACACACCGACGTTCAGCGCGCTGTAGGGGAACCGGGGGCGGATGCCGTGCAGAGCCAGTTTTCGGTCGAGCAGCACCTTGGACCCTGCGCCGAGAGCGATGGTGCGCTTGAAGCCGAGGCGCCTCGCAATGGCGACGGCTCCAGGCGTGCCCACCACCCGCAGCCCACGGTCCAGCGCGGCCAGCGTGGGCTGATGAGCGTGACCCGGTAGCGACGAGGTCAGGATCACCAGATCAGGCGGCACCAGATCACGCGGCCGCAGCGCCACAGGATGCTGATGGACACGCTTGATGAAACGCCCCCCGAAGCCGACATGCAGGTCGTCCACGAGCCAGGGGTCGATGATCAGGCGCTGGCCATTGCAGTGGATGCACCAGCTTCTGAAATCATCGATGCGTTCGATCTCGATCATGCAGCGCAGCAGCGCGACCGAGGGCCGCGCCGGCGATCAATGGGCACTGCGCAGTGCGCCCATGACGGCTGCCGGGATGCGACCGGATCGGTCAATTGCCGAAATCCCAGGTCTCCCCGGCGTGGTAGCGGCGCAGGATCAGCTTGGCCATGAGAACCTTGTGCACTTCATCGGGGCCATCCGCGATGCGCAGGGTGCGCGCACCCTGATAGTACCCTGCCAGAGGCAAGTCCCCGGATACGCCGGCTGCACCCCAGACCTGGATGGCGCGGTCCACGACCCGATGCATCGCCTCGGGCACGAACACCTTGATCGCGGAGATGTCCACGCGTGGGTCGCCTCCTGCCTCCATCTTCTCCGCACAGTGAATGGTCATGAGACGCGCAGCCTGGATGTCCATATACGACTCAGCGATGAATCCCTGGATGAACTGCTTCTCTTCCAATGGACCACCGTGGACTTCGCGCGTCATGGCGCGCTCGTTCATCAGATCGAAAGACCGCCACATGGCACCGATGGAATTCATGCAATGGAACACGCGCCCTGCGCCAAGCCGATCCTGCGCCGCCTGATGGCCGCTGCCCTCCCGCCCAAGCGCATTCGACAGCGGCACCCGCACGTTGTCGTAGATGATCTCGCAGTGGTCTGAATCGCGACCCCAGACTGGAACGCCCCGGACGATGTTCACACCTGAGGTCGTTGTCGGCACGATGATCTGTGTCATCTTGCCGTCTGCATCCGCCGGGGCCTCCGGATCCTCTGTCCGGCACATGACGATCAGGAAGTCCGCACGTTTGCCGTTTGAGGTGAACCACTTGTGGCCATTGATGACCCACTCGTTACCGTCCTTGCGGGCAGTGGTCTTCAATGAGCGGGGGTCTGAGCCGGGCGTGTCCGGTTCTGTCATGGAGAAGCCTGACTGCATCTCCCCGGCCACCAGCGGTTCGAGCCAGCGCTTCTTCTGCTCGTCAGTACCGTACTTCACCAGAATTTTCTGGTTACCCGAATTCGGCGCCACCACGCCGAACAGGGCCGAAGCACCGACGCTGTATGCGAGCACCTCGTTCATATAGGCCTGTTGCATGAACGAAAGCCCCATGCCGCCATATTCTTCCGGCAGGTGGGGTGCCCACAGCCCTGCCTTCTTCACGCGCTGCTGGATGTCGCGGCGCAGCGCCGAAGCTTCTTTGTGCACATCGGGTGAGCTGTTAGCCGAATCCCAACGCGCCGCCCATATGCGGTTCTCGTTGGGCAGAATGTGGTCGTTGATGACCTCCGCGGTGGCCGCGCGGATGTCATTAATGCGTTCATCGAGAGTAGGAACAGGTTTGACGTTAATGGCCATGCAGCCTCCCCGGCGCTCAATTGGATGCTAACGGCCCTCCCCGGGCCACAGTTATCCAATCTAGCTGCAGGAGGCCTTCGCCGCAAAGGGCGACTGGGTCACTTGCCGCCGGCCGACCCGCCTGACATCCGCAACTGCTGCACCAGGGGCAGCCCGTCGGTGTCATTTGACGCCCCGGTGAGCAGGTCGCGCGCGAGATGATCGAACCAGAAGGCCAACACATCCTCCTCGGCCTGCCCGACGCACGGCGCCGCATCGAAGCCCTGCAGTTCCGTCGGCAGGCACAGCGGACGCTCACGGTCAAAATCGTAAAGGGCGATCTCGATGAACACGTCCTCGGTGAGATCGGTGAGCACCTCTTCCTCGTCAGCCTGCTGGGTCGCAGCCTGGCTTTGAGTCTGGGCCCTGTCGGAGATGGCCTGCTGGGCACGCGCCACGCCGGTGATTACGTTGAGCACCCGGTCCACCAGCAACTGTTCCAGCGGGATCTCCGGCTGCCGTGCGGCATCCACCTGATCGAAGACGCCGCTCAGCTGCTGCTGCTTGCCGAGAGGCAGCGTGTTCAAGGTGAGTGCGTTCGTCTCGTCGACGAAGCTCTGACCATCGTCAAGGCTGATGAAGGACTGTGGCGACTGGATGCGGAAGCCGCTGGCAGCACTCCCGAAGTTCGCGCGACCGGCACTCACCACTGTGAGCAGATCGCCCGCGACGAAATCAGGAGTAGCCCGTCCTGGTGGGCCCACCCGATTGAGCTGCCCGCCCGCATCCGGCGACAGCAGTACCAGGAAGATGTCGCCCTGGGGCGCATGCACTTCGAACAGATCGATCTGATCAAAGGCCACGAGATGCGCGTTGCCCTGAGCGGCTGTCACCCGGGTTCCGTTCGCCTGCAGCACACTGCCGTTGAGCGAGATGATCGAGACGTCGCCGCTGGCCGCGAAAAGGTCGCCGTTGAGGTTGACGTCACTGGACGTAACGGTACGGATGGTATTGCCGCTCGTCGTGACGTCGCCGAGCGTCAGCTCATTGGCCGACCGGACGAAGAACGACCCGATGTTACCCACTCCGTCAGCCGCGATGACGTCACCGGTTCCGGCGCGAATCTCGAAGATCTCGTTGCCGGCGACACCCTGCACCGGACCACCTAGCGTCACGTCGCCCCCGGCAAGCAGGGGATCGCTGACATTGGTCGTGTCGATCACGCTGCTGCCGGCGACGGATACGTCCGCTGTAGTCAGCGGCGCGCTGTCCGTCCGCAGAATCGAATCGAGCGACAGCGCACCCGAAGACGCGTCCAGGCCCCCAGCGAAGAGGAACGCATCGTCTCCCCCATCACCGAGGACGAGCCCACCGGTATTGGCCAACTCCACCCCATTCGCTACGCTGCCGCCGCCGGTGAACACCAGGCGCGAGGCGTTACTCTGCGTCTGCAAATTGTTCAGCATCAGCGGCCCTTCCACCGTGAACGTGTTGGCGCTGCCGAAGCTGGCTGTGTTGGCCTGCAGGCCTCCTCTGATGCGGACATCGTCGCCAGAGGCGAACGTCGCCGTAGAGGCATCGCTGACTGCACCGATCGTTACCGCGCCCGAAGTCCCCGCCCGCAACATCAGGTTGTTGCCCGCCGCATTCAGCGTTCCGGTCTGCAGAAGCCCCCCGGCACCCGTCGTCCCCGTGGACAGCGTCGTGGCCTCGGTCAACGTCGCCGTGCCGAGACGCATGGCTGCATCATTCGTCGCCACCGTGCCTGCCAGCGACAGCGACGATGGGTTCGTTGAGCTGCCAATAGTGGTCAACCCACCGGCGAACGTCAGAACATCATTGGGTCCGTCGCCCAGCGTGAGGCTGCCGAGGTTAAGGAATGTGGTGGCCGACGTGATGTTGACGCCGCCAAGCAGGCTGACGTCATACCCCTGGCCGAAGGTCACCAGGTTACCGAGCGTGACATCACCCGCGAGCACCGCCGCACCAGTGGAACCGGCTGAATCGTCCTGAAGGCTCAACGTCTGGCCCGCGCCACTGACGGCTGCTGTAAGGATCTCGCCGGAACCGGAACGCAGCGTAGCTGCAGCATCGAGCGCGACGTCGCCGAGCAGCAGGTCGGCGTTCCTGGCGACGACCGAACCCGAAACGTTCGTGCTGCTCGCAGCCGTGGTGTCCACGCCGCCAGTGAACGTGATGCTGTCGCTGGACGCATCGCCCAAGGTCACCGTCCCCGTGTTGAGGAACTCGGTAGCTCCGGCGACCATGTTGCTGCCACCGGTGAACGCGACGTTGAACTCATTCGTGGCGGTGGTGAGACCCGTATTGATGGTCGTGTCACCGCGGAACGCGATGGTGCCTCCCGCGTTGTTCAGATTCACCGTGGACGCCGTGATCGGACCCATGAAAGTGGCGTCGTTGGCGTTGGCCACGGTCAGCGCGGCGTTGCCCACGATGGACCCCACCTCGATGTCGCCCGTCCCGGCGTTCAGGGTGAGCGCATTGCCCCCACGGGAAACTGCACCTGCGGTCAAATTACCGCCACCTCCGCCAGTGGTCAGGGAACTCGTTGCAGCGACCGAGATCGGCCCAAGAACCATGGCGCTGTTATTGGTTGCTACGGTACCGGAGACACTCACCGAGCTCGGCCCGGCAGTGGTGTTCACACCGCCGGAGAAGGTGATGCTGTCACCAGCGCCATCGCCCAGGGTCAGGTTGCCGGTGTTCTGGAACGTGGTGCTGCCTGCGACGCTGTTCGAGGTTCCCGTGAACGCGAGGTCAAATCCATTCGCCGAAGTCACCAGACCGGTGTTGATCGTGGTATCGCCTGCGAACGCGACCGCGCCGCTGATGGCATCGAGGTTCAGCATCGAGGCCGTCACGGGCCCGGCGAACGTTGCATCGTTGGCCGAGGCGACCGTCAACGCGCCATTGCCGCCGACGGACGCCAGCGCGATGTTGCCGGTGCCTGCATTCAGGCTCAAAGCGTTAGTGCCGCGCGCAATCTCCCCGGTGGTGATGGCACCACCACCGGCGCCCGTGTCGAGCGCGGTGGTGGCCGTGGCCGTGCCCCCCCCGAGCGTCAGGTCGGCGTTTCCGGTCGCAACGGTTCCCGCCAAGTTCGTGCCGCCAGTGGACGCGGTGTTCAGGCCATCTTCGAACGTGATGCGGTCCCCCGCATCATCACCGAGCGTCACCGTTCCGGTGTTCTGGAGCATGGTGTTCCCGGCCACCGTGTTCGTCGATCCCGTAAACGCCACATCGAAGCCGTTGGCATTCGTGTTCAGACCGGTGTTGATCGTCGTATCGCCCTGGAACGCGATGGTCCCGGCGGCATCGTTCAGGTTCACCGTCGAGGCCGTTACCGGACCCTCGAACGTCGCATTGTTGGCATTGATCACCGTCAGCGAACCGTTGCCTTCAATGGAAGCGACGGTGATGTTGCCGGAGCCCGCATTCAGGCTCATTGCGTTGGTTCCGCGGTTGATGGCGCCGGCCGTGAGATTCCCACCACCGATCCCGGTAGTCAGCATGCTCGCAGCGCCGACGCTGATCGGACCGAGCACCATGTTGCTGTTCGTGGTCGCCACCGTACCGGCGACGTTAACCGCACTCGGCCCCGTGGTGGTGTTCACACCACCCGCAAACGTGATGCCGTCACCCGCATCGTCGCCAAGGGTCAAACTGCCGGTGTTTTGGAACATGGTGTTCCCGGCAACGGTATTCGTCGTCCCCGTGAAGGCCAGGTCAAAGGCATTGGCCGAGGTGTTCAGCGCGGTGTTGATGGTGGTGCTCCCTTGGAAGGTCACCATGCCGGCAAGGTCGTTGAGGTTCGCCGTGGACGCCGTCACTGCACCGGTAAATGTAGCGTCGTTCGCCGCATCCAGGGTCAGCGTACCGTTGCCGACAATGGAGACGACGCTGATGTCGCCCGCCCCGGCATTCAGCGTGAGGGCATTCGTATCGCGGCTGAGCGCGCCCGTGATCAGATCGCCGCCGCCGCTACCGGTGCCGAGCGTTGTGGCGGTGGTTACGGTCGCATCGCCGAGGGTGAGGCCCGCGCCGCTGGTGGCCACGGTGCCGGCCAGGCTCAGGTCGGACGGCGCGGTCGCGGTCAGGCCATCCGCAAACGTGATGGTGTCGCCTGCCTCATCACCGAGGGTGACCGTGCCCGTATTCAGGAACGTCGTGTTTCCAGCTACTGTGTTCGTCGTGCCGGTGAAGGCCACGTCGTAGCCGTTCGCAGCCGTCGCCATGCCGGTGCTAATGGTGGTATCGCCCTCAAACGCGATCAGGCCATCGGTATCGGCGAGTGTCACCGTGCCCGCGTTCACGCTGCCCGCGAACGTGGCCCCGCCGCTGCTCCCAATGGTGAGATCGCCGCCGTTCGCGAACGACGCCACCGTGATTGCGCCGGCACCTGCGTTCAGGTTCAGCGCGTTGGTGTTGGAGTTCACCGCGTCGGTGGTGATGGCGCCGCCCGCACTGCTGAGGGACGCACCACCGATGAGATCCAGAGTCGCCAGATCAAGGGCGTTGTTCGTCGTCGAAAGCGTCCCGGCGAGCGTCGCCGTCCGCGCCACTGTCAATCCGCCGGCGAAACTCCCGCCGTCGTTGAACGTTACGCCATCGGCATTATTGAACGACCCGGCTCCGGTAACGTTCGGCGCCATCGCAAACGTCACGTCGAATCCGTTGGCATTTGTCGTGATGGAGGACGCGTCCACCCCGCCACCGAAGGCGATGGTGCCGTCCGTGTCCTCGAGGCTGAGCGCGCCTGCGCCAATGCCACCGG
>REEU01000218.1 GCA_007694905.1 Gammaproteobacteria bacterium | reverse complement strand
GGTGGGGCGCTTCCTTGAGGAGGAAAGTGGCCATCGCGCCGAGCAGGAAGATCGCTGTGCATCGGGTGCGCGAAACGACATCCCAGAATGTGGCAGTGGCAAAATTCTCCATCATCGCTACCGAGCCGCCGCGTGCCAGCATCGCAAAACACAAGCCCATGCCGCCAATGTGGAACATGGGCATGTTGACCAAGAAGCGATCCTCGCCGGTAACCATGGGCCAGGCTTCCGGACCGGGGTTGGTGTACATGTGCAGGTAGGAGGAGAGCACCCCCTTGGACGGCCCGGTAGTGCCCGAGGTATAGATTATCGACTGCGTGTGCCAAGGCTCAATGGGGCGTTCGAGTTCAGGCACGGAGGCTCTGTTTTCGGCGATCTCGGCGAATGAGACCTTTCGGAGACCCTCTGGTGCGGCACCTTCCCCGGCGATTACCACCGTGCTCAGCCTGGAAAGCACGATATCTTTCAGACGGGGCGTCAGGGAACCATGAGCGATGATCACCTCGGCATCTGAATTCTCGATGACGTGCTCAAGGATACGACCCTTGTAGGCTGTATTCATGGGTACGTAGACTGCGCCGAGATAGTTGATGGCGAAAAACGCAATCATCGAGTCGCTGCCATTGGGTAGCCACATGGCGACGTGGTCTCCTTGTGCCACGCCTAGTGAAGCAAGCCCCGCAGCGAGTTTCAGCGTGCGCGTGCGCACCTCCGCGTAGGTCCACTCCCGTCCGTCCTCAAACACGGCATAAACCTGGCTGCCGCGCTCATCAGCCCAACGATCTAGCGCGTAGCGCAGTACGCACTGCTCCCGAGGCAATACCCGCGGGTCGGCGTGGTTGGCGTCATTAATCTTGGTGGCTGTCATAGGTGCTCCGGCTACTGTGGTAAGTCCGGTGGAATGAGAAGCAGCGCGATAGGAGCTTCTGAATCAAAGCGCGGTACGCAGGATCTCCATGACGTCATCAGGTGTTGCGATGGTGCGGGGATTGGTGCGCGCCCAGAAATCTTCCATGGTGTATTCGGCGACCAGCGGCAAATCGTGCTCAGACACACCGACTTCGCCCAGCGAGCGCGGCATGCCAAGACTGCGAATGAATTCATCAGCAAGCTCAGCCGCGGATCGGTCGGGCTGCCCGAAGGCTGCGCTGATGCGCTGCTGGCGTACGCCGTTCACAGGCGCGTTGAAACGCAGAACGAATGGGGCCATTACGCAAGAGGTGTAGCCGTGAGGTACGTCGCGTGTGCCGCCGAGAACGTGCCCGATGGCGTGACTGGCACCCATTGGAACCCCGGCCACCACCGGAATCATCGATTGCCAGACACCGATCTGACAGCGAAGCCGTGCTTCCAGGTCGGCGGGATCGCGCTTGACGCGACTGAGTCCATCTGTCAGCAGCCGTATTGCGCTCTCGGCGATGCCATCGCAGTAGTCGTTGGACTGAAGGGAGCCCAGCGTCTCCATCGCATGATCAAGCGAACGCACTCCGGTGGAATGCCAGAGCCACTCCGGTGTATGCACTGTGAGGGCGGGATCAAGCACAACGCTGACGGGTACTAGCAGCCGGTGCTCATAGCCCTGCTTTAGCTTACGCGTCTCGTCGGTCGCACCCCCAAGTGGATTGAATTCACCACCGGACAACGTTGTCGGGACGGCAATCATACGCAGATCCGGACCTTCGAACTCCGGCTTGATGACCGCGCCCTGCTCATTGACGTACACATGATAGGGCTCGAGATCATCGTGCTCGCGCAGGCCATGCTTAAGACAGATGAGTATGATTTTGCCAGCGTCTGTCAGCGTACCACCGCCGACGGTGACCACTAGGTCGGCATTACAGGCTCGCGCTTGTTCGGCTGCTTGCAGGATGGCGGTGCGTGGGCCGTGCGGAGGAATGCCGTGATGCACGCCTGCCACACGATCGCCCAAGGCGGCGCGAATCCTGTCAATCTCGTCGGTGTGTTCATTGAGCGTGCTGCTGACCAGCAGGAATACACGCTGTGCGCCCAAGCGCCGTGCCTCGTCCGCCAATGCTTCGGCGGTCGGCTTGCCATAAAGAACTCTCTCCAGAGCGGTGCAAATCACCTCGCCTGTTACTACAGCCATTACGCTCTCCCCCAAGCTGAAACGCTGCTAAAGCCAACTGTTGCACATTTATCGAATCTACTCAAGAGTAGCAAAACATATGCTCTGGTATATCATAGGGGGTGACGCGGAGGTACCGGTGCTTATTGGTGCGGGCTTTTGTAAGGCGGTCCCAACGCGCCCGCGGTAAGGCTGCATCCTGAAAATACATATACGGGGGGTCTAATGCGCCAGTTCGACCAGCAACGTTGGCTGCGCAAGAAGTGGGAAACGCTGTCTGAGATCCCACTGCGTGCCCATTACGGACCGGAAGATATTCCGGCCGAGCACCTCGCGAGGCTTGCCAGTCCACCTGGGCAGGCTCCGTTTCTGCGTGGGGCGTATCCCGAGGGATTCCGCAGCAAGCCATGGCGGATCTTCCAGCTCAGCGGCTTTGGCAAGCCCGAAGACGAAAACGAACGCATCAAGTTTTTGCTAGCGCATGGCGAAACCGGCTTTCTGATGGAGCATGATCGCAATACGGCCGATCACCTGTTCAATGTCGACCATCCCGAAGTGCAGGCTCGCAGCGCGGATGTCGGGCTGACGGGCGCTGTGATGCAGAGCGTGCGTGACATTGCGATCTGCCTCGATGGTATCCCTATAGAGTCCACCTACGGCCACGCTGGTGGTGCTGTGGTGCAGCATGCGCCGTTCGCACTGGCCGGCTACTGGACCGTAGCGAAACGCCGTGGGCTGGATCTGACACGCCTGGCCGGTACAGGACAGAGCGACTATTTCCTCACCTACCTGGGCTGTGTGACCAAGCAGCAGGTGCCCACGCGTGCAGGCCTGCGTCTCAACGTCGATATCATGGAGTTCTGCAATCGACACCTGCCAAAGTGGGTGCCGATCTCCATTGCTGGCTACAACGGGGCCGATACCGGCCTGAACGCCTACCAGGAGCTCGGCTCGGTGTTTGCCAACGCCGTGGAGTATCTCGACGAGGTGCAACGTCGCGGTTCCATGGAGATGGAAGCCGCGGCCAAAGCGGTGGGAGGGATGAACTTCCGCTGTTGCATGGATATCTTCGAGGAGGCCAGCAAGCTGCGGGCAGCTCGCGCCATGTGGCACCAGTTGCTGACGCAGCGCTACGGTATCCGTAACGAGAAAGTGATGAACCTGCGCATCCATGTGGTAACCGCGGGCTCCTCGATGGCCTACCAGCAACCACTGAACAACATCGCGCGTGGCACCTTGATGGGGCTGGCGGCGGTTCTGGGTGGAGCGCAGTCGCTCGGAGTTTCCGGTTACGACGAGGCACTCTCTGTACCGTCCGAACACGCCCATCAGATGTCGGTGCGCATCCAGCAGATCCTGCAGAACGAGACAAACGTGTGCGGCGTGGTCGATCCGCTTGGTGGTTCCTACTACGTTGAGGCGCTTACAGCCGACCTGATCGGCAAGGGCTGGGAGTTCTTCGAGGAAATTCAGCAGCGCGGTGGCTTCCTGGAATGCCTAGACAATGGCTGGCTGCATGCCAAGGCACACCAGAACCAGAATGCCGACATGGATGCGCAAGCAAGTGGCGAGAGGACCATCGTTGGCGTTACGGATTTTGTCGAGGATGATGCACCTTTTGAGGTGGATGGGTTCATGGGCGTTGATGATTCCTACCAAGTAGCCATCGAGCGGCTAGAGGAGCTCCGCCGTACGCGTGACGCACAGGCTGCGGGGATCGCGCTGAAGCAGGTGCATGCGGCCTGCAAAGGTAGCGACAATGTCATGCCTGCGATGATGGCAGCGCTGGAGGCCGACGTGTCGTTGGGGGAAATCGGCGACGTGTTCCGAGAGGTCTTTGGCGATTGGGATACACCGATCACAGCATAGGAAGACACATCCCTTGAATGAGCAACGGCGAATCCTTTTAGCGAAGACCGGGCTTGACGGCCATTGGCGCGGCCCCTCGGTGGTGGCCAAGGCGCTGCGCGACGGTGGTTTCGAAGTGATCATGATCGGTATGACCACAGTCGATGAGATCGTCCAGGCAGCACTCGACGAAGACGTCGATCTCGTCGGCTTGTCGATCGGAGGCCACGTCGAGGTGGCCGAACGCGCTGTGCTGGCGCTACGGGAGGCGGGCATCGAGCGGCCGGTATTCGCAGGCGGGGTGGTGCCACCATGGGCTAGGAAACGCCTGGAGGCGCAGGGTGTGGAAGTCTACCCGCCAGGCTCACAGTTGCCCGATATCGTGGCGGCCGCGCGCCGGTTAACCGGTCTCTCGGCTGCGCAATAACGTGTCCGGGGCCGGGGATGTCGCAGCGCTGCTGCAGCGCGCTCGGGCGGGCGACCGAGGTGCTTTGGGGCGGCTGTTGACATTAGTGGAGCGAAGCGACGAAGCCACGGCTGAGGTCCAGCGGCACGTGGATGTCGGTGCGCCAGGGGCCTGTATCCTCGGCATCACCGGCGCGCCGGGTGCGGGTAAGTCCACACTGGTCGGTGCGCTGCTGCGACACGCTTTGGGCGCTGGGCATCGCGTCGCAGTTCTAGCGGTGGATCCGTCGTCGCCGTTCACGCGCGGGGCGCTACTCGGGGATCGAGTGAGGATGAGTCCTGGCGGACTGCCTGCGGCGGATGTGTTCATTCGTTCACTGGCGACGCGAGGCCAGGAAGGCGGACTCTCCCACGCGGCGCAGACCTGCGCTGCGGTGCTCGCCGCCTGCGGCTGGCCGTGGATAATCGTGGAGACCGTGGGCGCCGGCCAGGTCGAGGTCGACATCGCCGCAACTGCAGACATCACCGTGGTGGTGCTCAATCCGGGATGGGGCGACGAGATCCAGGCGCACAAGGCCGGCATGATGGAGATCGGTGACATCTTTGTTATTAACAAGGCAGATCGCCCGGGGCTTATGGACACCCGCCGACACTTGGAGCTACTGCTGTCCAGCCGTGGTGCTGACGCGCCTGATGTATCGATCGTTGAGACGGTCGCCACGGGCGGCCAGGGTATCGAGGCGCTGTGGCGCGAGGTCATGGCGTGTAAGGCCGTGTTATTCACCCGGGCACCAAGCCTTCGTCGTCGCCGGCGCCTAGAGCACCTGCTAGGTGATGCCCTGGACGCGCACGTGGCTGCGCGTATGCAGCGTTTGCTCAGCAGCGAGGCCGGCGCCGGCGCCGTGGCCCGGTTGGACCAAGGGTCGGCTCACCTGCCCGAACTGGTGGATGAGCTGGTGGCTGCCATGTTTCAGCCACCGGACGGCACCAAGCCGGATTAACGTCGCTGAGCCGGACGCCGAGGCTTACCGGTTGCAACCATGCGTTCGACGAGTTTTACCGTATAGGTGATCACTTCGCTGGCCGACAGCCGCCCGTTGGGCAAATACCAGTTGGGTAGCCAGCTGATGATGCCGCCGATCGTTGTTGCCGTGACCGAGATGTCATCGACGGCAAACTCACCGGACTCGATTCCCTCGGCGAGCAGCGTACCGACGCGCCGATCGAACGCTTTTCGCAGATTCTTAATCACCCGGGCCTCCTCCGGCTTCAGGTTTTTTTCTTCGCGCTGATAGACCGCTACATACTCGCGTCTATCGATCACGATACGGGCGACTTTCTCCACGGCTGCCTTGAGTCTCACGTCCGGTTTTACCTGCAGTGCAAGCGCCTCGTCGAGCGCGGCCAAGGAGTGCCGGATACCGGTCTGGCAGACTTCAAACAGGATCTCGCTCTTGTTGCCAAAGTACGAGTACAGATAGGGTTTAGTGACCTGTAGCTGCTGGGCAATCGAATCCAGCGTAGTGCCCTCATATCCGTTATGGAAAAACAGGTGCGCGGCTTCTTCGAGGATTCGCCTACGTTTGAAGGCGATGACTTCGTTTTTAAGCTCTCCCGTGCTCTTCTTTCGGGGAGCATGCTTCGCCGCCGTGCCTGTGGGCCTAACCGCCTTACCCGCGCGGGCCGTGCCCGGATTCCCATTTCGTCGCGCCATGACTGTTGTTGAACTCAGGCGCCTTGGGCCAGCATCTGCTGCACAGCCGAAGGCGACAACGCACCTGCCATCGTGAGTACTTGCCCCCCGTCACAATACGTCACGGTGCCGGTCATGTACTGGCCGGCGTCGCTGGCTAGAAACAGCGCCAACCCGGCGATATCCTCAATGCCGCCAAACTTGCCGAGCGGGCAAGAAGCCTGTACGGCCTTGCGTGCGGCCGGGGTAGGTGCCAGCCGCGCCATACCCTCGGTATCATCGATCGGACCGGGAACGATCGCATTCACGCGTACCCCCTCGGCACCCCATTCCACCGCCAGAGACTTGGTGACCATGTCAACGCCCGCCTTGGCCGCGGAGGCATGCACCTGGCCGAAGCTTACAGTGGTGGACTGCGGGGCGGAGATGTTGATCAGGCTCGCACCGGGCTTGCGCAGCAGCGCGTAGGCGGCCCGCATCACGTGGAAGGTGCCCAGCAGGTCGATTTCGACCACGGTGCGAAAAGCATTGGCGGAGAGCTGCGAGGCCGGAGCAAGAAAGTTTCCCGCCGCCCCGGAGACTACGATGTCGATAGCACCAACCTTGGTATGAAAATCCCCTAATGCCTGTTCTACGGCAGCGTATTCGCGCACGTCAGCGGCATAGCCACAAGCGTGCTCGTCCCACTGCGCGAGATGCGCGACGGCGTCGTCGACTTTCTGCTGTTTGCGGCTCATCACTGCCACTCGCGCACCATAGCGCGCGAACGCCTCGGCGATCCCGAGGTTGATACCGCTGGTACCGCCCGCCACGAATGCAGTCTTACCGTTCAGCAAGCCGGTACGAAAGGTCGATTCGAGCATTCTGGCTACTCCGTCGTTATCCAGGGCCGTGGACCACGATGGTCCGGCCTCGCCAAGAGGGAATCATAACAAAGAGTCCGACATATGCCCGCCGGGGTTCCCCCGGTGTCAGGATAGTTGTCGCCTCTTTGTGACTGTACCCTTGGGGGC
>REEU01000179.1 GCA_007694905.1 Gammaproteobacteria bacterium | reverse complement strand
AGGGCCTCTTCGTTGATGTCGGTGGCGAACACACGGGCGCCCTCGGCCGCAAACGCCAGCGCGGTGGCGCGCCCGATGCCCTGGCCCGCCGCGGTCACCAGCGCGGTCTTGCCAGCGAGGCGGTCAGTCATCGTCCCTCTCCTCGAGACCATAGAAGGCGACGGCGGTCCCGCCGAGGACGGCGGCTCGGTCGCTCTCGTCGAGACCCGCAACAAGCGTTTCGGTGGCGTTCCACCAGGCAGCGTAGCCTCCTGCGAGATTGACCACTGGCCAGTCGCTGCCCCACATCAACCGCTCGGCGCCGAACAGTTCGAACAAAGCGTCGACGTAGGGCGCGAGATCGTCCGTACGCCAATCCGCGGCCGCCTCGGTCACCAGTCCGGACAGCTTGCAGCAGACATGGGGTTGCGCGGCGAGTGCACGCATACGTTCGTACCAGGGGTCGAAACCGCCGCTGGCGATCTCGGGCTTCGCGCCGTGGTCGATCACCACTGGCAGCGACGGGTGGCGCTCCAGCAGTCGCAGCAGGTTCGCCAGATGTCGTGGCTGCACCAGTGCATCGAAGCGCAGCCCCAAAGCGATCAGCGCCTCGAATGCAGGGGTGAGTTCGGTGCGCAGCATCCAGGCGTCGTCGGCAATGTCCTGGATCATCGGCCGTACGCCGCGGAAGCGTGGGTGCTGCGCCAGCTCCCTGAGCCGGTTCGGTGCGTCCGGCGTGGCCATGTCAACCCAGCCCACGACGGCGGCGAGGAAGTCGTGCTGCCCGGCCAGCTCAAGGAGAAAGTCGGTCTCGGCATCCGTGGGGGCGGCCTGCACCAGTACGGACTGCGCAATGTCCCGCTCAGCCAGCAGGGGCAGGAGTTCCGCCGGCTCATGGTCGCGATAGAGGACACCCAGTTCAGGGGTCAGCCAGCCGTAATCGCCCCGGGCAAGACGCCAGAAGTGCTGATGGGCATCGACCCGGCGGGGGGCAGTCATGCGCTCGCCCGGCGCCAGGCTTCGCCGTCGGCGAAGCGGTAGTGGGCCACGCTGTCGCGCTTCATCTCCACACTGAATCCCGGTCGTTCCGGGGCCAGGTAACGCCCCGCGCGAATGCGGATGGGATCGACGAAGTGCTCATGCAGGTGTCCCGCATGCTCGATCATGCGGCCCTCGCCGTCTGCGGCGACCGCGGCGGCGTCGAAGAAGCTCAGATGCTGTACGTACTCGCACAGTCCGACGCCTCCGGCGTGGGGACAGACCGGCTTGCCGAACTCCGCTGCCAGCAGCAGCACCGCCAGCACCTCGTTGACGCCGCCCAGACGACAGGCATCAATCTGCACCACGTCGATGGCGTCTGCCTGCAGGAACTGCTTGAACATGACCCGGTTGTGGCAATGCTCACCGGTGGCGACGCGAATTGGTGCCACAGCCTGGCGAACCCGGGCATGGCCGAGGATGTCGTCCGGACTCAGCGGTTCCTCGATCCAGTAGGGATCGAATGGCGCGAGTGCCTGCATCCACTTGATGGCCTCGTCGACCTCCCAGACCTGATTGGCGTCGATCATCAGCAGGGCATCGTTGCCGAGGACGCGGCGCAGCGTTCGGCAGCGCCGCACGTCATCGTCCATGTCACGCCCCACCTTCATCTTCAGCGCGCGCCAGCCGTCTGCCAGGGCGTCCTTCGCCAGCGCCTCGATCTTCTCGTCCGGGTAGCCGAGCCATCCTGCCGAAGTGGTATACGCGGGGTGCCCCTCGGCTAGGAGTCTGGCGATCCGACCGGCCTTGTCCGGCTGACGTGCCTCGAGCAACTCCCGGGCACGGCCCGGGTCGAGGGCGTCCGTGATGTGGCGGAAGTCGATGGCGGCGACGATCTCTGCCGGCGTCATGTCGGCGAGGTAGCGCCACAGCGGCTTGCCTGCGCGGCGGGCGAGGAGGTCCCAGACCGCGTTGACGATGGCGGCGGCGGCCAGGTGGACCACGCCCTTTTCCGGCCCCAGCCAGCGCAGCTGACTGTCGCCCACGACGCGGCGCCAGAATCCGGCCAGATCGCTCTCGATCTCGTCGAGGGTCAGCCCGGTCACGGTCGGCGCGATGGCTTCGATGGCCGCCACCACAATTTCAGTGCCCCGGCCGATGGTGAAGGCAAGACCGTGCCCGCACAGGCGGTCATCCGAGGTGTGCAGGACACAGTAGGCAGCGGAATAGTCCGGGTTTGGGTTCATGGCATCTGAGCCATCCAGCGTCCGGGACGTCGGAAACCGGACATCATGAGCCTCGATGCGCAGGATCGCTGGATTCATGGACAAGAATTTACCCCGTCGACGAGTGGAGTGGGTCGGGTCGCGACCCCTTTATCTTGACACGTACGTTCTATTTCTGAAACAGTGATTCATGCATGAATATGCGGCTGCTCATCAGACCGAGCAGCCGAACTGAGCCAGCGTCGCGCCTGCCACTGCGCGTCGGAACCGGTGCAAGGCCAGCTCGGGTCGCGCCATGCAGCGGCGCGCCGCGCAGGTTGCACCCGTGACTGAAGGCCACATCCTATGGAAGAGATCGTGCTCGGACGGACCGGTTTGGAAGTCAGCCGCATCAGTCTCGGCGGCCTGTTCGTATCATCCTACGGCGCTGCGTTCGATCAGGCCCGCGAGGCCGTAAACCGTGCCGTCGAACTCGGCATCAACTATGTCGACACCGCACCCATGTACGGCAACAGCGAGGAGGTTCTCGGCCGCATCCTGCCTGATCTCGAACGCCCCATGATCGTCTCGACCAAGCTCGGTGCCCGGCCGCAGCCGTTCGACCCCAGGAGCGCCAAGGCACTGCGCGAGTCCTTCGAGGAGAGCTGTCGCCTGCTCGGCCGCGAGACTGTGGACATCCTGATGATCCACGAGCCCGACCGGCCGCGGCAGTTCGATTGGTGGGAGGACTTCGACGCCGCGACAGGCCCCGTCATGGGCGTGCTCCAGGCGCTGAAGGAGGAGGGTCGCATTCGCTTCCTCGGCCTCGGGGGCACCACCGCATACGAGATGGCTCGGCTGCTGCGCACCGGCAAGTTCGACGTGGTGCTCACTGCCTTCAACTACAGCCTGCTGTGGCAGGAGGCGGCACACGAGTTACTGCCCGCCGCGCGTGAGCACGGCGTCGGCGTGGTGGTGGGCTCACCGTTACAGCAGGGTGCCCTGGCGCGACGTTGGGATGAAGTCGATGCCGGTGCCCGCTGGTTGTCGAAACCACGCCGCGAGCAGTTCCGGGCGCTGTACCGGCTGCTCGACGAGATCGAGTTGCCACTGCCCGAGTTGGCGTTGCGTTTCGTGCTCTCGAACCCGGACGTGCACACCGTGCTTTCAGGCGTGCGCAGCGCTACCGAGGTGGAGCAGAACGTGGCCGCCGCCGGTAGAGGACCCCTGTCGGACGGGCTGTTGTCGCGCATTGCGGAGATCGCCGCCATGGTGCCGTTCCGGCCCCACGACGAGCCCTTCGCGCTGCCGTTCGGCCGCCCCTATGCGGGCTCGCCTCCGGCCGGCCCGATCTGAGGACGCTGCCATGAAAGCCGCCGTCGTCGTTGCGCCGGGTCGACTGGAGATCCAGGATCTGCCCGCTCCCGAGCCGGGGGACTATCAGGTGCTCTGCGAGCACCTGTTCGGTGCCGTCTGCGCCGGTACCGACCGGCATCTGATCAGCGGCGAGCTGCCGCTGCCCGGAATCGAGTACCCGTTCGTACTCGGTCACGAGACCATTGGCCGGGTCATTGCGGTGGGCGCGAAGGTGCGCCACTTCGCGCTGGGCGATCTCGTCACCCGCACCGGCTATCCGGCAAGCGATGGCCTGATGGCGTTCTGGGGTGGTTTCACCGGTCAGGGGCTGGCCACCGACGCACTCGCCATGCGGGACGACGGGCTCCCTGAAGCAGACTGGCAGCCCCATCTCGTCAACCGCACGCTGCCGCCCGAGACTGACCCGGCGGCGGCCACCATGATGATCACCTGGCGCGAGACCTACTCCTACATCGCCCGCCTTGGCGTCGGAGCCGGCAGCCGGGTCGCCATCCTCGGTTCCGGAGGCAATGGCTTCTCGTTCCTGGTCATGGCGCGCGCGCTCGGCGCCGAGACGGTGGTGATGGTGGGCAATCCTCACTGGACCGGGTTGGCGGCCCGTGCCGGCGCATCCGGATTCGTCGACTATCGCGGCGATGTGGCAGCTGGTCTGGCTGGCGCCTGCGCGAGCGGTTATGACCTGATACTGGATGCTGTGGGCCGCAGCGGCGCCCTCGAGCAGACCATCGATCAGCTCGCTGCCGACGGTAAAGTGGCGCTGTACGGCATTGACGACCTGCGCGAACGCATGGGGTACCTGCAGGCATTGAGCGAACGGGGCATCGCCACCCACGGCCCAGGTGAGTACAGCGAGGCCGAGGCCCACGATGCGGTGCTGGACTTGCTGGCGGCCGGGAAACTGGATGCATCGATCTGGTTCGATCCCGCCAGACCGACCGCGCTGACACGCTTTCCCGAAGCCATCGAGGCCATCGACGCGAGGCGCAGCCTGAAGGCGCTCATCCAACTGTCTGGATGAACGCAGCTGCGCCCTGGCGGCGTCAGTCCATGTGGAAAACTTCCTCCATGTGCGACCACCATTCCCCTTCGGTGGCGCCTGGCCAGCGTTCCTGACAGGGATCCGTCAGTTGCCACCAGCGCTGGGTGGCCTCGTCCTCGGCGACCCGGGCCATGTCCGCGTCGAAGTCGTCGCCGTGGTACTCCATGTAGCCGAACAGCGTGTGGTCGCGCAGGAAGATGGAGTAGTTGGATACGTTGGCGCGACGCAGGGCAGCCAGCACGTCCGGCCAGGCCTCAGCATGCAGGCGTTTGTACTCGTCGAGCTTCTCGGGTTTGACCCGGATCACCATGGCGATGCGTTGCATGGGTGGCCTCCGTGTTGCGGGACGTCAGGGAACAGGCGCATCCGGCGCGAGCAGCCCGTCGGCCTTCAGCTCGGTAAACAGGGCAGCAGGCAGGGGCCGGGCAAGATGATCGAGGTTGGCCTGCAGCTCCGCTGCGCTGCGCGCACCAGGAATCACGGCTGCGACGGCAGCGTGGGCGAGAGGAAACTGCAGTGCGGCCGCCGGCAGCGGCACTGCGTGGCGGCGGCAGACCGTTGCCAGCCGGGCGACCTGCGCCGCCACGTCTGGTGGCATGGCCGCGTAGTTGTAGTGCTGACCACCAGCGAGCGCACCGGAGTTGTAGGGCCCACCCACCACCACGGAAGTCCCCCGAGCTTCACACTCGGGCAGCAACTCGTCCAGCGCGCCCTGTTCCAGCAGCGTGTAGCGTCCCGCTAGCAGGATCACGTCGATGTCTGCCGCCCGCAAGGTGGCCAGACTCACTTCGATCTCGTTCACGCCGATGCCGATGGCATCCACCAGGCCCTGCTGCTGCAGGGATCGCAGCGCCGGCAGCGCCTCGTCCATAGCCTGACGGAAGATTTCCGGATGGGCATCCCCGTGCGTCATGCGCCCGATGTCGTGGAGCAGCAGCATGCCGAAGCGCTCGATGCCGAGGCGCTCGAGGCTGCCTTCGACCTGGGCACGGACCGCATCGGCGGAGTAGTCGAACACCGGCCGGTACTGCAGCGGCGCGACGAAGCCGAAGTCGCCTTCGTCCCCTGGCGCCACCGGCAGCAGGCTGCGACCGACCTTGCTGGAGACCACTGCCGCAGCCCCGGGCAGACTGCGCAGGAACTGGCCGAGGCGCGTTTCGCTTAGACCATGCCCGTAGAAGGGTGCGGTATCGAAGTAGCCCACGCCGCCGCTCCATGCGGCAGCCAGTGTCTGCTGGGCCGTTTCCGGCTCGACGCGCTGATAGAGGTTGCCGAGCGCGGCACAGCCGAGGCCGAGGACGGTGACTTCGAGTTCGGTACCACCGATCCTGCGCCGGGGCAGCCTTACACTCATCGTCCCGATACCCAAACGCAGCAGGGAGTTTGATAGAAAAAACAATATTTCATATATTGATCGCCGCGAAGTTTGGAGAATCGGCCTGACAAGGCCACGCTGGAGAGTGCACATGGAGCTGATCACCGCCGAGCAGGTCGCCGAATTCCGGCGCACAGGCTTCGTCCGCCTCGACCAGCTGGTGGATGCCGAGGCCGTGGCCGAGCTGCGCGTGGCCTACGACGCTCTGATCGAGCAGGGTGCCACCGGCGCCGGTACGCGTGACAGCCGTCTGGGAGGCCTGACGCGGCAGATCGTGCACCCGGAGAAGTCTCACACGCTGTTCGAAGACAACGTGGCGCTGCGGGCGGGTCGCGAAGTGGCGCGCGCGCTGCGGGACTGGGACGAACCTGCCTACTTCTACTCGCAGCTGCTGTTCAAGCCGCCGGGGCATCCCCACGCCACGCCCTGGCATCAGGACGACGCTTACGGTGCCATGCCGTTCGCCCCGGCGGGTACGCCGCTGAGTCACGCCAGCCTGCAGTTCTGGCTGGCACTCGATGACGTGGACGTGGCCAACGGCTGCATGCACTTTCATCCGCCGTTGTCTGACGACCGTGTCCTGCCGCACAGGGTCGCCGCCGGGGATCCGCACGCGGATGACCGGCTGCTCGGCCTCGTGGACGACTCCTGCATCGACCCTGAGGCCGTCGTGGCCTGCCCCCTTCGGGCCGGCGGCGCCACGGTGCATGACTCCGGCACACTGCACTACACTCCTCCGAACCAGTCGGCGCGCCCGCGCCGCGCCTACATCTTCAACTTCGCCGATCCGGCCTTCGTCGCACGGATCACGGGGCAGCAGGGGTGATGCGCCGCGCGTCGATCTGCTCCCTGAGGCCCCGCTGTACCTCCCGGGTCACCGGATAGTTCCAGAACATGAAGAAGGCGAGCAGCGCCAGCGGCGCGCCTGCGAAGGAGTAGACCAGCCGGAAACCGAGCAGGGCCTCCTCGGTATGGACCAGATCGGAAGGCTGGAAACCGACCAGCGCCGGCAGCGACGTTCCGACCAGGACACCGAGTGCCACACCTGCCTTGTTGATCATGCCGAACACCGAGAAATAGAGTCCGGTGCGCTCCTCGCCGGTCTGGGACTCATCGACGTCGACCACGTCTGCGAGCATCGCCGGTGCCAGGAAGAACCAGGCCCCCAACCCGATACCCTGCAAGGCGATGAGCGTCACCGCCTGTACCACGTCGCCCTCCTCGAGCAGGAAGAAGCTGGCCAGGATCATGATGATGATCGGCACGGTGGCGGCGAACGCTCGGTGCTTGCCGAAGCGCTCCGCGACGCGCAGCCAGATCGGGATCGCGGCGATGCCGATGATGTTCTGAATGAACAGCGCGGTTGCGAAGGCCTCTGGCCGTCCGATCACCTGGGTCATGAAGATCAGGTTCAACGATGCGGCGATCACCAGCGCCATCAACAGGGCGGTGAACCCCACCGAGAGGCGGATCATGGCGCGATTGCCGGCGAACACCTGCAGCCGTTCCTTCCAGGTGAACACCTCGGCCTCGGAGTGCTCGGGCGGTGGTTCCGGCAGGCGCCAGAGGGTGAGTCCGAAGGACAGGGGCTGGAAGATCAGGAACAGCAGCGCCAGGGCCAACATGGTCGTGGCGGTCCCCGAGTAGCCGAGCCAGCCTAGGATCATGGCGACGGTGAGTGCGGTCAGGGTGCCTGCCATTTCGAAGCCGCCGCGCCAGGCCTTGATCCGGGAGCGGTCGTCGTAGTCCTTCGACAGTTCGGCGCCCCAGGATCGATACGGAATGTCGATCAGCGTGTAGGCGAAATACAGGACGAAGAACCAGACGAACAGATAGCGGCCGCTGGCCGCCTCGCCAGGCACGAACAGCATCCATACCGCGAGCATCAGCAGCGGTATCCCCGCAGCGATGAAGATCTTGCGTCGCCCGAAACGCGACCGCGAGCGGTCGCTCAACACGCCGATCATCGGGTCAGTGGCAATGTCGAACAGGCGGGTACCGAAAATGGCGAACCCGACGACCGCCAGCGAGACGCCGAGTTCGGTGGAGTAGAAGCTCGGGATGAAGTTCACCACCGGCATGTAGGCCAGCGAGTAGGGCAGCGACGGCAGGGCGTAGAGCAGGATGGCGCGGTTGCTGATCTTCACGGCGCGTGCCACGGCGCGAGCCGACGCGGCTGGCGTGAACCCGAACGGTGCGCCACCTTTCGGCATGGTGTCGTAGCCGTCCTGCCTTGCCCCGCCGCGCTCGCCATAGCTTTGCCCGCCTGAACGTCGAGCCCGGTTTATCACACGGATGAAACGACGATTCAAGTATGCGTCGCTAAAGTGGCGCGTCAGGCGAACCGCCGCGTCCGATTTCACGCCGTAGCCCCCTGATCCTTAAGGGCAACGCCCAGAGATTCGGCTACGGGGGCCGCAACCTCCCGCTCTTGACCTTGTCTGAGCATCGATTCACCATTGGTACAGCATTTCAAGTATGGAGCGGCAGGCCGGAGAGGCTGGTACCGGAGAGCATGCCGCCACAGCCGGTTCGAACCGGCATCCACGGGAGGGCAGCGCATGAGCACGCGAACTTTGGGCGCCGTGATCGTCACGGCGGTGATGACCTTGCCTATGGCCACCGGCCTGACATGGCCCACGGCAGCTTGGGCACAACCGGCAGCGCAACCGCGGGCGGCGCTCGAGGAAATTCTGGTCACCGCGCGCAAACGGGAGGAGAGCTCCCAGAACATTCCGGTTGCCGTGTCCGTCTTCGGGGCGGACGAACTGCAGCGGCGCAAGGTGCTCAACATCGAGGACCTGCAGAGTCTGGTGCCCAATCTTCTGATCGATCCGGTCAACTTCAGCGCGAACGGCGCAGCGGTCTACATCCGCGGCCTCGGCGTGCAGGACATCGACCGCACGTTCAATCCCGCCGTCCAGGTGGTGATCGACGGTGTGACTTACGGCTCGTCGATCTCGAACCAGATGCTCAACGTCGTGGATGTGAAACAGGTGGAGGTGCTTCGGGGGCCTCAGGGCACCCTGTTCGGTGCCAACGCCATCGGCGGCGTGATCAACGTGACGCGGCGCAAGCCCTCGGGTGAATTCGGCGTCGAGCTCGAGGGAACCCTCGGCTCGGAAAGCCGCCGCGACTTTCGCGTCGCGCTCGAAGCGCCGTTGATGGAAGGGGTGCTTGCCGGCCGCCTGGCCGTGGCGCGGCGCAAGAACGACGGCCAGTTCCGCAATGCCTTCGATGGCAGCTCGCGCGGATTCGAGAACATCCTGCTGGTGTCGCCCCAGCTCCTGTTCACGCCGAGCGACGATTTCACGGTGTCCGTCATGTACGACTATTACCGGGACAAGAGTGACTGGGGTTTCGCCCACAATCGATCCGGGCCGAATGACCTGCTCTGCCTCGGCATCCTGTTCTTCCCCGGTGAGCCGATCTGCGACGACCCCGACCGCGACATCAATGTGTTCAATCAGGATACGGAGACGTTCATGGACGTGGAGATCCACGGCCTGAACATCTCTGCGGCCTACACCGCCGGTGACTTCACGCTCGAATCGATCACCGGCTGGAGCCTCATCAAGGAAGAGAAGCAGACCGACTTCGATGGTATTCCGCGCCCCCTGTTTGCTTCGGTGCAGCCTGTGGAGGAGGTGTTCTACTCTCAGGAGTTCCGGGTCGCCTGGGACTTCTCCGACCGGCTTGCCTTTCTCGGTGGCGTCTACGGGTCCTACGTCGACTACCAGGACAGCGCCAATTCGCTGTTCATTTTCGAACTGCTCGGCTTCCCGCCCGATACCGTCGAGGTGGTGGACAAGCAGCAGACGACGCGGAGCTTCGGCGCTTTTCTGAGCGGCGACTGGCAGATCACCGATGCCATCCGACTCTCCGCTGGGGGACGCTTCACCTACGAAGAGAAGGACTTCATCTATCGCAACGGTTTCAACCAGGTCGGCGGTGGTTTCTTCCCGGATGCCCCCGGTTTCGACAATGTCGCACCCGGCAAGGCGAGCTGGCGGGAGTTCACGCCGCGGGTGGCGCTGGAGTACCGGTTTACGCCCGATGCGATGGCGTACGCATCCTATGCTCAGGGCTTCAAGTCGGGCGGTTTCAACGGCCGCGGCAATTCGGAGGAAACGATTGGCCCCTACGATCCTGAGATCGTCGACACCTTCGAGATCGGCGCCAAGACGGAATGGCTGGACAATCGTCTGCGCATCAATGTGGCCGCGTTCTACTCCGATTTCGAGGACAAGCAGGAGGAGATCATCCGGACCAATCCGGACACGGGCGCCACCATCACCCTGGTAGACAACGCCGGTGAGGCGACGATGAAGGGCGTCGAGCTCGAGTGGCTCGTGCTCCCTCTGCCGGGCCTGACCTTGAGCGGGACGCTCGCCTATCTCGATGCGTCCTACGACGAGTTCGTGTTCGACGGGTTCAACACCGCCGACTTCATCAATATGCGGCGGGCACCGAAGTGGCAGTACTCCGTGACCGGCCAGTACGATCTGTTCCTCCGCGACGTTCAGGTGTCAAGCCTGCTCAGCTACCGCTGGACGGATGACTACGACGGGCACGTGGGGCCGCGCTTCGATGGTGGGGGTCCGTCCCCGCTGCACAATGATCCGCGCGGCCGGGTGAGCTCCTTCGGGACTCTCGATGGATCGGTGAGCGTCGACTTCACCGTCAACGAGGTCGATTTCCGGGTCATGCTGTTCGGCCGCAACCTCACCGACAAGCAGTTCCTGACCTCCGTGGTGCCGGTGGCGAATCTGTTCGCCATCGGCGGGGTGTACCCGGGACGCTTCTGGGGAGTCGAGCTCGGCGCCCGGTTCTGACCTTCGAGGCGTTGCTGCGAGCAGTCGCGTCTGCTCGCAGGGACGCCCCAACGTCATCGCAGCTGATGGCTCTCCTGGGACCCGTTCCAGCTTCGACTGGCGTTTCGCGTGATCAGAGATACTCATAGACGGCTTCGATCAGGCGGCAGGTCGGGGGTGGGTTGCTCGCGTGCCTGGCGTTACTGTTCACGAATGGAGCTGTCCTTTTCGAGCAGCATGGGCGCGATCCGCGGCTGCGCTCGACGGCGCACCCCCAGAAAAATTCTATGCCGTGTTCCCGCAGCAGCCGGTTCCGAAACAGGCCGGCCCGATGCGAAAGCAGCAAGCGTAGTGAGATGCTCCCCTTGCCTTCAGCGGCGAGCTCCGGCCCGCGCTTCGCGAGCCGTTGGTCGAGATCCAATTCGCCTCGGGCGACGCTTTCAAGGGCCAGCACGCCCTTGCCCACCGAGTGGACATTCACCAGGGTATGCCGCTGCCACGGTATTTCGAGGGCCGGGTCGAGGTAACCGCCCCAGAAATCGGCCACCATCTGGCCATCGAGCATCACAGACAGCGCTGCGCCGGAGCCGCCGTCCGAAGTGAAGTTGATGCGGAAAGCGTCCCGAACCGCGTTGAACCGAGTGTCGCAGTGGCCGTTGATTGGTCATTAGCCGGCTGCTGTCGGGCACATCAAAGGAGGGCCGTAGTCGAGCTCTGTCGCAATTTAACGCATCGCTTTCCCAGGCATCCTTCAGGCTTCCATGGTCTTCCTGGCGGCACACTCAACGCGGAAGCAATCGGTCGGTCTCCGCCCTGACGACCGCATAGCATTCGCAGCTCAAGCTCTCGAGCATGGTCCTATCCAACACGGTGATGCGGCCCCGTCTGTAGGCGATTGCTCTCATTTTCTGCAGCTTGCCGGCGGCTTCCGTCACGCTCTCCCGGCGCACGCCGAGCATCTTGGCAATCAACTCCTGAGTCATTCTCAGCTGATCGCGGGGCAGGCGATCGATGGACAGTAGCAGCCAGCGGCACAGCTGCTGGTCAATGGAATGGTGACGATTGCAGGCAACCGTCTGAGCCATCTGGGTCATCAGCGCCTGAACATAGCGGAGGGTTAGCGCGAGGAGTTGTTCATTGCTTTCGAGCTCCTCGTGCAGCCGCGTCGCTGGCAAACGGTACGCGCATCCCGCGCTCTGCACCACGGCCAAGGACGGTGAACTGACTCCGCCGAGAAACGCTTCGAGGCCGACCATTCCCTCGTTGCCGACGAGCGCAACCTCGGTATTCTCGTCGACTTCTGTTATGAACAGCAGCGATACGATCGAGTCAGCAGGAAAGTAGACATGGTTTTCCTTGGCATCGGGCCCATACACGACTTCTCCGATTGCCCAATCAATGTGCTGGAAATCAGGTCGGAGCCGTTCAATGGTGTTTGCTCGCAATTTTGCCAATAGATGATTATTTTTCAATTCGCTGCAATCGGGCATGTTCATTCACGCCTCTCCAGCGGCGGTAGCGGTCTGTATTAGGCTCGCCTGGCAGTCCTGTTGCAACAGCGCCCCGGTTTGCTCGAGGGTGCCTGGCCGTCGCGAACGCGCCGACTGCCAAAGCGCCGATCGCGATAGCGCGGCCGATCTCCGCGATAGGATGTCCAGCACTGAAGATGAACGATCACCGTGACGGCTACACGTTCACCGCCAATGCGACCAAGGACGAGATACGCAACGCCCCGAAACACGATAAGGACAGCACGGATATTCGCCGCACCGGCACTTCGTAGAGGAACTGATCCCAGGCAAGGGCCTGGTCCACTCGGCGGCAGCCAGTCACCTGGCTGTCGCTTTTGGGTCCGAGTTCGAAGAACCGTGATGCTCACGGTGCAGCGAGCTGGGTTTTTCGGACACGTTCCTGTGTTGGCCTATCATGCTCTCAACTGCTCGGGGGCCGATGTTCCGGGCGTAGTCGTTTGCCCTACTGCGGATCCTCTGGAGGCTCTCTTGCCGTGGAAGGCTTTGCGCCACCGCTTAAGAACGCGATCCGGTTCGCGTCATCGTCGGATCTCATGCTGCGCGTCAGGCTTGCTTTCGTCTGCCTCCACACGGCGACGAGGAATGCTGTCAGGGGCACGGCGAGAATCATGCCGGTGATGCCGCCGAGGGCGCTGCCCCAGAAAAATACCGAAATCACCACCAACGCCGGATGTAGCCCGGAACGATTGGCCATGATCTTCGGAGTCAGCAGCCAGCTCTCCACGAGTTGTACGACCGTGAACACGAGCATGCTCAGGCCGAGGAGCTGCAAACCTCCTGATGTCTGAAAATAAGATAGAGGCAGGACGATCATCAGTCCGATCAGCGTGCCGAGAAAAGGCACGATATTCAGAAGCCCAAGAGACAGGCCGATGAGGACGCCGCCTTTGAGACCAATCAAGGTAAAGCCGGTTGCAAACATGGCGCCCATGATGACGGAGATAACGAGCTGACCCTGAAAGAATCCGGTGAGCTGGGCGACGAAGACATCAATAAAATACATGATCTTTTGCTGCGTTCGGGTGTTGAACACCGACAGCACACTCATGGTGTTTCCGCGCAGCCGCGCGCCGGAAAGTAGCGCGAAGAACAGCATCAGGGGCACGAAGGTCAGCCCCACCATTGCGCCGGCATAGGACCTTACAGTGCTGCCCGTTTGCCCCATTGCGGGCACCATTTCTTTCAGTTGTCCGTCCTGCGCACTCGCCTTGATCACCTGGGTCAAGCCTGGAAAGCTGAAGCTCAGATTGTCCTGCCATCTTGCAAGGACATCGGGCACCGTGTCGGCGAATTGTCCAACCTGGCGCACCAGGGTCGGCACCACCATGAAAATGAGCCCGACGAGCGTGGCCATGAAAAACAGCACGACGATGCTGGTTGCAGCGACTCGAGGGAGCCTTCCTCGCCGCTCGAGAAGGTCGACCAGTGGCGAGAGCACCAGCGCGAGTATGCCTGCCACGCTCAACGGCATGATCAGGTTATAGAAAAACGAAAGGGTACGGCCCAGGATCGAGAATACGCAGACGATGAGCCCAGCCAGTGCCACGATGGCGAACATGACCGCCGTCGCTTTGAACAGGCGACGTTCCACGGCGCCGAACAATGGGATCTCGAATTGCGCGCTCACGCGCACCGCCACTGTGTACAAGCGGCAGCGTGATGAGTGTCGGGCTCGTCCAGGGCGAGCCGCGTGCTCCCGAACGCAAGTTCCACACCGGCGACACCATGCGCCGTCGGCTGCAGGGTGTTGAGGGTGAGTGGTGTTGTCAGCGCACTCAGTTCGGGGTGGTGATGAGCGCGCTCACGATACGTGTGCGCCAGTCGTTTCATATGGTCGGCCGTTCGTCCCGATGCCCACGAGCATGTGGCGCTCGCAGTCTCGTTGAGCCTGTTGCTAGCCCGCATATCTCACCGATTCACGGCTGCGGTCGCGGATATACCGGCAAATCCTGCCGGTCTGCCGGTCTGCCGGTCTGCCGGTCTGCCGGTGCGGTTGCGCTCCGTCCGGGTGCTGTTGCGCGCCTTCTCTGGCGCGCACCCTGCGGGCGCACTGCGTGCGACCCGATTCGCTCCGGGCGAATCGGTCGACGTACTGGAAAGTACGCCTGCGCGCCCGAACTGTCGCGCGCCTTGTCTTTACCGGCATCTCCACGACCTCGCTTCGCGCATCGCCGAGATATGCGGGCTAGGGAAGTCGGCTGAATGCATAGGCAGCGGCCAGAACGAAGCCCAGGCTGAGAAATTGATGCGGCGAATGCCTTCGACCAGAGGTTGCAGCAGCCTCCTCAGACCCTTGGGGTGTCCGCTTGCTTGTCGTAGTAGGACTCAACGGCCGTGTTCCATCCTGCATCAGCCATGTTCGGCCAATTGTCCTTGTCGAAGCCCGGGGCTTGCTTCAGGCGCTCGGTATTGACGTCGAGCAGGAAGCGCTTGTTCTCCTTGTCCTGCTTGAACTCGCTCCACGGAACAGCGAACAGACGATCGCCCATGCCCAGGAAGCCGCCGGAAGACAACACGGCGTACCGGATCTTGCCGGTCTGCAAGTCGAGCATGATGTCCTGGATCGTGCCCAGTTTTTCGTCCTGCATGTTGCATACCTCGTCGCCAGCGATGGTGGCGGCGCTGAGCAATGTTGCTTCGCCCTTGATGTCGAATGCGGAGTCGATCTCGCCATTGGGTCCTGCCGCTGACGTCTTCACTCTGTCCCCTTCTTGACATCGTTCTTCATATCGCCGTACTTGGCTTCAGCTTTGCCTTTGTACTTTTCGAATTGGCCTTTGTATTCCGTGCTCTTGTTCCCGGTCACCTTGCCGGCGACCTCTTTGATCTTGCCCTTTGCTTCACTCTTGCGGCCTTCGACCTGATTCTTGTTCATAGCTGAATATCCTGATGATGAGTAGGTGGACTTCGCCTCTTGCCATGAGACCATGGGGGGCGGCCTGCAGGTAAGAAGATGGTTGCATCCTCAGCTGGGGTCGGTGCGGCGGCTAACTTAAGAGAGGCCTTTGCGCCAAAAACGAGTTCCAGCCATGAGATTTGAGCCGGAAGACTGAGTCCGCGATTGCGCGGGGAATAAACGCTCCGAATTGCGGCGAATGGATCCAGCCTCCGCTGCAGAAAGCCCATCGAACCGCGCCAAGCAATCCGTAGCCGCCTGGAGTAGGATGAAGGGGTTCCCCCGCCGCCCCTTGGAGGGTGCATGAATCGGTCTGTTTCCGTCATCGGCTCACCCACGCGTTCGCACGATGATCCCGAAATCAGAGAGCGGACACGCTTGCGCAGCGTTGCCGAAAGTCTCCTCGCCGGCGGCCAAGCTCCGCCCACTCGGGGCTGGGAGCTCGGCACAGACGCCCTTGCCATGCTCTACAGGCTGGCAAGTGACCAGAAAAGTTCCGACGACGCGCTGGCCGTGCTACACGAGATTCAGGTGTATCAGGTAGAGCTCGATCTCCAACTCCAGCAGCTTGAGACCAACGAAGACGAACTCACGAAGGAGCTTCAGCGCTACCGCGACCGCTATGAGCAGGCGCCAGTGGGTTATCTCCTGCTTAGTAACGATGGCCGCGTCATCGAGGCGAACCAGGCTGCCATGCAGTTGTTTGCATCTGCTGTGGGCAACAGTGAGCTTGGCGAAGAGGAGCTTCGCATCGACCGGCTGCTCAAGCCCGGAGATCGACCTGTACTGATCACGCTGCTCAACGAGCTCAGGGGCGATCAGCCGATCGCATCGTGTGAGGTGGACGCCATCGATGCCCCTTTAGGTGCGCCGGCGCTGCGGATTACTGCCAGACTCGAGCCGGGTTCGGACAATGTCTGGATGGTGGTTTCCTAGCCCGCAAATCCCGCTCCGGGCCGGCCGAGTACAGCACCGTCATGGCTTCTTCGACATCCACTGAAAAGCCTGAGCAAATGCCACCGGCGCATCGCGCGACGCCAACGGCGCAACGAATCGTAGCCATCGGTGCGTCGGCTGGAGGGCTGGAAGCGCTGGAGCAGTTCCTTCGCCGGACACCGGTTGTGACCGGCATGGCCTATATCGTTGTCCAGCACCTGGATCCCACGCGTAAGGCCCTGCTCGGGCAGCTGCTGCAGCGGATGACGGGCATGCCCGTGCGCGAGGCGCAGCAGGACATGCGCATCGAACCCGACCACGTTTATGTGATACCTCCGAACGCGGAACTCCGTGTCGTCGATGGCAGCTTGCAGGTGACCCCACCCGTCGAACCACGAGGCCTGCGAATGCCCGTGGACGTGCTGTTCTCTTCTCTGGCCGGTAGCGTCGGTGATGGCGCGATCGCCGTGGTGCTTTCCGGAATGGGTACCGATGGCACCCTCGGGCTACAGGCCATTAAGGCCGTGGGTGGTTTGAGCGCAGCCCAGGATCCGGACTCGGCCCAGTTCGATTCGATGCCGAGGCATGCCATCGAGGCCGGCCTGGTCGACATCGTTGCCGAACCCGACGCTCTGCCGGACCGCATCCTGTCCTACGTTCGCGGAGTACAGGAGCCATCCGACCAGCGCGCCGCCCCCGACTCGGGTGAATCCGAGGCCGGCTCATCGCAAGTATGGATCGTCGATCTCCTCCGCAAGCGCAAGCGCCATGATTTCGGTCTCTACAAGCTGAGCACGCTGCAGCGCCGCATCGGACGGCGGATGGCGATCCACGGTTTCGCCATCATGGATCACTATGCGCAGTATCTTGCAGACAACCCCCAGGAGACCGACCTGCTGTTCAATGAACTACTGATCGGCGTAACGAGTTTCTTCCGGGATCCGCAGGTATGGGAGCACCTCGCCAATGTCGCACTGCCAGGTCTCCTGGCGCGCCGGACACCGGGAGGCGATCTCAGAGCCTGGAGTGTCGGATGCTCCACCGGTGAAGAGGCCTATTCGCTGGCCATCCTTTTCAGTGAGGTGGTGGCGGGGCTACCCGAACCCGGATCCTTCACACTGCAGATCTTCGCCTCCGACGTGAGTCCGGATGCCATTGCGGCGGCTCGCAGGGGCCATTTTCCGCTATCCATTTCCAATAACGTCTCGGCTGAGCGACTTTCCAGGTTCTTCACGCAGCATGATGACCACTATCAGATCGACCCTAAGATTCGCGACATGGTGCTGTTTGCGCAGCATGACGTGGTGCTCGATCCACCCTTCACCCGACTCGATATCATCGTCTGTCGGAACCTGCTGATCTATTTCACTCCGGAGTTGCAGCGCCGGCTGCTACCGTTGTTCCACTATGCCCTGCGCCCCGGCGGCATACTCCTGCTGGGCGGATCGGAAACTATTGGCCGGTTCAATAACCTGTTCATGCCGTTGGAATCCAAGCTACGCCTGTATCTGCGCGAGGACACCGCAACAGTTGGCCGCACCGATCTGCTGCTGACACCCTATCCGCCTCTGAAAACCGGAAAGCAGGAGCCAGGCATGGGCGAGCTCGAGGCCCCGAAGGCTGCAGGCGATAATCTGAAAGCGGCCGCCGACGATGTGTTGTTGCAGGTTTACGCACCCGCGGCGGTGGTCGTCACCACTGGCGGTGACATCGTCTACATCAGCGGCCGGACAGGCCGATACCTCGAGCCTGCAGCAGGCAAGGCGAACTGGAACATCAACGTCATGGCACGCGGCGGCCTGCGTGAGGCGCTGCAGGGCGCCCTGAAGCAGGCCGCAGCACATAACGAACCCCTGCACCTGCACGCCATCGACGTGGTGGCGCCGGGAGGGAAAGGCCCGCGGGTGGATGTCACCGTGCAGGCCTTGCTGGAGCCTGCTGCCCTTCAGGGCATGATCATGATCGTGTTTCGCGATCTTCCGGACAGTCTCGGCTCGGCAGACGAAGCTCCGTCGGCGCCGGCTGCCCAGGAGAGGTTGCCCAACGCTCTCGAAGAGATTCAGCGCCTACGCGCGGAAGCACGCGCGAATCGGGGAGAGCTGCAGGTCGCGAACGAGGAGTTGAAGTCGAGCAATGAGGAGTTGCAGTCCATCAATGAGGAGCTGCAGTCCACCAATGAGGAGTTGACGACCTCGAAGGAAGAGATGCAGTCCATGAACGAGGAGCTGCAGACCATCAATGGTGAGCTGCAGACCAAACTCGATGCTCTCGCGCTTGCCCAGAGCGACATGCAGAACGTGCTCAACAGCGTCGAGATCGCGATCCTCTTCCTCGACAATGACCTCAACGTCCGACGCTATACGGATCGCGCCTCGACGGTTGTTAACCTGAGAGACAGCGACATCGGTCGCCCCTTGAGCGACCTGACCACGACTCTGCAATACCCGGAACTGCACGAGGATGCGCGCGAGACCCTGCGAACGCTGAGGCCGTCCGAGAAGCAGATTCCAAGCTCTGATGAGCGCTGGTTCCTGGTTCGCATCATGCCCTACCGACGACTCAACAATCTGATCGACGGCGTGGTCATCACCCTGTTCGATATCACCGAAACCAAGAACCTTGAGGCCGCGCTGCGCCAGTCCTCCGAGGACTGACCCGACCTCGCTTCCAAGCTGTGATCCTGGCTGACGGTTGCGGTCTCGGCGGTGGCCGTCACATGTCGCGGATGCGATGCATCTGCTGGCCGATCTGGCGAGTATGGCCTTCCTCGAGGCTCAGCATCTGCTCGATGAGCTCCTTCGCCTCAGGTGTGTCCGCCCGATCGATCAGAAATTTCAGAACCGTCATGATTTCGTTGTGGGCGTCGAATACCGCCCGCCCTACGGCCTCGAATGCACGTTCCCGATCTGCGCCGTCGACCACCGTTTCCGGTTTCGGTGGTGGATGCTCGAGCCAGTCGTAGACCCAGGTTTTCAGCGCCCTTTGGTCAGCGACTTGCTCGATTCCCTCCAGCTGCTCTGCCATCTGTGCTTCATGTTTGGCGGCGTACTGCATGAGCCAGCGCGCTGGTCCTTCCGGAGTCTGGTCCGCGCTACGGGTCATGCGTTCGGCCAGCTCTGAATGGATGGCGTCGCACCAGTTCAGCAATTCTCCGAGCGTCTCGATCTTCATGGTCGACCTCGCTGTGTCGGGATTCGGTGCTGTCGACTTGCGGCCAACGGCGGTGCGGCGTCCATCTGCGCTCAGGCCTGGCGTCGTTCGACCTCGATCTCGGTCTGGCGGGAGATCAGTCGGGTGACGTCCAGGAGCTGCCCGGCCATCAGGCCGAGCATGTCATCCATCGTGATGATGCCCACGAGAGCGCCGTCCTTGTCCACGACCGGCACTCGACGGACGCCATGTGAGCGCATGCTGTGCACGGTGTCTTCGAGGTCCTCGTCGACCGCGGCAGTAATCAGCCGCGGGCCGGTGAAGAGATCGCCGACCGTGACCATTTCCGGATCGATGTCCTGGGCCAGCACTTCGAGTACCAGATCGCGATCCGTGACCAGGCCGACCGGGACGCGACGCCCGCGCTCCTCGCGCGTGATGACGAGGTCGCCAACGTGATGCTCACGCATCAGTCGGCTCGCTTCCCGTGCTGATTCGTTACCGTCAACGCAGAACACGGTCCGATTGCAGGCTGTTCCGGTCTTCATGGCAGATCCCCCTGGCATTGCAACTGAGAAGCCGCGCGCGCAGCGAATGGCAGCGACCGGCTTCAGGTGGCGATTTCGCCTCCGATTCAACTCTGAACCTGGCGGGCGACCGCCGCGCTGACCGAGATCAATTGATGCGTACTCTGCGGTCGGTCTTGGTCTGGACGCAGCGTAAGACCCTGGTGCGCTTGCCGCCGGAAGTTTGTTACAGTTTCATGTCAGCATCGGGGAGGCGCTTCAGCGCGCGGAGAGCGCTCGCCTGAGCCGGTTTCGCCTCGGTGCGGGGACCTGCCATGTGCAGCTGCCGTCGGCCGACCCGATCGATGCGATCCATGAAGTGCCGTCCTCGCTCAAGCGAATGTCGCTTGCGTCGGGCTGATCCAGGTACGAGCCAATAGCACAAGGTGGTCCATGACCTACACCGTGTTCGATTTCCTGGGCCTGCTCGGCTCGCTCGGCATTTTCATCTTCGGCATGAAGATCTTCAGTGATGGCCTGCAGCGCGTCGCCGGCGATCGCCTTCGGGCCATTCTCGGGGGGATGACGCGCAATCGCTTTACGGGCGTGCTGACGGGGTTCGGTGCGACCGCAGTGACCCAGTCCTCCACCACGACTACCGTGATGGTGGTCAGCTTCGTCAACGCGGGCTTGCTCACCTTCGTGCAGTCCACGGGCGTGATCATGGGCGCGAACATCGGTACCACGCTGACCGCGTGGATGGTGTCCCTGTTCGGCTTCAAGTTTCAGATTACGCCCGTGGCCGTCGCGGCCATCGGGCTGTTCTTCCCGTTCCTGTTTGCGCGCAACGTGCGCCTGCGCAGTATTGCCGAAGCCATGGTCGGCTTCGGCATCCTGTTCGTGGGCCTCGATTTCATCAAGGATGCGGTACCGGACATCAATGCCAACCCCGCCATCCTGGCCTTCCTCGACCGGTTCACGGATTTCGGCTATGCGTCCCTGCTGCTGTTCGTCCTGGTTGGCACCGTACTGACACTTTTGACTCAGTCCTCGTCGGCGGCGACGGCGATTACGCTGGTGATGCTGTTCCAGGGCTGGATCTCCTTCCCGATCGCCGCGGCGATGATCCTCGGGGAGAACATCGGCACCACGGTCACCGCGAATCTGGCGGCGATGGTGGGCAACGTGCACGCCAAGCGTGCGGCGCGCTTCCACTTCTTCTTCAATGTCTTCGGCGTGGCCTGGATGCTGCTGCTGATCTTCCCGTTCCTGCACATGGTGGACTGGACGATCCAGCAGTTCTCCGCTGATCCGATCTCGGTGTTCAGCGACGACGCGGCAGCGCGCCCGAACGCGACTCTGGCGCTGTCGCTGTTCCATTCGGCGTTCAACATTCTCAACGTCGTCCTGCTGTTCGCCTTCGTGCCTCGCATGGTGCGCCTGGTCGAATTTTTGCAGCCCGACCGCGAGGGCACCTCGGGCGAGTTCCACCTCCGCTACATCAGTACGGGGTTGATGTCCTCGCCGGCGCTGTCCATCGAACAGGCCCAGAAGGAGATACAGGTCTTTGTCGGGGTGGTGCATGAGATGCACGAGGAGGTCCGTTCCCTGGTCCTCGAGGCGGACGCCCGGATCGCGGACCGGCTCGAGGCCGTGCACAAGCGTGAAGAGTTGACGGACGTCCTCGAGCTCGAGATTTCTGACTATCTCGTGCGTATCGCCGAGTCAGCGAGTCTCGACTCATCCGTGACCAGCCGTATCCGCTTCATGCAGACGATGATCAACGATCTTGAACGTATTGCCGACATCTATTACCAGATCGCGAAGCTCGTCGAGCGTTTGCGGGCAGCGAACGTGGCGCTGCCGGAGGTCGGTTTGGAGGAGATCGAGCAGATGTTCGCGGCGGTCCAGGGCGCGCTTTTGGACATGGAGAAGAACGTCGCCCTCGTCCCTGAGAGTGTCGATCTTGATCGCTCCATCAGCCTCGAGCGACGCGTCAATGCGCTGCGCAATACGCTCCGTGAGCAGCACTACGAGCGCCTCGAGGCCGGCGGCTACGCGCCTCGGGCCGGGGTCGTCTATCTGGATATGGTCAACCGCCTCGAACGCATCGCGGACCATATTCTCAACGTCAACGAGGCGGCCGCCGGCCAGCGCATCAAAGCCTTGCGTCTGGCCGAGGCCCGCGCAGCAGCGGCGACAGGCGTCTAGGTCGATCAGGGCGGAGGCCGGGCCCCGATCAGCTGAAGAGCATGTCAGCGACGAAGGGGTTGGCGCGCCGCTCCTGGCCGAACGTAGAGACGGGACCGTGGCCGGGGATGAAGGTGATGTCGTCGCCCAGCGGGAACAGCCGTTCGCGGATGCTGCGGATCAGCTGCTCGTGATTGCCGCGGGGAAAGTCGGTGCGGCCGATGGAACCCTGGAACAGCACGTCGCCCACCGCGGCCACGCGCGCCTCGGTGGAAATGAACACCACATGGCCCGGCGTGTGCCCCGGGCAGTGGCGCACGTCCAGGGTGAGGTTCCCCACCTTGACGGTGTCTCCATTGTCGAGCCAGCGGTCCGGCTCGAACGGGCGTGCGCCCGTGAAGCCGAAGCGGGCGCCCTGTTCCGCCAGGGACTCGATCAGGAACAGATCGTCCCGGTGGGGACCCTCGATGGGTAGTCCTTCGGCTTCTGCCAGCTCGGCGGTGGCGCCGGCATGATCAATGTGGGCGTGAGTGATGAGGATCTTCTCAAGGGCGCATCCTGCCTGGGCCACGGCAGCACGGATCCGTTCGAGGTCGCCGCCGGGATCAATGACGGCGCCACGTTGTGTTTCGTCGCACCATATGAGCGAACTGTTCTGCTGGAAAGGTGTGACAGGAATGATGGTGGCCTTCAGGGACATGCGTGCTTCCTGGTGATCGGAGGGGTCAGTGCCGGGTGGCGGGCGGGCCTGAGGCCAGCAGTTCTTCGACGTAGACGGTCTGGCCGACGCGGCGGCCGAACAGCACGCTGGCCGCCGTGAAGGCCCGCTGAGCTTCGGCGTTGCACCATTGCCAATCGGCGCCGCGTCCGTCCGTGGGCAGGCGCCAGTGGCCGGCGACGAACACGTCGCCGATGCGTACCTCGACCATCCAGTCGTGCCAGACGCCGTCGGAACCGTCTTCTTCGTACTCCTGCTCGATCAGGCGACAGTAGTTCGCGTTGTGACCGTCCTGCGCAATGCTTTCGGCTACAACCAGGGACTGGTCGACGCAGCTCTGCCAGGAGGTGTGGACCTCGTCGGCGGTTACAAACAGCGCATTGGCCAGCCCGGCCGCCGTCACGTTCAAAGCCAGGGGCAGGTCCCAATCAGGATCCAGGGTGTGTGAAGTCATGCGAACGATGGTCTCTCTGGTAGCAGCGAACAGGTCATGGCGAACACCATGAGTCGCGTGAATGCGAGCACGCGGCGCATTGTCGCGCGTTCCGGACGCGCTGCCCAGAGCGGGGGTTTCGGCGCTGTGTCCGGCAGTCTCCCGGCCGTCGCGTCGGGTGTGTGATCCAGGCTAGCATGAGTGTCTCGTCATTCGATCGTCGGTTCCATTTTGGGGGATCCCATGAAGTCGCTCGCCTTGGTGATGCTGGCCGTCGCTGCAGTCATGTCCACCGGCTGTGAGGAATTCAACCGCTCGAGCTCGGTGGCCGTGATCGATCTCGATCAGCTGGCGCGCGCGCTGGGGCGGGACGACGTCATCGCGCAGCAGATCAATCAGGCCACCCAGCAGCTCTCCGCCCAGCTGACCGAAGTGGCGCGTACGCTGCAGCAGGAACTGGAGGAGGAGCGCAGCCGCTACGAGGTCGTGGGTGACGAGGCGCAGAAGGACATGGAGGAACGCACCGCGGCTGCGAACCTGCGCCTGCAGCAGACCCAGGCCCTGGCGCAGCAGCGGGCGCAGGAGTTCCGGCAGGCGGTGATCAACAACTTCCGCGCCGAGGTGATGCCTTACGCGTCGGAGGTTGCCCGCCAGCGGGGCGCGAAGGCGGTGATCACGGTGGCAACGCCGATGATCTGGTACGACCCCAGCGTCGACATCACGTCCGACGTAATCGCCAAAATGCGCGCTGCAGGTCATACCGGCGGCGAGGGTTCCGGCTCCTGATCAGTCCGCCGCGCGGCGCCGAGGGGCTGACTCAACCCTGCTCGGCGAAGTAATCGCGGACGAAGCGGGTCAGGTCGGCCAGCGGCACGCGCTGTTGGCTCATGCTGTCCCGGTCGCGCACGGTCACGGTCTGATCGCCCTCGAGGGTCTCGAAGTCCACGGTCACGCAGATCGGCGTGCCGACTTCGTCGTGGCGGCGATAGCCCTTGCCGATGTTGCCGGTGTGTTCGTAGAGGATGCGCCCGAGCCCCAGGCGCTGCAGATCCTGCTTGATGCGCCGGGCGGTCTCGACGATGCCGTCGTGATTGCGCTTCAACGGCAGGACGGCCACCTTGATCGGAGCGAGATGCCGCGGCAGCGCCAGCACCGTGCGGCTGCTGCCGTTGTCGAGTTCCTCCACCCGGTAGGCCTCGTTCAGGACCGCGAGCACGCCGCGATCGACGCCGGCGGAGGGTTCGATCACGAAGGGCACCACCCACTGCTTGCTGTCCGTATCCTGTACCGCGAGGCGGGTGTTGGAGTCGCGGTTGGTCTCCACCCGTGCGGTGAGGCCGAGCTCGTCCTGGCCCTTGGAATGGGAACCGAGGTCGAAGTCGGTGCGATTGGCGACGCCCTCGAGTTCTTCGAGCCCGTGGGGGAAGCGGTACATGATGTCCACGGTGGCCTTGGAGTAGTGCGCCAGTTCATCGGCGGGAACGTACAACAGCTCCAGCCGGTCCTCCGGAATGCCCTGATCCCGCCACCACGCCACGCGGGCGTCCACCCAGAACTTGTGCCAGTCCTCGTCGGTCCCCGGCTCGACGAAAAACTCCAGCTCCATCTGTTCGAACTCGCGGACGCGGAAGATGAAGTTGCGCGGCGTGATCTCGTTGCGGAACGCCTTGCCGATCTGCGCGATGCCGAAGGGCGGCCGCCGCGAGGTGGCGTCCACCACGTGGCGGAAGTTGGTGAAGATGGCCTGGGCCGTCTCCGGACGCAGGTAGGCGAAACTGGCACCGTCGTCGACGGGCCCGACGTTGGTCCTGAACATCAGGTTGAACGGCCGCGGATCGGTGAGATCCGTGGAGCCGCAGGCCAGGCACTTGCCCTCCAGATGGTCGGCCCGCCAGCGCGCCTTGCAGGCGCGGCAGTCCACCATGGGGTCGGAGAACGTGGCCTCGTGCCCGGAGTACTTCAGCGCCAGCCGGTGGGTGAGGATGGCGGCATCGAGGCCCTCGACGTCGTCACGGTCGTAGACCATGGCCCGCCACCACGCAGCCTTGAGATTGTTCTTCAGTTCGACTCCGAGCGGACCGTAGTCATACAGACCCTGCACGCCGCCGTAGATCTCGCCGGACTGGAAGATGAAGCCGCGACGCTTGCACAGCGAAACCAGCTCGTCCATGGACTTGGCGGGCACGTGGATCTCCTCGATGCGGGGCTGCGAAGGGCGCGAACTATAGCGAAAAGACCGAACGGCATCATCCGCAGGGGTAGGCTGGGCTGCGGGTGGATACAATGGCGCGCTGGCGGCTGGCAGTGCGCCTGCGGCGGTCGGGCAGGTCGGCCCTCAGCTGCGGTGCTGGCCGGTCTCCCGGTGGCGGAGCTGCTGCTCGCGCTCGGCAGCTTCGCGCAGCAGGTCCGGCAACTGCCAGGGACTGCGGCGGCCCTGATACAGCACGTGGGGTCCAGACGTCAGGAGCCAGAGACGATCCTGGGCATTGCGGTGAATTTTCATGGTCCGCTCTCCTTGGACAGTGCGTCACCAGAACTCGAGCCATCCATTGGCCCGTGAGTCTGTCCTGGCTCGAATATAGGCGGGCGATCGGCGGCGAGGGAAGCCCGATCGCTCCCGAACCGTACCGGATTCGCTACCGCTCGTCGGGTCCGGGCGCTTCCCCTCGGGAGACGGCAGGCCATGACCGAACGCGATGATCCAGAGTTGCCGGCGGGCATGTTTCAGCGCATCGACGAAGGCGACGACGCCGCGTTCTATGCGGAACCCCGCTTCGTCACGCACATCGACGACGCCACCATCGAGGCGCTGACGACGTTTTATCGGGAGCGTATTCCCGCCGGCGCCCGGCTGCTGGACCTGATGTCGTCCTGGGTGTCGCACCTGCCCGAGGACGTGACCTACGCCTCTATAGTGGGGCACGGCATGAACGCGCCGGAACTGGCGGCGAATCCGCGCCTCGATGCCTGGCACGTGCAGGATCTTAACAGCGACCCGGAGCTTCCCTGGCCGGAAGGCGCCTTCGATGCGGCACTGATTGCGGTGTCCGTTCAATACCTGACCCGGCCCATCGACGTGTTCGCTGAACTTGCGCGGCTGCTGGCGCCGGGTGGACAGTTGATCATCTCGACCTCCCATCGCTGCTTTCCCACCAAGGCCGTCTGGGCCTTTCGCGAGCTGCCGCCGGAGGAGCGTGTCCGCCTGATCGGATTCCTGCTGCAGCGTGCCGGCGGCTTCGAGGCGCTGGAGTTCGTGGATCGCTCGCCGGCCGCTGCCGATCCGCTCTGGATCGTGAGCGCGCGGCGGTCGTCGGATGGGGTTCGGCGCGACTTGTAGCGGGAGACGTTGCTGGCTACGCTCAGTGCGCTAATTCGATTCCATTAAACAGAGGCCGGGCGCGAGCCCGGACGGGGAGGCAGACATGGCTGCGGCAGGAGAGGGGATCCGGATCCGTCTGGAGCCGGAGGACGAGTACACCCATCCGGTGGAAGAAGCGTCCAACTTCAACGAGAGCATGTACTTCAACGTCTTCGATCCGAATCGCCACGTCGGCGGCTGGTTCCGGCTCGCGAATCGCCCCAATGAGGGCAAGGGCGAGATGACCTGCTGCATCTACCTGCCGGACGGCCGCATCGGGTTCATGTTTGCGCGCCCGGAGTGCCACGACAACGATGCGTTCGACAATGGCGGCATGACGTTCACCGTCGAGGAACCGTTCAAGAAGGTGTCCGTGCGCTACGCAGGCAAGCTGTGCCTGCTTGCGAACCCGAAGGAGATGGCGGAGCCGTCCAAGGCTTTCCGCAACAATCCCAGCGTCCCCGCCGAGGTGAACATCGCGTTCACAGGTGTCTCGCCCATGTTCGGTGGTGAGCCTGTCAAGGCGGACGGTTCGAAGATCGAGGAGAAAGCCGAGGAGGGTTTCGCCCGCGGCCATTACGAACAGCACATGGAAGGCAGCGGCACGATCAAGGTGGGCGATGAAGTATTCGAGATCGACGGTTTCGGCCTGCGGGACCACTCCTGGGGCCCGCGCTACTGGCAGAGCATCTACTGGTACCGCTGGCTGCCCATGAACTTCGGGCGCGACTTCGCGATGATGCTGTCGGTGGTGACCCGGCCCGATGGGACGCAACGGCAGGGCGGCATGGTGCTGCGCAACGGTGAGTACGTGATGATCCGTGACGTCCGCATCGAGGCCGAGTACGACGCCGACGACTGCCAGACCCGCCTGAAGGCCTGGGCGAAGACCGATGAGCGCGAGTATGAGATCGCGGGCGAGGTGATGTCCCTGATCCCGCTACGCAACCGGCGCACCACGCCGGAGGGAGAGGAGCTGATGACGCGGATCACCGAGGGCATGACCCGCTACAGCTGTGACGGCCAGACCGGGTATGGGCTGTCGGAGTTTCTCGATCAGATCGTCGGCGGCGAGCCGGTCGGCAAACGCGCGGGTTCCTGAGCATGGCGCAGGGGCACGATGCACTTGCGTCAGGGCTTGAGCGGGCCCTGGCGCGCCACCTGCGAGAGCGGCTGGGTGACGAGCCGAAGGTGACTGAACTCGCCCGCCTCACCGCGGGTGCTGCCAACGAAACCTGGCGCTTCGAAGCGGTCGGCAGCGGCGGCGACGGTGAGCGTCTCGGCTGCATCCTGCGACGATCGCCGGCTTCACTGGGTGTCGAAGCCGCCGCGGATTCCGAGACCAATCTGGGCAAGACCGGTGAGGCCGCCGTGCAGCAGGCTGCCCGGGCGGCGGGTGTCGCGGCCGCCGAGGTGCTGTTCGTCCTCGATCAGGACGACAACCTCGGCGAGGGCTACGTCATGACCCTGCTGGAGGGCGAGACGATTCCTCGGCGCATCCTGCGTGACCCGGAGTATGGCAGGCTCAGGGCCCATCTCGCCCATGACTGTGGCCGTACGCTGGCCCAGCTGCACAGCGTCGATCCGGCCCGGCTGCCGACCCTGAACCGGATGGGTGCGGCGGAGCAGCTTGAGCGCTACGGCGAGATCTATCGTTCCTTCGGGCAGCCGGTGCCGGTGTTTGATCTGGCGTTGCGCTGGCTGGCCGATCACCGCCGGGAGCCTTCCCGGGTGACCCTGGTCCATGGCGATTTCCGTAATGGCAACCTGATGGTGGGGCCGGAAGGGATCCGGGCGGTGATGGACTGGGAGCTCGCGCATCTGGGCGATCCGATGGAGGACCTGGGCTGGCTGTGCGTGACCTCCTGGCGCTTCGGCGAGATCGACCATCCGGTGGGCGGTTTCGGGCAGCGCGAGGATCTGTTCGCGGGCTACGAAGCGGCCGGAGGCGACCGGGTGGACCCGGACGTGGTGCGTTACTGGGAGGTCTTCGGCACGCTTAAGTGGGGCATCATGTGCATGATCATGACCCACTCCCACCTGGGTGGTGTCACGCGTTCGGTGGAGAAGGCCGCCATCGGGCGGCGAGTGTCCGAGACTGAGCTCGACCTGCTGAACTTGTTGGCCTGAGGAGGGCGCATGCCTACTGATCGACCAACCGTGCCCGAACTCGTCGAGGCGGTGCGCGAGTTCATGGAGAACGAAGTGCAACCAAACCTGGAAGGCAGCGTCGCCTTCCATACCCGCGTGGCCGTGAACGTGCTCCGCATCGTGGAGCGTGAGTTGGCGAACGGCGAGGCGCTGCGCGCCGGTGAACGCGAAGGTCTGGCGTCGCTGCTCGGCCGGGACGGTGACCTCGACGACCTGGCTAACGATCTGATCAAGGGGATCCGTGGTGGTGAGCTTAACGTGGACACGCCCGGACTCGCCGACCATCTGCGGGCCACGGTCATGGCGAAGCTCGCCATCGACAACCCGCGCTATAAGAGCTATCAGCGCGCCCTGGAACAAGATGCCTGAATCGACCCTGGGAGGGGAGCATGACCGCAGCACAACGCTGGAATTTCGGTGACATCTACGATGCCATGGGGGAGGCCGTGGATGCGGCGGCACCCTGCCTGATTCAGGGCGACCGCGTCCTGACCTGGGGCGACTACACGCGCCGGACCAACAACCTGGCGCGGGTGCTCCGAGAGCGCGGTATCGAGTCCGGTGACAAGGTCGGCTTCTACCTGCGCAACCACCCGGCCTACATGGAAATGCTCGGCGCCTGCTTCAAGGGGCGCTTCACCCACGTCAACGTCAACTACCGTTATGTCGACGAGGAACTGCACTACATCTTCGACAACTCGGATTCGAAGGTGGTGCTCTACGGCGAGGAATTCGCAGAGCACGTGGCGGCCCTGAAGCCGCGCCTGCCCAAGGTCGCGCTTTGGCTCGAGATCAGCGACGACGGTTCTGTCGCGCTCGACGGCTCGGAGTCCTTCGAAGCCCTCGCGGAGTCCGGTAACGGCGCGCCGCTGGGTATCGAGCGTTCGCCCGACGACATGCTGTTCATCTACACCGGCGGCACCACAGGCATGCCCAAGGGCGTGATGTGGGGGCTGGAGGATCTCTGGTTTGCAGGGGCGGCCGGTGCGACGCCGGCGACGGACATGCTTCCGCCGGCGACACTCGAGGCGCATGCGGCCAATGTGCGCAAGGCAGGTGGCGGCAGCCGCATGATGCCTTGCTGCCCGCTGATGCACGGAACCGGCCTGCTCACCTCCATGGCCTGCCTCGCCGGCGGCGGCAGCCTGGTGCTGCTGGAAAAACCGAGCTTCGATCCGGTGGAGTGTCTCGAGGCCGTGCAGCGCTGGCAGGTGAACGGCCTGGCCATCGTCGGTGATGCGTTCGCGAAGCCGTTGCAGCGTGCTCTTGAGGAAGCTTCGGGGCGCTACGAGCTGGCTTCGCTCGTGTCCATCATCTCCTCCGGTGTGATGTGGTCCATGGAGGTCAAGCGGGGTCTGCTCGAGCAGCATCCGGGTATGGTGCTGACGGACTCCTTTGGCGCCTCGGAGGCGGTCGGTTTCGGCCGTTCCGATACCACGGTCGACGGCACGGTCGAGACCGCCCGCTTCGTCATCGGTGAACACTGCAAGGTGTTCACCGAGGACGGGCGCGAAGTTCAGCCCGGTGACCCTGAGCCCGGCTTCATTGCCCGCACCGGCGCGATTCCGAAAGGCTACTACAAGGATCTGGAGAAGACCGCGAAGACCTTTCCGACCATCGACGGCGTTCGCTATTCCATGCCCGGTGACTGGTGCCGGGTGGAGGCAGACGGCTCCTTGATCCTGCTCGGACGCGGCAGCGTGTGCATCAACACGGCCGGTGAGAAGGTCTATCCGGAAGAGGTGGAGGAGGTGCTGAAGCAGCATCCGGACGTGGAGGATGCGCTGGTGGTGGGTGTCCCCGACGAGAAGTGGGGGCAGATGGTCACTGCAGTTGTGCAGCTGCAGCCGGGTGCAGCACTGGATGAAGACGCGCTGAAAGTCCATGCGCGCAAGCATCTGGCCGGCTACAAGACGCCCAAGCGCATCCTCGACAAGGCCAACCTCGGTCGTGCCAGCAACGGCAAAGCGGACTACAAGGGCATTACCGCCTTCGCCAAAGCGGAGCTCGGCCTCGCCTGACCCGCCCCGATCCCGCGAGGCTCAGTGGGAGCCTGCGTCCGCGAAGCGGGCGTCGCGATCTGCGTCGCGCCTGAACCCGGCGGCAGTCGGCGCTCGCTGCGTCGCCTTCGGCGCCTGCAGGCTCCCACATTGCTTCGT
>REEU01000115.1 GCA_007694905.1 Gammaproteobacteria bacterium | reverse complement strand
CACCGAGACCGCCAAACTGGCCGAGCTGTTCCGGCTGAGCGCAGCGGGTGACTCAGTGGAGCTACTGGCGCCAGCGGACGGCGCTTCGAGGGTCGCCGGATGACGGTATTCATCACCGGCGTAGCCGGCTTCGTCGGCACCAACCTCGCCGCCGCGCTGCTCGAGCGTGGCGAGCGGGTGGTTGGGTTCGACAATTTTTGTCGTGGCAGCGAAGCGAATCTGGCTGGCCTGCGCACAAATCCTGACTTTATGTTTGAACGTGTGGAGCTCACCGATATCGCTGCATACCGGTCTGCATTGGCCCGCGCGCACGAGGCCGATCCCATCACCGAAATCTGGCACATGGCGGCCAACTCCGACATCCCCGCCGGCATCGCAGATCCGCATGTCGATCTCGGTGACACGTTCATGACCACCTTCAACACGCTGCTGCTGATGCGTGAGTTCGGGGTGGGTACGATCGCGTTTGCGTCCAGCTCCGCCATTTACGGCGATCTTGGCGAGCGCCCGCTGGTGGAGAATATCGGGCCACTGTTTCCGATCTCCAATTACGGGGCGATGAAGCTTGCCTCCGAGGCGGCGATTTCCGCGGCAGTGGAAAGCGATCTGGAACGGGCATTGCTGTTTCGCTTTCCGAACGTGATCGGCGTCCCTGCCACCCATGGAGTGATTCTCGATTTCGTGCGCAAGCTGCAGGCGACGCCAGGCTGCCTGGACGTACTCGGCGACGGCACCCAGCAGAAGAGCTATCTGCACGTGGAAGAACTGGTGGACGCGATGCTCCACATCCGCGACCACGATAACGCGAGACTCAGCTGCTACAACATCGGTGCTGCGGACGACGGGGTCACGGTTCGGTTCATCGCCGAGACGGTGCGTGATCGGGTGTCGCCACAGGCGGAGATCCGCTATGGCGAGGGCAACCGCGGCTGGGTCGGGGACGTGCCGAAGTTCGTCTACTCCATCGACAAGCTGCTTGCGCTGGGCTGGCGCCCAAAACTGGGGTCAGCCGCGGCCGTCCGCCGTGCCGTCGACCAGGTGGTGGAGCAGGAAACCACCCAGTGAAGCAGGCGGTGATCCTCGCAGGGGGCCGCGGCACCCGGCTGCGCGATCGTCTGGGCGGCCGGCCAAAGCCGCTGGTGGACCTTTGCGGCGTGCCGCTGCTGGAGCGCCAGGTCTGGCTGCTGAAGCGCTATGGGTTCACGCAGATCCTGGTGCTGGTCAACCACGCCGCCGAGCAGATCGTCGAGTTCTGTGCCGCACGTGACAACTGGGGTCTGGACGTCATCTGCATCGATGACGGCGAGCCGCGCGGGACAGCCGGTGCGACGCTGGCGATCTTCGATCAGCTCGCCGACGAATTCCTGGTGATGTATGGCGACACCATGCTGGAGGTGGACCTCGAGCGTTTCCGGGCGTTTCACCAGCGGACCAGCGAGGTCGCAGCCACCCTGTTTCTGCACCCGAACGACCACCCGAAGGACTCCGATCTGGTGGAAGTGGATGACACCGACCGTGTGCTTGCCTTCCATCCCTATCCGCACCCTCAGGGACACGATCTGCCGAACCTGGTGAATGCTGCGCTCTACTGGGTGCATCGGGAGGCCTTGGCACCTTGGCGGGCGACGCCTGGCCTGCTCGACTTCGGCAAGGACCTGTTTCCGGCCATGCTCGAGCGGGGGCTGGTCCTGCAGGGCTACAACAGCCCGGAGTACATCAAGGACATCGGCACGCCCGAGCGTCTGGATCGGGTCGCTGCGGATTTCGAGTCAGGCAAGATCAGTCGTGCCTCACTGGCGCATCCCCAGCCTGTGGTGTTCGTGGATCGGGACGGTACCTTGAACCGTGAGGTCGACCACCTTGCCGATCCGGAGCAGCTGGAGCTGCTGCCCGGTGTGCCGGCCGCCGTGCGCCGGCTGAACCGCAGCGGCTATCGCTGCTGCGTGGTAACCAACCAGCCCGTGGTGGCACGCGGGGAGTGTTCCTTTGAGGGGCTTCGCGCCATCCATAACCGGCTGGAAACCCAGCTGGGCGAGGGCGGCGCCTATCTGGACCGGATCTATGTCTGTCCGCATCATCCGCATCGCGGGTTTCCCGGGGAACGGCCGGAACTCAAGATCGACTGCGACTGCCGGAAGCCCAAGACGGGGCTTATCGACCGCGCGGCAGCGGAGTTCAATGTCGATCGCTCGCGGTCCTGGTTTGTGGGCGATACCACGGTCGACGTGGAAACCGCACGGCGTGCCGGGCTCAAGCCGGTGCTGCTGGAGACCGGATATGCCGGGCTCGATGGCCGCCACTGGGTGGAACCTGATCACGTCGCACCGGATCTTCCTGCCGCGGTCGAGTTTATCCTGGACGGCTATCCGAAGCTGCTGGCCTGGTGTGCGACGCTGGCGGAGCGGATCAATCCTGGCGAGCTGGTGCTGATCGGCGGGCAGTCCCGCAGTGGCAAGAGTACCCTGGCGACGACACTTCGCGACGCGCTGGCCGCACGGGGGCAGCGCGCTCTGGTGCTGCGGATCGATCGCTGGCTGCGGGATGGAGACAATCGCGGCGCGGGCGTGCTGGGGCGCTACGATTTGCCCGCTGTAGAGGCGGTGGTTCGCGGTCTTGCCGTACCGGCCGGGCGCACCGGGGCGCTTGCGCTTCCAGGGTATGATCGCCGGTCCCGCAGTTCGCATGCCGCGGTGGATGTCGTCCAGCCCACGCCTGACGACATAATTGTGATCGAGGGCACCGTCGCGTTGGCGCTTGATCCGGCAGAATGGACCAAGGTTCACCGGATTTTTGTGCAGATTGACGAGAACGAGCGGGCGCGGCGGGTGCGCCGCGAGTACCGGCTGCGCGGTTTGGATGACGCGTCGATAGACGCGCTCTATCGCGAGCGTCTGCACGATGAGGTCCCGGTGATCGATGCCATGGCCGGCGATGCCCTGAGGGTGTCGCCCGAGTTGTTAATGCAATGATCATCAGCCGCACACCTTTGCGTATGAGCTTCGTCGGCGGGGGCAGCGACCTGCCGTCGTTCTATCGTGAGCACGGTGGCGCGGTGGTGAGCACTGCGATCGACAAATACATTTATGTCACAGTCAACCGCAAGTTCGATCACGGCATTCGCGTGTCCTACTCCGTCACCGAGGAAGTGGAGCGTGTGGACGACATCCGACACGACCTGGTCAGGGAGTCGCTGAAGTATCTCGAGTTGAACGGGGGGGTGGAAATCACCACGATCGCTGATATCCCCTCGCGCGGCACAGGCCTTGGCTCCTCGAGCAGTTTCACGGTCGGGCTTCTGAATGCGCTGAACGCCTTCAAGCACCGATATGTCTCCAGCGATCGCCTGGGCCAGGACAGCTGTCGGATCGAGATCGAGATCTGTGGGGAGCCGATTGGCAAGCAGGACCAGTACGCGGCCGCATTCGGCGGGCTCAATCTGATTGAATTCAAGCCCGACGATTCCGTGCTGGTGACGCCGGTGATCTGCCGGCCGGAAACCCAGCATGCGGTACAGCAGGGGATCATGGTCTTCTACACCGGCATTCAGCGAAGCGCCTCGTCACTGCTCAAGCAGCAGTCCTCGGACATGGCCAGCAGTCTCGACAAGCGCCGCGCCATGCAGCGTATGGTGGCACTGGCCTACCTGCTGCGTGATGAACTTCAGAACAACAATGTCACCGCTTTCGGTGAGATCCTGCATGAGAATTGGGAACTCAAGAAGAGTATGACTGCCGGGGTCAGCAACGGTGACATCGACGAGTGGTATGCGGCGGCCCGCGCGGCCGGTGCGCTCGGCGGCAAGCTGCTCGGCGCCGGCGCAGGCGGGTTTCTGATGTTCTATGCACCGCCGGAACGCCACGAGGCGATCCGCTCTGCCCTCGGTGGCCTGCGCGAGGTGCCGATGGGGTTCGAACCGCTGGGCAGCCGAATCATTTTTTACCATTGATCAGGACACGACTCATGCAACACACGGCGAACAATCCGTACACCGGGACAGCCGAGGCCTACCTCGGCAAACTGGGCCGACTGCTCGGTACGCTAAATCACGACGAGATTGACAACGGGATCCGCGTGATCGGCGAGGCCTGGCAGTCGGGGCGCCAGATCATCACGCTGGGCAACGGCGGGAGTTCGCTCACCGCGCTGCACTTCATCAATGACTGGAACAAGAGTATCTACATGGCCAGCGGCAAGCCGTTCCGGGGCCGCAGCCTGGTCGACAACATGGGTGTTGTCATGGCCTATGGCAACGATACCTGTTTCGAGGATATCTTCATCGAGCAGCTGAAGAATGTGCTGGAGAACGGCGATCTCGTGATCGCGATCTCGGGGAGCGGGAACTCGGAGAACGTGATCCGTGCCGTGAACTACGCCAACGATAACGGTGCCGTCACCCTCGGGTTGTGTGGCTATCGTGGGGGCAAGCTCAAGCAGATCGCCCAACATACCGTGTGGGCCGATGTAGACGATATGCAACTGGCCGAGGATGCGCACTTTTTCTTTGGGCACATGGTGATGCAGAGGCTATGTGGCTATGCGTTGGATTGAGCGCTGGGGATGTGTTGATGGTCTGGCGATTGGTAACAGTATTGTTTATTTTCAACCGCGATAATGGCGTCGAGACTATCCACAATCTTTTTTCAGATACGCAAAAGATATCGACGTGAAACTCAACGTCCTGTCACGTAAATTGAGTCTCCGTCTCCGGCGGTATACATGATCTCAGTGTCGATGAGTTGTGGCATATCCTGTGTTTTCTTGTCCAGTAACATCGCGCTGAATTGGGTGCTGTCCTCTGAGGTAAAGCCCAACGCTTTGAGCCGAGATTGAATAAAGGCGGTGATTGGCATCGTGCCTACCGAGTCAACCGCGAGCTCCTGTGCGTGTCTAAGAATGAAGATGATCAGGTGGTCCGCCAACTCCGGGTCGTCTTCGGCCAAAAGAAACTCGGTGATTTCCAGATGTGTCGCTGCCGGCTGTCGATGACGATCCAGCTCAAATCGTTCCATCGCAACCGCTATGCCCAGCACAGTCCCGGAGGCGTCCGTGGCGACTATAGCCAACGGCTTGGCACCTGGGAGGGCGAAATACCTCCAATTCAGATAGCGCGCGCTCCGATCTACAGAAAACGAAAACCTCGGCTTGAGCATTACCCACAATTCGTCAGTGCGGTGGTCAAAACACTTGATGCGAGTTATGTTTCCGTTATCGTGCGATGGGCCAATAGTGTTCAGAAAATCGCGCTTGCGTTTGTGAGGAATGTGAAAAAATGGCTTCAGTAGTCGCCTGTGCATTAGCGGCGCGAGGCGAGCTGGCATTCGGTTTCGCAGCCGCCTGGCGAGATCTCCTGCAGAAGACATGCGCAAAGTAAGGCGTGTATCTGTTCCGGGAATAGCGATGGCGCCTGCGCACCCAAGCAGTGCTGCCACCGTGGGCGCCATGGCTGTGCAAAACAGAGGTCCTCTAAGCGAGAGCTCGCGCAGAAGTTTAGGCGCGACCCACCTGTAGCTCGGGTCGCAGACCAAACCGCTTGAAGCGAGTGCAGTCCTGCTCTCTCCGTATACGGTGACTGGTATCGGAGCGCCGCTGATGTGTCCCACCACTCGCTCGTTTGCCAGTGCAAGCAATATTGAGGCTGGCTGATTCGATAAGCGCGCAGTGCCCTCATACTGCCATTCCCACCGATCCACCATCCGCTCGGCTGCCCAAATACCGAAATGGTCTCTGAACAGTCGTTTAAGCTGCTCAAGATGACAAGGATGATAGTCCGCAATCTCTATTTTCGCTTTCAATATGACCTTCCGCCGTGCTGTCAATCGATAAAATGTCTACAAGATTGCACTGTCGTAGTGTTGATAGAGAGCAGTCGGCCCGAAAAAGCTTCAGTACCCACGAGTGGAGGATACTATCGGTACAGGCTATCGCCAAAAACTGTGAGCAAGGTATCCAGAACACGACGCTACGTTAGTCTAATATCGGTGAAGAACATTGAGTATAAAGTGTCGTTCACGAGGGGAGCATATGCAGCCTGAAAGACGGCCGGCGCAACCAGCGAGCTCAGGCGTTTGTGGGCTTAACATATTCTCGACTTGTCCGCAGTCCAAAGACAGTCTTCCCGGAGACTATGTGGATCGTGTTGTGGAAGTCGCTGAATGGAGCGAAACAGCAGGTTATTCTGGAATTCTCGTTTATACCGATAATTCTCTGGTCGACCCATGGATGGTCAGCCAGGAAATTCTAAAGGCCACATCACAGCTTTCCCCCCTGGTGGCGGTTCAGCCGATCTATATGCATCCGTACGCGGTCGCGAAAATGGTTGCGTCGTTGGCTTTTCTGTACGAACGAAAAATTTATCTGAACATGCTGGCGGGCGGTTTCGTCAACGATCTGAAAGCCCTTGGCGACGAGACTCCGCATGATGACCGCTATGCACGCACCGGGGAGTACACCAGAATTGTTCGCGGTGTGCTCGAGGCGGAGCGTGGCTTCAGTTTCTCCGGCCAGTATTACCGCGTCGCAGGCCTGAGAATGGCGCCGCCCGTGCCTGAGGCCCTCCGTCCGGGTATTCTGCTATCTGGCTCTTCACCGGCGGGACTGGCTTGCGCCGAAGAAGTCGGTGCTACAGCCATCCGTTACCCCCAGCCGCCGAGCGAGGAGCCTGGGATCCCCGAAGGCTCGTCAATCGATTTCGGCGTGCGAGTCGGCGTGATTGCGCGTGAATCCGCCGAGGCAGCATGGGCGGTAGCGCATGCCCGGTTCCCGGACGATCGGCATGGCGAGCTGCGCCATCAGCTCGCCATGAAGGTGTCTGATTCCCACTGGCACCGCCAGCTCTCCGGTACAGCTGAGGAGGACGCGGACGCCAGCGTCTACTGGCTGCATCCATTCAAGTCGGGCAAGACGTTCTGTCCTTACCTTGTGGGCAGCCATGCGCAGGTCGGCGCGCTCCTGCGCACCTATGTGCAGCAGGGGTTCCGTACATTCATTCTGGATATCCCGCCGGATCGCGAGGAAGTGCACCATACGGGGCAGGCCTTCCGGCTGGCCGCTGGCGGCGGCTGAGTCGCCGATGACGAGC
>REEU01000273.1 GCA_007694905.1 Gammaproteobacteria bacterium | reverse complement strand
GCCGAGGCCCAGACCGGGGCCGTCAGGCTCGACTGGGAGGATACGGGGGCTCCGCGCTACAACCTCATCTACGCCACCGCACCGGACTGCGATGTGGACAACTTCAGCCTCTGCCCCGGCGGCACGATGGTCCTGAACGTGACCGCACCGCACATCGAGACCGGCCTCGGCAACGGCCAGAACTACTGGTTCTACCTCGAGTCCGCCGCCACCGGCGCCACGGCGCTGTCGAACGAGGCCGGAGCGCGGCCCGACATCATCGTGCCGAATGGACGCGTCGATGCCATTGCGCACGACGCGGAGGAAGACCTCACCTATCTCGGCGGGAACTTCACGCGCTTTGGCCGGCGCAGCGGAGGTGGGGCGCTGCTGAGCGCGCGCACGGGGCAGTTCCAGGCCTTTCCGCTGGTCAATGGCACCGTTTCCGCCACTGTCGCCGACGGCCATGGCGGCTTCTACATCGGGGGCACCTTCACTGAGGTGGACGGCGAGCCACGCAACGGGCTCGCGCAGATCCGTGCGAACGGTACCTTGACCAACTGGAATCCTAACGTCGGCGGCGAATCCCCCGCCATCTTCGCCCTCACCGTCGCGGATGACATTGTCTACGCGGGCGGGACGTTCTCCAGCATCGACGGTGAAACGCGCAACAACCTCGCCGCCGTCGACAGCAACGGCAACCTCAGCGACTGGAATCCCGACGCCAACAACATAGTGGTCGCCCTCGCTGCCGCAGACGACACCGTCTACGTGGGCGGGAGCTTCAGCGAAGTCGGCGGACAGACCCGCAACCGGCTCGCGGCCATCGACGCCGACGGCAACCTCACCGACTGGAACCCCGATGTCGCCGGCGACATTGGCGCCCTCGCCGTGGCGGAAGGCATCGTCTACGCGGGCGGATTCGTCACTGAAGTCGGCGGACAGGCGCGCAACCATCTCGCCGCCATCGACGCCGACGGCAACCTCACCGACTGGAGTCCCGAAGCCGGTGGCCAGTTTCCCTCCATCTTCGCCCTCGCCGTCGCGAATGGCATCGTCTACGCGGGCGGCAGCTTCACCAGCATCGACGGAGAAACCCGCAACCGCCTCGCAGCCATCGACGCCGACGGCAACCTCACCGACTGGAATCCCGATGCGAGCGGCGTATCGACCCTCACTCTCTCCGTCGCGGAGGGCATCGTCTACGCGGGTGGGTTCTTCACCAGTATCGGCGGACAGGCCCGCAGCAACTTCGCTGCCATCGACGTCGACGGCACCCTCACCGCCTGGAACCCCGAGGCTGTTGACGTCGTCGAAGCGCTCGCCGTTGCAGACGGCATCGTCTACGCCGGCGGGAACTTCACCAGCATTGGCGGACAGACGCGCAACCGCCTCGCCGCCGTCGATTCCGAGGGCAACGTGACCGACTGGAATCCCAATGTGAGCAGCGGCTCGGTCCGCACCCTCGCCATGGAGGACGGCATCATCTACGCCGGCGGACAATTCGACAGCGTCGGAGGACAGACGCGCAACAACCTCGCCGCCATCGACACCGACGGCAACCTGACAGACTGGAATCCCGACCCCTCCGGGGGTGTCCTTGCCATGGCCATCGCGGACGGCATCGTCTACCTGGGAGGATTCTTCACCACCGTCGGCGGGGAGTCGCGCAACCACCTCGCCGCCATCGACACCGACGGCAACCTGACCGGCTGGAATCCTGATGCCAATGCCCAGGTCCTCGCCCTCGCCGTCGCGGACGGCATCATTTACACGGGTGGATTCTTCTCCAGCATCGGCGGGGAGTCACGCAACCGCCTCGCCGCCATCGACACCGACGGTAACCTGAGCGGCTGGAATCCTGGTGCCAACAACGCCGTCGAGGCGTTTACCGTAGCGGACGGCATCGTCTACGTGGGCGGCCAATTCGCCAGCATCGGCGGAGAGACCCGCAACCGCCTCGCAGCCTTCGACGCCGAAGGCAATCTCACTGCCTGGAATCCCGATGCCGATAGCACCGTCCTCGGATTTGCCGTCGCCGACGGCATCGTCTACGTGGGCGGAAGTTTCAGAGAGGTCGGCGGACAGACGCGAAATCGCCTCGCCGCCATCGACACCAACGGCAATCTGACCGACTGGAATCCCGATGCCGACGGCTTCGTCCGGGCCCTGGCCGTCGCAGGTGACATTGTCTACGCCGGCGGCAACTTCACGCTGATCGGAAATGAACTAACACCCTTCTTCGCAGCGCTGGAAGCACAGCCGGCGCCTTAGCCCAAACATTCCGTGCGATGCCCCTTTCACCCTCGGCCGCCAAGGATGGCAGCCGAGGTCCAAACTGAGCGAGCAGTGCGCTGCGAAGCAGGCTTGGAGCAGTCAGCCGCTGATACGGGACAATCCGGAATCGGAGTACTCTGGCATGCCCAGCGCGCACGCAGGCTCGCAGAAATGGATCCCGATTGACCTCGACCCGAATCGCCGCAATCCTGCAGCAGGCCGCTTTGGCCGACGCGGAGGGTCATCATGAAGACCATCAATGCCCTGCTCATCCTGATCCTGCTCTCGATCGGGCAGGTCACCGTTGCTGACGAACCCGATAGAGAGCGGATCGTCGCCGAGGTGATGGCCGTGCTGGACGCATTCATGGCAGGGTTCAGCGCCAGCAGCCCCGAGCAACACACGGCGACGTATCACTTCCCTCACTACCGCTTGGCCCGTGGCGAAATGCTGGTGTGGGAGACGCCGGGGGAGGCGCTCGCCGCGCATGAGGAGCTGTTTCAGCAATTGCCTGATACGGGCTGGCATCGATCCGCCTGGCTGGAGCGTGAGGTCATCAGCGTCAGCGACACCAAGGTTCACGTCGCTACCCGGTTCGCACGCTACCGGGAAGACGGTTCCGAGCTGACGAGGGCGGAGTCCCTGTACGTTCTGATCCGCGAAGACGGCTGCTGGGGCGTGAAGCTGCGGTCGAGTTTTCTCTAGCCTCACTGAGAGGCCTCACGATCCACTACTCCGAAGGAGATCGCAGTACCCAGCGAAGCAGAGCAAGGCTACATGGTCCGCATGTCCCGACGTGAGGACTACTTGCGCGCCATGGAGACCTGTCACGATACGCGGGCGTGGGTTGCCAGGCTGGCAAGTCGCGGCGGCTTCAGCGTCGGCGAGGCCTGCCCCATCGGTCAGCAGGACCGGCTACGCGTTCGACGTGCCTTCTGCATAGAGAAACGTGCTTACGGAGATTCTTTGCGTCCGCCTTGTACCAGTAACGGTGACGATGGAACGCGGCGTGTCGATTCGCTGCTCCGCGATTCGACCAGCGTAGTTGGCGTTTCCGAGAGGCGCACGCGATGAAGTTGATCGTTGCGAGGTAGTGGTGGAGTTTCACCGAGGAAGACTGTTTGACCACGTCCACATTCGGGTTTCTGACCTGGAAGCCAGCAAACGTTTCTATCTGGCCGTTCTGAACGCCCTTGGCCATTCCGGGGTGCTACACGAAGGGCCGGACTTCTTCTACGCCGATGAGCTCTTCGTGAGCCTGGCGGACAGCCAGGTTACGCGAGTTCATCTGGCTTTCCAGGCGCCGGATCCAGAAACCGTCAGCGCCTTCCACGAAACCGCGCTCGACGCCGGCGGCAAAGACAATGGCAGGCCCGGAGAGCGCTCCTATCACCCTGGCTACTACGCAGCATTCGTCCTTGATCCTGATGGCAACAACATTGAGGCCGTCTATCACGGCCCGTCCAACAGGAGCACGTCGTCCGTCATCATCACGCCAACGTGACGGCAGTCCTGTAGAAAGCTTGAGGTCTGCTGATGGGTAAGCTCACGGTCCAGATGTTCGTCACGCTGGACGGCATCGTCCAATCGCCCGGTGGACCGGCCGAGGATCGTGAAGGAGGCTTCCCACACGGCGGCTGGCAGTTCCCATTCCTCGACGAGGGCAGCCTCGGCGAAGTCAGGCAAAACATAGAGGGCATGGATGCGCTGCTGATCGGGCGCAAGACCTACCGCATCTTCGCCGGTTACTGGCCCAATGCTCCCGCCGACAATCCCTTAGCCCGCAAGATGAACGAGGTCCCCAAATACGTGGCGTCGCGCACGCTCGACCAGGTCGACTGGAACAATGCCCAGCGCATCGACGGCGATCTCGCCAAGGCTGTCAGGAGAATCAAGGTGGACCACGGCGACGTGTACGTCATCGGCAGCGCCGACCTTGTGCAGTCCCTGATGCACCAGGGGCTCGTGGACCGGTTCGTCCTCGTCATCTACCCAGTCGTCCTCGGCAGCGGGAAGCGTCTCTTCCCCGAGGGCGTCGATCCCACACGGCTCAAGCTGGTCGAGTCGCGCGCGGGCGACAGCGGCGCGGTCCTCACGACCTACGAGTCCGACGGAAAACCGACATACGGCACAATGTGACCTGAGCATGCAACGCGGCCCGATTCGGCGCCTGGTTCGACGGCGCACCCGCGATGGTCTACTCGCTTTCGATCCTGCGCTGCTTTGGCTTGACGTGGACGTCGCCGACACGCTCGACAGCCTAGCTGGCGCGTCCACTTCAATTCCATTGCCGTGGGCAGGAGGCCAGGCGACGAACCGTCAACCCTGACCCTGCCGCGTTCAGGGCGAGAAGGCGATGCTGCGATAGAACGGCGTCAGCTTCCCGACGAGGGCCGGCCAGTCGTCCTCCGGCACTGGCGTCGCGCTGGGACCCATCGCCGCCCCAAGCCCCATCAGCTCAGAGGTGATCAGGTATGGACGCAAGGCGAACCCCTGGTCGACAGGAAGGCAGTCTACGCTTGCTGGTGGGACGCCAGCTGATCCGACAGCGTCAGTTGCCCGACGGACAGGCCCATGGCGGCAGCGATGCGCTTCAGCGTGGCATGGCGCGGCCGGGCGCTGGCACTCTCCCACTGGGCGATCTGAGCCTGGGAAACCTCCATGCGCTGCGCGAGATCTGCCTGGGTCAGGCCAAGATGTTCTCGCCAGGCGCGAATCAGTGGGACCTCCTCCAGCAGATGTCGCGCAACGACTTCATGCGGAAGCGTCAGGGAGTCGCGCTCGCCGGCACGCTCGATCAGCGCCGTGAACTGATCGAGCGGGACCACGGCATACTTGCGTCCCTTTTCCTCATGGACACGATAGTCAATACGTCCGCTCATCGCGCTTCCTCACCTGCTCGACCGACACCACCTCGAGGGCCGGGTCGACGTCGAACAGGACGCGGTAACGGCCCACCCGCAGGCGGTACAGTCGTTCATGTCGCGTCAGTCGCCTGATGTCCTGAACCTGCAGACATCCGGGCCAGTCCTCCAGGGCACCTACCGCCTCCACCACTCGCCTCTGCTCCGCCCTGGGCAGCTTGCCGGCCTGTTTCGCAGCCCTGCGGGTCCAGAGTACGAGATATCGCATAAGGCTTTATAAGTTTATTGGCATGAGTGGCAGAGATCAACACTTGCGAGCACAACGCTTCGCACGCGGATCGAAATTCGTATGGCCAGACTATTGCCCGGTGCACTGATCCGGGTATGGCGAATTTCGGAATCGGCTGGCGGTCGGAACCGGCGCTCATCCGGAGAGAGATCGCACGTGGTGGGCCGTTCCGGGTGAGCAGGGAATTCGAGCGAGAGGTGGGGATGGTGGGCCCGGCAGGGTGAGCCGGGAATTCAAGGCGCAAAGCGCCGAGCCGGCGAACGCCCGGCGCGTCTCGCGGCGGGCAGGAGAGTCCTGGGGCCCAGCGCGACTGAGCGAAAGCGAAGGAGTGGTGGGCCCGGCAGGGTGAGCCGGGAATTCAAGGCGCAAAGCGCCGAGCCGGCGAACGCCCGGCGCGTCTCGCGGCGGGCAGGAGAGTCCTGGGGCCCAGCGCGACTGAGCGAAAGCGAAGGAGTGGTGGGCCCGGCAGGGTGAGCCGGGAATTCAAGGCGCAAAGCGCCGAGCCGGCGAACGCCCGGCGCGTCTCGCGGCGGGCAGGAGAGTCCTGGGGCCCAGCGCGACTGAGCGAAAGCGAAGGAGTGGTGGGCCCGGCAGGACTCGAACCTGCGACCTAAGGATTATGAGTCCCCTGCTCTAACCAACTGAGCTACGGGCCCGCAGCGGGTACGCCAAGGCGGCGCGGCGCAAGTATAGCGTCCGGAACGCGCCCCGTGTGTCGGACTGCCATCGGGCTGCAACGGTTCTGCGCTAGGATGCGCAGCGTCACAGGCATCCAAGACTGAGCAGGTCCCCTCATGAAGGAACGCAATCTTCCCCTTCCCGGCGCCGTGAACCTCCGCGACTTCGGCGGCTATGTCACCGAGGACGGCCGTATCGTGGGCCGGCGCAGGCTGTACCGATCAGGTTCGTTGACGCGGCTGACGCCGGAGGCGCAGCGGGCATTCGTGGACGACCTGCGGGTGCACACCATCTGCGACCTCCGGCGGCCGGAGGAACGCAGCGACGAGCCGACGCCCTTTCCGCTGGACCGGCCGCGGCGGGTGGAGATCCCCATCGATCCGGGCAGTGCCATCGCCATGCGGGCCGAGTTCGAGAAGCGGGACGTGCCGCTGGCGGACCGGATCGCGTTCATGGTGGCCATCAACGAGGAGCTGGCACGGCATCACCGCGAGGACTACGCGCGCATGTTCGAGGCGCTGCTGGACATCGAGGACGGCGGCTTCCTGGTGCACTGTGCGGCCGGCAAGGATCGCACCGGGTTCGGCTGTGCGCTGATCCTGCACGCGCTCGGCGTGGACGAGCATACGGTGGTGGAGGACTACCTGCTGACCAACGAGGTGCTGGACTTCGAGAGCTACGTTCTGCCGCGGATGAAGGCCCGCTTCGGTGAGAACGCGACGTTCGAGCGGGAGGAAGTCATGGCGCTGGCGGGAGTGCGGCCGGAGTATCTGCGGGCGGCGTATGCGGCCATCGAGGAGGAGTTCGAGGGGGTCGAGTTCTACCTGGAGCGGGCGGTGGGGCTGGATGCGGCGGCGCGGGAGGTGTTGCGGTCGCGCTATGTGGAGTGATCGGCGGAAATTCGATCGCTGACTTGTTCCGACCTCAGGGCCTCGCGGAAAGATCGGCCCGTCCGCGCTGGGCGCGGCCTGGGCTCTCCCACAGCAGAACGCTCGAAC
>REEU01000297.1 GCA_007694905.1 Gammaproteobacteria bacterium | reverse complement strand
CCGGGTCGCAGCGTCACATACTCAAGCAGCGTGTCTCGCTCGTTGTCGCGGACGCCCGGATAGTCTCCCAGCACATTGGGGGAGGACACCGTCGGGAAGTTGTGCGACGACTCGGGCACGCGCATCTTGCAGCCTCCAATGCTGCGCGGAGCGGCAGCGAGGCGCCAAGGCTAACGCCATGATTTGAGGTCGGCAATGGGCAGATCAATGCCCGGCGCGGTTCGCCAGCGCCTCGAATCGACCCTCACCGCTGATGCGCTGTCCCGGGGTCGAGTCCATATCGCGCTTGAAACCGAAAGGCCCGGCAAACTCGCCGGCCACCTCGAGTTGATCGCCGTTGCGGTCCAACTGGGTAAACACGAGCTCCGCATCGGTCGACTCGTAGAAGTTCATTGTCCGATCGTCGCCCTGGTGGAACCGGATGACTACTCTTTCGGGAATGCACGGGCACGGCGTGTCGAACCCGCTGACAATGGCACGGACACTGATGGTGTCCCGATAGCCGTCGTGGTCGTCATGAAAGCCGTTGACGAACACCGCGAAACTGCCATCGGCCTGTGCCACCCAGGCCGCGGTGTTGCCGTCGTCGCGCAGGAAGGTCTGCAGCGTCAGTGCTCTGCCATCCATCAGCAGTTCCAGGTCACCGGTGGGCACCCGCATCAGGGTGGAAATACGTTCCTCCAGGCTGCGCTCTTCGTCGTCCGATTCACGGTTGAACACACCGCCGAACATCCGCCCGACCCGGCGCACGGCACCCCCGGAGGGTTCGGGCCCGCGGGCCACTGAAGGCATCTCGGTACCGCCCAGGCGCATGGCCAGTGACTGCTCGGCAAAGCCTGCGGGCAGTTCGAACAGGCTGCTGTCGATGGACTCGTGCCTCAGTGCGGTGACCTCCATGACACTGCGGCTTTGTTGTGGCCGACCGCGGCGGCCGGCGCGAACGGTCGTCTCGTGCACCGATCGAAGCACCGTGCCCGATATTGACGCCAGCGGGTCGATCAGCGCGGCATCGGACTCTTCATTACCCGTCACCGTGCCGATGTCGAACCATGCGCTGATGCGTGGCGAGTCGATCTCGTCGGTGACCCAGAGCTCGGTGACCGTCTCCACGCTCTGGCGATGAGTCATGAACAGCACCTTGAGCTCCATGGTGTAGCCGGAGCGTACGCGGTGAATCGTTGTGGAGTATCCCAACACGGGTTCGCCAGCCGCCGTGCCCAGATCTTCCGAGAACACGTCCGAAAACTGGATATCGATCATCTGGCGGGTGGCCCCGTCGCCGCCCTCGTCCTCCATGGCCGTCAGCCCGGCGAACAGCTGTTCGGCGATTTCGGCCGGCGCGACCCGTGTGTAGGTCTGCGCCGCCGGATCGACGAGATAGCTGGTCTCGCCGCCGTCGAGACTCAGCATGTAGGTGCCTGCAGCGAACAACGGGTGTTCGCTGTCCACGAACTCCATGCGAAAGCGCTCATCCTGGACCCAGCTGCGCATGTGACTTTCGTCATGGTCACGCTGCTGTTCGGTGGACATGCGCTGCTCCAGGTACAGGCCCTCGGCGGCTTGCAACGCAAGCGGCCAGGCCAGGCCTGCTGCGACAGCCACACAGAGTCCGTTGAAAGCCGTGCTCACTGTTCTCATCGCTCCACCCTCCGGCGGTGGGGTCGTGCCGCGCGGTTCACGGCGCCTGTGTGGCCACGCGGATCCCCGTGATGTGGCTCGGGGACTGGTCGCTGCCGTTGAGTCGGAACTCGAGCACGTTGCCGCGCGCGAGCTGCGCATTGGGGACGTTCACGATGCGTTGATCCTCGAGGAACATCCGCGTCGTACTGCCCTGCACCAGGATGCGCACCGGCACAACTGCGGCCTCCGTACGCCGCGACTCGACCACAGCGGTCGGCAGGTTACGGCCACGCAAGCCCATGTTGCCGTCGGGCCCCAGTCCCCCCAGGGCGAAATAGTTGCCCTCGTACTCGAACAGCGCGCCATCATGGGTCTGGGTCAATACGGCGTTCTCATCAAGGCCGGTGTCGCCGACGTGCAGATCGAACTCCAGCGTGAAACTCTCCGGCAGCGCGCCGGGCAGCGCGACCCGGAAACGGCTCGGCCCGGTGGCGCGCAGCAGCTTCCGGCCCTGCCACTCGACGAGTTCCAGGTTGCCGCGGACGAACTCGAGCCCGCCTGGGAAGTCCCCGACGCGACCGTTAGCGAAGTCATCGAAGAACAGCACATGGCTGCCCGCTACGAACTGGTGTGCCGCACCGGTGGCAGCGCCCGGGACCGAAGAGGGCGGCGCGCCCGCGCCAGGCGGTGGCGCAGTGGGCGCGAAACCGGCGGCGCCAGCCGACAGCGCCTCAATGTCAGCCGGACTCATGACCTGGCCCTGGGCATCGACGATTTCGACGTCGTGACCCTCCGATTCCGCGCGCTGGATACATTCGATCTCGCCGAAGGCGCAGCGCACGGTCTCGCGAACGCGGATCTCGACCTGCCGCTGGGTCTCCCGCTCGGCGGCACCCCGCGCGGCGTCGCGCAACCGGTCCATGAACTGGGCGGATGCATCGATCGGCGACAGCACCAGGACGACGGCCAGCGTGCCGATCACCTGTGATCCGAAAGACGTTCCCTTGCAACGTTCACGCATGACATGACTCCTCGCTCTGGTCTCTCAAGAGGTCAAACGAATTGCGCGGGTGAAAGCCGTCATCCTCGAGCGCTTGTTCGAAGCTGGCGCTCAGCCACGCCGCCTCGGCGAACTCACCGAGGCTGCGGCGAAGCTCGTCGGACTCAAGGCCGGCATCGAGGCCCGCGCGTAGACGCTCGGCTTGCAGCACCGCCCAGGCGATACCCAGCCCTTTCGCCGGTGGCGTGACCAGCAAGGCATCGCCCAGCGCAAGCCAGTCGGGTGCAGCGGCACCGACGCGGTGCGCCTGGAGCAGTTGAATCGGCAGCGGGCCAAAGCGGTTCGGCGGCGCCACCGGTCGGGCATTGGCGAGCATGTCGGCCAGCTCGGGATCCGCAGACAGAGCGGAGAGCAGATCAGTGGGAGTCGGCTTCGCACCTTCCGTGCCGCGGGATTCACCGCGGACAATGCACGTGAGCAGATGCGTGGCCCCGTCGTCTGAACCCGACTCCAGGCGCTGGATGATGACCCTGCCTGCCCTGTCACTATCGAGACTTAACGCGCCGGCGCCCCATGGCAGCGCAATATCCGCCAGTCGTACGGACCAGTAATGATCCTGCCCCGGCACCTGCAGCAGGGGGATCGCAGACCCGAGTGCGCCGGCTACACCCGCAAGCGCGGCGCGTGCACTCCCGCTGGCGTCGACCAGCAGCGGTGCGCGCGAATGGGCGATCCGACTGCGCCCATCGGCGGGCTGGTAGTCGATCTCCCATTGCCGTGTCGTCAGTGCTGCGACGTGCAGTGCAGAGACGTCCTTGACGATCACCCCGGCGGCCGCTGTGCGCCTGCGCATCAGACGGTCCAGTAGTCGACGTGACAACCATGGCGTAACCGCAGCGTCGTTCCCGGCGCCGGCGGAGAGACAATGCAGCGACCCCTGCGTTGCGCCTGCTTCAATCACCTCACGATGAAGGCCGGGCAGGAACCGCTCCAGGCCCTGCCAGCTTTCCGAGGGAATCCGATGCGCGTGCGCACCCGCGCCTTTGGCATGCGGACCACGCGAGCGGTGCAGCAGCACTACCCGTCTCCCCGTCGCCTGCAGCAGCGCCGCGGCCAGACAGCCCGCAGGGCCGCCGCCCACCACCACGACATCGGCGAGTGCCGCTGCGCGCCGTTGAACCCCACGGCAAGGTCGCATGGCGTGGCCTAACCGCGTGCCATTGGGAGGGCGGTGCCCGATGAGGCGATCGACTCGCGAACCCGCGGATCTGCCGCAATCACCACGAAGAACAGCCCATGCTCGGCGCGTTGCTCGCCCAGCACGCGAACGGCAGCCTCGGCGGCGTACCGCTCCGCCCCCTGCGGTGGGTAGAACATATCGCCCCCCGGGATGAACATGTCTCCGCCCGGGATGAACATATCTCGTGGAAAGAACATATCCCCTCCAGGGATAAACATGTCTCCCCCAGGGATTGAGTTCTCACCTCCCGCCGCGCGGAATTCCCCAGACATGAACACCTCGGCGACACGGCCGCCTTCCACGCGAACGACGCACAGCGCGACGGGAATCGCCTCTCTGGCATCTGCGCTGCGAATCTGGAGGTGTTCCAGCAAGGCTCTGCGAAGCTCCTCGCCACGTAGTCCCTCCAGTCGTCTCGGATCGCGCACGCGGATCTCCAGGCGGCCTTGCTCGCGGCCGAGGGTCACTGGTGCCACGGTCGCAGCACCGACCAGCAGGGCCGTACCAATGAGCAGGCGCCGACGATCCAGCGCGTGAGGACGGGGCAAATCGGTCATCGGATTTCTCCTTGCGGATGTGGCTTCAGGGGTCACGGCGCCGCACACGAATACTGCGGTCACCTCCTCTCAAACGAGATCCGTCGGCAAAACTGCTCAGGTATTTTCCGAGGGTTGTTCGTGGCGCCTCCCCGTCGGAAACTCGACGCTTCGGTCGCCTGACTGCCTGGCAAGGAGAATGCCGACCATGCGGATGTCCCGGACGCTGCGTGTTGCGTTGTTGCTCTGGCCAGTCCTGCTGTCAGCCCAGTCCTCACGCGTTGTCGTGGAGCGTGAGCCGAACAATCAGCCGGCCCAGGCCACCCCGGTCAGGGGTGAAGCGACGCTGGTCGGTGAGCTCTACGAGGACGACCAGGATTTCTTCCTGTGGAGCGTGGAGGACGCGGCGGCCGCGCGGCTGTGGACGATCGAGCTTGAAGGCATCCCGGGCGGCCTCACGCGCGTGGACCTGCTGCGCTGGTCGGGTGATCCCGACGAATCCCCCGAGGGCCTGGTCGCGCTCCAGGCCGAGCCCGAATCACCACGCGCCGTCCTCGAGGGTCTGGTCGTCGAGGAAGGCGATTACCTGCTCGGTATCAGTCGCGCCCGGATGGCAGCCGCCGGGAGCTATCGCGTGTTCCTGCGCTCCTCACCGACGCAATCGCTGCCCCCATCCACCGACGCACAGGCCGACGCAGCGCAGCGCATCACCGAGCGCCGACCACTGCACCACTACGCCATGCAGGCCGAAAGCTGGTATCGCTTCTCGCATGAGGCCGGTGACCAGGCCGCCGTGACCCTCGCCGGCCATGTGCCACCCGGGCGAAAAGCCGAACTGCGGATACACGACGCCCAGGGCCAGCAGGTGGCGAGCCGCGAGGTCGACCGGGCCGGTCGCGCACGGCTGGCAAACCTGATGCTGCCGGCGGGTGAGTATCGGGTGCAGATCGCCGATGGGCATGCCGGTCCACGGGTCATCAACCTGGAGTTCAGTGGTCCGGTGTCGGCTGGCGAAGAACGCGAGCCCAACGACCGCTGGCCGCAGGCGACCGTCGTGGGCGAGGGCGATGCGATCAGTGGCCGATCCGGTCCGCGGGATCCGGATTTCTTCCGCTTCGAGCTCACTGAAGAATGGACCGTGCAACGGCTGTCGCTGATCCTTGAGGCCGAGCCGCGAACCGCCATGGAGCTTTGCCTGCTGCACCCGGACGGCACTGATCGGCTGTGTCGCGAGGGCCGCGAGGGGGCGCGGCTCGACGATCTCGTGTTGCAGCCCGGCACGCATGGCCTGCGCGTGCGTCCGGCCAGCGTCGAGACTGCGTACCGGATCCGCTGGGAGCGCCGTGGGCGCATCCGCCGCGGCGTCATCTACGAGCCCAACGACACGCCTGGCGAGGCGGTGGCGCTGGCCGCCGACGGTCGCGCCCGGGGCAGCTTCGGACGCGATGGAGACATCGAACACTTCTTCGTGACGGTAGAGGGGCAGGCAGAGATCTGGCGAGTCATTGCCCGCGGTGAGACCTCCCGTGAGCTCGCCCTGGTGCAGCGCGGCGGGCGCTACAACACCACGCTGCAGAGCGCACGACGGGCATCGCGCCAGACCGGTCCGCTGCGCCTCGACAATCTCGTACTCGATGTGGGCCGACACATCTTTGCCCTGACCGGCAACGAGGGCAACTACGAAATCCAGGCCCAGTCACTCGGCGCGGTGCCGCCGAACCTGGTCACCGAACCCAGCGATGCGCCCGAACTGGCGTTCGACCTGCCGCTGGATGGCACCACGCTGCAAGGCAACGTGACCAGGACCGACAAGCGCACCTACCTGCGGATGGACCTGCGCGGCCCGGAGCTGATCACGCTGACACTGACCGCGCCGCATGACGGGGATCTGCGGGCGACGGTGCTGTGGGGCTCGCGGCCGGTGCAGGAGTTCCGGCTGTCACCGGGAGAGACGACAACGCCAGCACTGCTGCTCGACGCCGGACCGCACTATGTGCAGCTACGCGCTGATGATCCGGGCGAAGGACGCTACGAGATCACTGCTGCAAGAGGCCATCCGCTGCAGCGCCTCACGGTCCTTCACCCGCAGCGCCTTGCCGAGCAGGCCCGTCCGCTGCCGCAGGATTTTCGACTCCATGGGCGTTTCGACACGACGATGCGCGAACGCTGGTATCGACTGCCGCGGCTGGCGCAGGACAGCGAATTGCTGGTCGAGGGAACACGGTCGATCCGCCTCGCCCTGTTCCACGCCGACGATCCGGACACCGACCTGCTGACGCGGGAACACGATGCGCGCAGCAGTCCGGCACGCCTCGCCGCCGGACAGGACTACCTGCTGCGTCTGCAGGGCAACAGCGAGTTCGAACTGTCAGTGGATTTCGGCGCGCAGCAGGCGCAGCTGACGGCCGCGCTGCCCGTGGAATTGAGTGCCGAGGTCGCGGCCGAGCGGGTCGCGCCGTTCATACGCACGCGCCAGCAGATCGAGGGTCTCCTGCGGCTTCAGCACCAGGGCGATGAGCCGCTCGAGGTCGAACTCATCAGCAGCGCCAGCGACCGGACCTGGTCGCTCGAAGTCGACGACAGTCGCATCCGGCTTCAACCGGGCGAATCACGCGAAGTCGCCTGGCGATCGCTGAGCGGCCGGGACCTGGCGCCGGCCGAGCCGGTTATCCTGGCGTTCGCGGCCCGCCACGCCGA
>REEU01000201.1 GCA_007694905.1 Gammaproteobacteria bacterium | reverse complement strand
CGAAGTCTCAGACGATCCGCGCTACTTCAACTCCAACCTGGTCGAGCATCCCTACTCGGCCTGGTGATCGACCACGCGCCTCGCTCGAACGGAGGATAGGAAGAGCCTGCTACGAACGAGCCTCACGCTGTCGCGGAAGGAACAAGCACGACGTACGCGGGGTGGAAGTGGGAGCACACGTCCGCGAAGCGGGCGTGGCGATTGGCGTGACGGGGCAGAACGCTTCGAGTCGAGGTCAGTCCGCGATCGCGACGCCGCCCTGCGGGCGACGTCAGCTCCCAGTGACGTCTTTCACGTTTCTGGCGCAGCCGGCGCTGCGAGCTTTTCGCGCGCTCGAATGAAGTGGTTGTGGCACCATGGCGCCCGCTCGCCCCCTCCATCCTGCGGTGCTTCATGACCCTGATCAGCGTGCAACAACTCGAGTTCGGTATCGGTGGCCAGCACCTGTTGCTGGCCGGTGTGGATATGGAGATCGAAAATGGCGAACGGATCTGCGTCGTCGGCCGCAACGGCGCCGGCAAATCCACGCTGCTGAAGCTGCTGGCAGGTGAGATCCAACCCGACGAAGGCAGCATCACCCGCAATCCGGGAACGGTGGTGGCGCGGCTGGCCCAGGAGGTGCCCGTCGACACCGCCGGCACCGTCTACGACGTGGTGGCGGCCCCTCTGGGTGAGCAGGGGCGGCTGCTGGCCGCGTATCACCACCTGGCTGCGGGTGACCTTTCCGCATCGGGCGCGGCGGATCGCCTGGGCGATCTACAGACCCGGATCGAGGCCGGCGGCGGCTGGGACCTCGAGCGTCGCGTCGATGCCGTAGTGACCCGTCTGGAGCTGCCGGGCGACGCCGACTTCGCAACCCTCTCCGGCGGCATGCGCCGGCGCGTGCTGCTGGCTCAGGCCCTGGTCCTGGAGCCGGATGTACTGCTCCTCGACGAGCCCACGAACCATCTCGACATCGCCGCCATCGACTGGCTCGAGGGCTTCCTCGCCAGCTTTCCCGGCAGCATCGTCTTCATCACCCACGATCGGCGTTTCCTGCGGGCTCTGGCGACACGCATCGTGGAGATCGACCGCGGTGGGCTGACGAGCTGGCCCGGCGACTACGACAATTACCTCCGCCGCCGCGAAGAGCGACTGCACGCCGAGCAGCAGGCCCGCGCCCACTTCGACCGCAAACTGGCGGAAGAGGAGGTCTGGATCCGTCAGGGCATCAAGGCACGGCGCACCCGGAACGAGGGTCGCGTCCGGGCGCTGGAGCAGATGCGCAGGGAGCGGGCTCAGCGCATCGAGCGCGAGGGCCGCGTCAAGATGACGGCTGCCAGCGCCGACCGCTCGGGCAAACGGGTGGTCGAACTCGAGCACGTGAACTTCGGCTGGCCGGAGCGGCGTCTGATCGAGGATTTCTCCACGACCATTCTGCGGGGTGATCGCGTAGGCCTGGTGGGTGCGAACGGTGCCGGCAAGACCACGTTGCTGCGGCTCATGCTTGGCGACCTCGCTCCTGATTCGGGCAAGGTGACGCTCGGTACCGGGCTCGAGATCGCCTACTTCGACCAGCAGCGTGCTCAGCTCGATGATTCGGCCACCGCCGTTGACAACGTCGCAGAGGGGCGTGATTTCATCGAGCTCGACGGCAAGCGCCGGCATGTCATCAGCTATCTGCAGGACTTCCTGTTCGCGCCCGATCGGGCGCGCGCGCCGATCACTCGGCTCTCCGGTGGCGAGCGCAATCGCCTGCTGCTGGCGCGGTTGTTCGCCCAGCCCTCCAACCTGCTGGTCATGGACGAGCCCACCAACGATCTCGACGTTGAGACTTTGGAGCTCCTGGAGGAACTGCTGGTGGACTATCCCGGCACCCTGCTGCTGGTCTCCCACGACCGCGAATTCCTGGACAACGTGGTCACCAGCCTGCTGGTGCTGGACGGTTCCGGCAGCGTCGAGGAGTCCGTGGGTGGTTACAGCGACTGGCTGGCACGGCGCTCGTCGCGGCGGACTCCATCCGGCGGCGGGCAGCCGGAACCCAAACCGACGCCCATCGCCGGCACGCGCCGGCGACCACGCAAACTGACCTATGCCCAGTCGCTGGAACTCGAGGCGCTGCCGCAGAAGATCGAGCATCTCGAGGCGCGGCTCACGGAGTTGTCCGGGCAGCTCAGCGATCCCGAACTGCACCGCAAGAGCCCGGCGGCCACGCAGAAGCTGAATGCCGAGCTGGCGTCCACCCAGGCCGAACTCGATGCGGCCTTCGCGCGTTGGGAGGAACTCGACGCGTTGGCGGAGAACGCGTCCTGAACCGGTTGAGGATGACGGCAGGATACGGCGCGACAACGGCACTGGATCGGAGCATGCTTCGCCGCTTTCTCGAGCCAGGGGAGGGCACCTGAGTGACCGCGCCGGATGATCGACCGTGGGCGCCATTCCGCTTTCGCGACTATCGCCTGCTGTGGACGATCCTGTTGTGCAGTTCCATCGGCCTGTGGCTGCGCATCCTCGGTACGGCGCAGTGGCTGCTGGACGACACCGGCTCGGCAATGATGGTCGGCCTGATCGGCGTAGTGCAGCTGTTCGTACAGATTCCGGCGCTGCTGTGGGGTGGCACGCTCGCGGATCGCATCGATCGCAAGCGCCTCATGATCCTCGCCCACAGCCTCACGTTCACCGTCATGCTCACCCTTGGTGTGCTCAATGCTCTCGAAGCGCTGACGCCGTGGCTGGTCTACCTCGCCATCGCCGTGGCGGCGGCATCGCAGATGCTGGCGAACCCGGCCCGGGCAGCACTGGTCGCAGTGGTCGTTCCGGAGCGGCAGCTGATGCGCGCTGCATCCACCGACAACGCCACCAGCAATACGGCGGCCATTCTGGGTCCGCTGCTATTTGCGGCGCTGACGCTGACGGCCGGGCTGACGACGGCGTTCCTGGTGGCGGCGGCGCTGTCCCTGATCGCGCTGGTCATGCCCTGTGTGGTGCGCACGGTGGGGCATGCCGAAGGGCGGCAGGCCGGGACCACCGTGAGCCAGACCATCGACGGTCTGCGCTACGTAGCGAAGCATCCGATCCTGCCGGGCCTCTTCCTGCTCGACACGGGTATCACGGTGGTGTCGTTCTATCGTGAGATCCTGCCGGTGCTGGCATTGGGCATGTTCGCGGCCGGGGCGCATGCCACCGGTCTGCTCGGGGCGGCGAATTCCGCTGGTGCGGTGCTCGGTTCCTTCGTCGCGCTGGCGCTGGCCGGCTACCGCGCCAAGGGCATGCTGGTGCTGTACGCGTCGCTGGTCTACGCGGTGATCCTGTTCGCTTTCGGTCTCGCGCCCTATCTGTGGCTCGGGGTGCTCATGATCGCGCTGCTGGGTGCGGCGGACTCGGTGACGGTCACCGTCCGCCATACCACCGTGATGCTTACCACGCCGGACCACATGCGCGGCCGCGCCTTCTCGCTGATGATCCTGGCAGCCCAGACCGCCAACAATCTCGGCACCATCTGGATCGGCTTCTGGGCCGGCGCCATCGGTGCCGGCAACAGCATGGTCCTCGGCGGCGTGCTGTCCCTCGTCGCCACGCTGCTCATCGCCTGGTGGTGGCGACCGATCCGCGAGTATCGCTCGGCCTGAGAGCAGGTCACGATGACCGGAGGGGCGGAGCGTGCGGAGAAGGCGGACGCTCCGGGTCCGGTTTCCCATGCACGTCAGGGCGAGTCTGGGTCCGGCACCTCGAGCAGACGCTCGCTACGCCAGATGCGAACAACTCGCACGTGCTTCGAGTCGCACCGATAAACGATTCGAAAAGGCGGTCGTATCAGCTCCCGCAGAAAGGGCTGGTCGAACTCCGGGACGATACGGCCCATGTCCGGATGGTCTCCAAGTGCCTCGATGCTCGCGACGAGTTCACCGATCAGGCGCTCCGCGATAGCCGGCAGGCTTTGTTCGACGTATCGATCCCGAATCGACTCCAGATCGGCAAGCGCGGACTCGGCGAAGCGAACGGTGATTTTCGCCATGCGGCTACTTCAGTCCCAGTCGTGCCTTGGCGTCAGCGAAGGACAGCTCACGGCCGGCATCGAGGTCTGCTAGACCGGCAACGACCGCGCGCATGAAGGCCCGTTCCTCCTCGGCCGCTTCGTAGTCCTTCACCGCCTGAACCACGGCGACACCTCGCCCACGACTCGTGAGCAGCACGGGACGGTGAGCGTCGGTGACATGCTTGACGATACGGCCGGGGTTGGCCTTCAGGTCGGTCAGTGGAATCACGTCCTCGGAGAACTTGGTGCTCATTCCGGAATCCTTAAGTCCTTTGAACAGCACTGATGATAGCAGCTGTTAAAGGCCCTCTCTGCGTCCCTGTGCCGACCCCTCGTCACCACGCTGCTCATCGCTTGGTGGTGGCGACCGATCCGTGAGTATCGCTCGGCATGAGGATGGGGTGCGTCAGTCCAGCATGGCGCGCAGGATGCTGGCGTCGCGGACGACGATCCGGCGGTAGTGCAGCTCGATGGCACCCTCGCGAACCAGGGCCTGCAGCAGCCGGTTCACGGTCTTGCGACTGACGCCGAGCAGCTCGGCGAATTCACTCTGGGACAGGCCGATGGCCACAGGCGTGCCGCTGCCCGTCTTGCTGAGCTGCAACAGACGCAAAGCTAGACGTTCGCTCGCCGGCTGGGCCAGCGTCCGGGCCAGCGTCAGCAGCGCTTCGCCGAGCTGTTCGTACAGCAGCCGGGTCAGATGCTGCCAGATGTCCGGGTGCCGGCTGGCGACGCGCGCCAGCGCCTGCTCGGAGAGGAAGAGGAAGGTGGAGGGTTCGGCGGCGAGGACTGTGGCGAGGCGCGGACCACGCGCGAGCTGCGCCGCATGACCGAAGATCTCTCCCGGTCCGGCGGCGTGGACCAGCACGTCCTCGGCCTCGGGCAGGGCGACGTAGACCAGGGCCGTGCCGTCGATGACCGCGTACAGCCCCCGCGGCACGTCACCGCTGCCATAGAGCCAGCGGCCGGTGGCCACAGCGCGGATCGCGGCAGCCTCGATCAGCGCGGCCCGCAGCGACGCCGACAGGCCGGCGAACCAACGGTTGCCTGCGAGAACCTCATCCGGGAGGTGAATCGACGCCTTTGCAGTCATGGTCGAATTGTAACCTAAGTTACATTTTTCGCGCCTGCTGGGCCTATTCTGAGCATCGGAGTCCGACGGACGGCAGCTTGCGGAGGGACATCATGACGAGCCGGATCGCCGTGCAGAATTACAGTGGGCTCTGTGGGGCCGAGGTCAGCGGGGTGGATCTCGCCGCGGCCTCCGACAGCGAATTCGAGCAGGTATTGGCCGCGTTCCGCGACCATGGCGTGCTCTTCTTCCGCGATCAGCATCTGTCGCCAGAGCAGCATATCGCGCTGGCGGAGCGGTTCGGTCCCATCGATATCAACCGCTTTTTTCCGGCTGACGGGCAGTACCCTGAGATCGCCGAGGTGAAGAAGGATCCAGGGCAGACCACCAACATCGGTGGTGGCTGGCATACCGATCATTCCTACGACGCAGTGCCGGCCATGGGCTCCATCCTGGTGGCGCGGGAACTGCCGGAGACGGGTGGCGACACCCTGTTCGCAAGCATGTATGCCGCTTATGAAGGGCTGTCGCCGGGGCTCAAGCGAACCCTCGAGGGCATGCGTGCGGTGCACTCCAATCACCACGTCTTCGGCGCCGCAGGCGTCTACAAGCAGGAAGGTGACGCAGGCGCATTGTTCCGCAACGAGTCGCTGACCAGCGAAGCGACTCACCCGGTGGTGATCACCCATCCGCTGTCCGGCCGCAAGGCGCTGTACGTGAACCCGGGCTTCACCATCCGCTTCGAGGACTGGACGCCGGAGGAGAGCGCGGCACTGCTCACGCATCTTTATCGCCACGCCACCCGTCCCGAGTACACCTGCCGCTTCCGCTGGAGCGAGGGGGCCGTGGCGATCTGGGACAACCGCTGTACCTGGCACTATGCCTTGAACGACTATCACGGACAGCGACGGCTGCTGCACCGGATCACGGTGGCGGGTTGCCCGCTGCACTGAGCGCGCAGCGCTCGCGGGGAGGAGGGAAGATCATGGCTGGAATCTTTGTTCGCGCAGGTCTATGCGCCATCGCTCTGGGCTGGCTGCTCGAGGCGTCGGCGGCTGACTGGCCGCAGCCGCCCGTGGGCGAGGCCACGGGCGCGACGCGGCTGGCCCAGGCGGCCGTCGCTGAGCGGCTGCCGCTGGACGACCCGCGCGACTTCGAGAATGCCACCCGCGGCTTCGTGGCCCAGATCGAAGAGGCGCAGATCTTGAACGCCGACGGCTCGGTCGCCTGGGATCTCGAGGCGTTCGCATTCATCGACGGCGATGCGCCCGACACGGTCAATCCGTCCTTGTGGCGGCAGAGTCGTCTCAACGTGATTCATGGCCTCTTCGAGGTCACCGACGGCATCTGGCAGATCCGCGGCTACGACCTGGCCGTGATGACGCTGATCCGCGGTGAGCGCGGCTGGATCGTGGTAGATCCGCTCACCTCACCGGCGCCGGCGGCGGCGGGGCTCGCGCTGGCGAACGAGCATCTCGGCGAGCGCCCGGTGACCGCGGTGATCTACACCCACTCCCATGCCGATCACTTCGGCGGTGTGCGCGGCATCATCGACGAGGCGCAGATCGCCTCCGGCGAGGTGGAGGTGATCGCGCCCCATGGCTTCACCGATGAAGCGGTGAGCGAGAACCTGCTGGCGGGCAACTACATGGCCCGTCGCAGCTCGTTCCAGTTGGGCCATCGGCTGCCGCCTGGCCCTGCCGGCCACGTCGGAACCGGACTCGGGCAGCTGCTCTCGGTGGGCAACATCGGCCTCGTGGCGCCGACCCGGGAGATTGCGTCCACGGGCGAGACCTTGGAGATTGACGGTGTCAGCTTCGAGTTCATGGATGCAGCCGAGACTGAGGCGCCAGCAGAGCTGGTCTTTTACCTGCCGGAGTTCAAGGCGCTGTGCACTGCGGAGGTGGTCACGCGCGTGTTCCACAATGTACTTACCCCGCGCGGTGCGAAGGTGCGCGACACCCTGCGTTGGAGCCAGGTGATCGATGACATGCTGGTTCGCTATGGCGACGAAGCAGAGGTCATGTTTGCCTCCCATCACTGGCCCACCTGGGGCACGGAAGAGGTGGCGCGAATGCTGCGCAACCAGCGCGACCGCTACCGCCACGTTCACGACCAGACCGTGCGCCTGGCCAATCACGGCCACACCATGCACGCCATTGCCGAGCAGCTCGAGGATCCGCCCTTCGCCAACGAGGACTTCGGGGTGCGCGACTACTACGGCACCCTGAACCACAACTCGAAGGCGGTGTTCCAGCACTACTTCGGCTGGTGGGACGGCGTCCCGGCGAACTACCACCCGCTGCCGCCGGTGGAGGAGGCGCGGCGCTACGTTCAGTTCATGGGTGGCCCGGAATCAGCCCTCGCTCAGGCCATCGAGTCCTTCGAGGCCGGCGAGTATCGTTGGGCTGCTACGGTCTTCAATCATCTCGTGTTCGCCGATCGCAACGACGAGGCCGCCCGAGCCTGGCTCGCCGCCAGTTACGAACAGCTCGGTTTCCAGGCGGAGTCCGGCGCCTGGCGCAACTACTATCTGACCGCGGCCCACGAGCTGCGGCAAGGCGTTCCGCGTGATCTCGAGATCAGCGTTGGCAGCCTCGAATTCCTGCGCGCCGTGCCCACTCCGGATCTCTTCGATGCCCTGGCGGTGCGCTTCGACCCTCGGCGCTTCGACCACGATCCGGTCGAACTGCAGTTCCTGTTTCCCGATCGCGACGAGGCCATGACCGTCGATGTCACCCGGGCGGTGGCCTTTCCGCGGCGGGGGCTTACGGCAAACCCTGCGGCTACGGTGGAGATGGACCGCTCCCTCTTTGATCTGTTGCTGATCGGCGAGGCGGAGCTGCCGCCGTTGCTGGAAGCGGGGCGCGTGCAGGTCATCGGCAACGGCCAGGCCGTCGCCGCCTTCCTTGCCGCACTCGACCAGTTCGACTACTGGTTCGACGTGGTGACGCCGGGGGACTGAGCGGCGCCGAGGACCTGATTGCGGCGGGCACGCCCGGTGGCAGGCGCCCCGTCGAGCAGCTGGTGGTCGTGGACTAAGGCTGCGCCCGCGTCGGGAACCGCCGTGCGCCTGGGCAGTCAAAGCTGCGTCGCACTGGGCAATCAGAAGGGGCGTCGGCCCGTGTCCCAACCCGTTTCCACACCCCCCGAGCGCTGGCTGAAGTTGCTCAGCCTGGACGGTCGCCTGTGCCATCGCTTGAACCAGATCAGTCAGCGTGAGGGCCCCGGTCGCTTCTTCGCGGCAGTCAGTCGTCTCGGCGACGGGTCGTTCTGGTATCTCCTGCTGTTGTTCCTGCCCCTTGTTCAGGGTCGCTACGGACTGCTCGTCAGCATGCACCTGGCGTTGACCGGGGTCTGCTCCCTGTTGGTCTACCGTTGGGTGAAACAATCCACTTCGCGGCTCCGACCCTTCCACGAGATGCCAGGACTGATCCGGCGCGAACCGCCGCTGGACGAGTACAGCTTCCCGTCCGGCCACACGTTGCATGCCGTTGCGTTCACCCTTGTTCTGGCCAGTCACCTGCCGTTGCTGGGATGGCTGGTGCTTCCGTTCACCGTGCTGGTCGCCATCTCGCGGCCCGTACTCGGTCTGCACTATCCGAGTGACGTCCTGGCAGGTGCGGTGATCGGCGCTGTGATCGCGATTCTGACCATCACGGGGGCACGGTGGCTCTTGCTTTGACGCGCTCGCCGGAGACTGTCTCGGAGCCCTTGCGCATCTTGATGGTGAGCGACGTCTATCTGCCACGTATCAATGGTGTCTCGACGTCGATCGCGATCTTTCGGGCCGAGCTCGAGCAGTTCGGCCATCAGGTCGATCTGCTCGTTCCCGCCTACGGTGCCGTCGAGGATGCAGGCGCGCTGGACCCTGGCGTCCATCCTGTCCCAGGCTGGGCGCCCTGGTTCGACCCGGAGGATCGGCTCATGTCGGCGCGAAGGCTGCGCGCCCTGCGGCCCCGGCTTGCCGCTGCGGACTATGACCTGATCCACATTCAGACCCCCTTTCGTGCTCACCGGTTTGGTGTTGCACTCGCTCGGCAACTCGGGATTCCGGTGATCGAGAGCTACCACACCCTGTTCGAGGCCTACGGCGAGCACTACCTGCCCTGGCTGCCGCGCAGCTGGCTGAGAGCGGGAGCCAGGGCGTTCAGTCGTCATCAGTGCAACCAGGTCGACGCCGTCATCGTGCCATCCCTTGCCATGGCCCAGACGCTGTCGACCTATGGCGTTCTGAGCCCGATCCACACGCTTCCCACCGGCCTGGAGACTGCGGCGTTCGCGCCTGCTGATGGCCGTCGGTTTCGTGCCCGGCTTGGCCTCGACGATGACGTTCCGTTGCTGCTCTTCGTCGGCCGGGTCGCACACGAGAAGAGCATCGACTTCCTGCTGCACATGCTCCGAGCGTTGCTTCCAGCACAGCCGAGAGCCCAGCTCGCCATCGTCGGCGATGGGCCAGCGCGGGAAAGCCTGGAGCGGCTGGGCAGACGCCTGGACATTGCGGATCACTTGCACTGGACCGGCTACCTGCCGCGCACCGTCGTGTTGCGAGAGGCCTATCAGGGTGCGGACGGCTTCGTGTTCGCATCTCAGACCGAAACCCAAGGTCTCGTGCTGCTGGAGGCCATGGCGCAGGGACTCCCCTGCGTGGCCGTGGCGGCGCAGGGTACGTGTGACCTGCTCGAAGAAGGCTCCGGCGCGCTGATCGCTCCCCTGCACGCCGAGGCGTTTGCCGCTCGCGTCGCAGCGCTGCTGGCAGACGGGGCATGGCGTTCGCGGCTCAGCTCTGCGGCGCGCGAGCATGCCGCGCAATGGTCCGCCCCTGCGGCGGCACGGCGTCTGGAGCAGATCTATCGCGGACTGTGCGCGTCGCGTCTGGCGATGACGTGAACCCGGAACGGACGCCGGCCGTCGCGCCGGTTTGAAGCGGTTCGACTACGGCTTCGGCGGGGTCACGCCAGGCGGCTCAGAGGCAAGGCGCACTTGATTGCGGCCCCCGCGCTTGGCTTCGTAGAGAGCCCGGTCGGCGCGTTCGAGCAGTGTGTCGATCTGCTGCTCGTCCGGCTGGCACCGAGCAATGCCGAAGCTCGCCGACACGTCGAGCTCGAGATCACCGTGGCGAAATCGCGTGGTAGCGATGGTGCGACGCAAGCGCTCGGTGAGCGCGCGTGCTTCCTCGAGGTCCGTCTCGGGCAACAGCAGGCAGAATTCCTCGCCTCCGATGCGAGCCAGGATGTCACTGCGGCGCAGGCCGTTCTGCACCACCGCCACCACCTGTTTCAGGACGCTGTCACCACAGGCATGGCCGTGCCGGTCGTTGACGTTCTTGAAGTGATCGAGATCCATCACTGCGATGCTTAAAGGCGACTCATGGCGTCCGGCCCGATCCATCTCGGCTTCGGCCACCGTGAAGAAGTGGCGGCGGTTGAAGCAGTTGGTCAGGTAGTCACGGGTTGCCTGCTCGAGCAGCTGCGCGTTGGCCTCCTGCAGCTGCAGTCGGGTGACGTAGACCTGCCGGCGGATGCGCTGGATACCCTGGCCCAGGGCGAGAACGAACATGTAACCCGTGGTAAATGCGTAGTTGAAGCTTGCCGTGTTGTCGACGCCGTTCGGCCAAGCGTTGACGATGGCGAGAAAGCTTGCAAGTGCGAGCACGAGCAGCAGAGCGTTGAGCAGGAAGTGGCCGACGATCAGCGTCAGCACGGCCACCGCGAGAATCAGCAGCAGCGTGGCGCCATCGCGATTGAGGTGGAACAACGCCTCGAGCTGTGCTGCATCGGCGGGTGGCGGCGTAGTCATGCGCAGGGACAGGGTCAGGCAGCCCAAAGCCAGCAGCAGGGTTCCGGTCCACAGGAGCGTCTCATGATGGCGCGCCCGCAGGGCGACGATCATGCCGGCGAAGGCGCCGAGCAGCAGCGTGGCCCGGATGCCCTGGCCGAGCAGATAGGCCGGATGATCGTGGGGCAGGTGGGTCCAGCCGCCGTAGAGTGTGACGAGGGCGGCGATCATGCCCGCAGTTGCCAGCAGCAGGGTGCCGCTGCGCGTTTCCGCGAGACTCGCTTCCTGAAATCCCTGCTCGACGCGGCGATCGACGAACTGGGGACGCAGTCGATGCAGCTGGCCCGCTGCCGGGTCGGGGATGGCAAGCAACTCCACGGTCCTGGCCGTCATGATCCGAAGCTGATCAGTGCAACAGCGAGGTGATACTGCGTTGCCGGCATGGTCCTCATCTCCGCGGCGTCCCGGACGCTGAGAGCTTAGCCGTTCGCCGACGGCGCGTCTCCGCCGCCCCGGCGCTTGCACAGGTCTGGCTGGTATGCGTAGTATAACTACGTATAACGCATGGGAGGAGAACCATCATGGCCGAAGCCGTTCTGAACGACACGCAGCCGCCGCTGCCGAACGCCGTCACCTGCGCGCTGGACGACATCGACGTGTCCGATCCGCGCATGCTCGAGCGCAACTGCTGGCAGCCCTATTTTGCGCGTCTGCGTGCCGAGGACCCGGTCCACTACCATGCGGAGAGCCCCTTCGGCGCCTACTGGTCCGTCACCCGCCTCGATGACATCAAGGCCGTGGACATGAACCATCAGGTGTATTCCTCGGAGCCGGTGATCGTCATCGGTGATCCTGCTGAGGACTTCGACATCCCCATGTTCATCGCCATGGATCCGCCCCGGCACGATGAGCAGCGCAAGGGCGTGCAGCCTGCGGTGGCGCCACGACAGCTCGCGAACCTCGAGCCGGTCATCCGTGAGCGGGTGGCGGACATCCTTGACGGGCTGCCGGTGGGTGAGCCGTTCGATTGGGTGAGCACGGTCTCGGTGGAACTCACTACGCGGATGCTGGCCACGCTCTTCGACGTGCCGTTCGAGGATCGGCACAAGCTGCCATTCTGGTCCGACTGCGCCACGTCCAGCCCCCAGACGGGCGGGCTGACCATGCCCGAGGAGGAACGCCGCGCGCATCTGCTGGAGTGCCTCGAATACTTCACGCAGCTGTGGCAGCGCCGGGAAAAGGAGCCGGGGCAGGACTTCGTATCGATGATGGCGCACAGCCCCGCATTCAAGAACATGTCGCCGATGGAGTATCTGGGCAATCTGGTGCTGCTCATCGTCGGCGGCAACGACACCACCCGTAATTCCATCAGTGGCGGCATCCTTGCGCTGAACACCTGGCCGGATGAGTACCAGAAGCTGCGTGACGATCCGACCCTGATCCCGAACATGGTCTCCGAGATCATCCGCTGGCAGACGCCGCTGGCCCACATGCGCCGCACCGCGGCCTGCGATGCGGAACTGGCCGGCCGGAAGATCAGCAAGGGTGACCGGGTGGTCATGTGGTACGTCTCGGGTAATCGTGACGAAGCGCACTTCGAGGACGCGGATCGGCTCATCATCGATCGACCCAACGCCCGCAGTCACGTCTCCTTCGGCTACGGCATTCATCGCTGTATGGGCAATCGGCTGGCGGAGATGCAGCTGCGCGTTGCCTGGGAGGAGATCCTCAAGCGCTTTCACACCGTGGAACTGGTGGGCGAACCGACCCGGGTCAGCTCGAACTTCGTCAAGGGCTACACGCAGATGCCGGTGGTTCTGCATCCTCACTGACGGGAGACGAAGCATGGGTGCGGGTCTGAAGATGAAGGACCTCGAGGCGGCTACCGGCGTCGGCCGCGAGGCCATCCGCTTTTACATCCGCGAAGGCATGCTGCCGGAGCCGGAGCGGCCGCAGCGCAATGTGGCCATCTACCGCGACGAGCACGTGCTGCGGATACGCGCCATCAAGCGCCTGCAGTCCGAGCAGTTTCTGCCGCTGGCGGCGATCCGGGAGCTCATGCAGCAGGCGGACGTGCGCGCCCTGGCCGAAGGGCGCGGCCCGGAAATCGCAGCGCTGTTGCCGGGCATGCTCGGCGAGCCTACGGAATCCCGGCGTGAGTCGCTCACGGAGGTGGCGCGCGCGAGCGGCCTGCCTCGGGATGAGATCGAGGCCCTCGCTGAGCGTGGTCTCGTCGACATCCTGGCGGAGGAGGATGCGGCAGAGCCCACGCTGGATGCGCGTGATACCGCGATCTGCCGCATCTGGGGTCGCGCGCGAGCGGCCGGCTACGTCGATGGCGACGGCTTCGATCTGGACCATCTGCAGCGTTATCAGGATCTCGCCACGTGGATCGCGGGGCTGGAGGTGAATCAGTTCCTCCGCGGTCCCGCCCGCCGCAGCAGTGACGAGGCTGCCGCCCGCATGGGTGCCGAGGGCCTGTTGCTGGCAAACGAACTCATCGGGGTGCTGCACTTGCGTGCCGCGTTGCGCGCCCTCGCAGAGCAGCGCCCCGTATCCGCTAGAGACAGCGCTGACTGATATCGAACACCGGCGTGTCGTCGTCGCCACCGTCCGCGGTCAACAGCATGAACACCGCACCGTCCGTGTCACCGGTCTCATCACCGCCCTGGACGCCGATGATGATCCCCCGGTCGCTGTCGGTAGCGGGCCGGGTTGCGTTCGGCGATGCCGCCGGTGATGGTCCGGAATCCGCCTCGTTTGAGGCTCATGCTGACAAGCGCTTCGCTTGGCGCGGCCGTCTCCGAAAACGCATAGTCGTCATCTGCCCGGGCGCCGCTCTCGACACGGCCGACACCATCGAGGACGTAGCCCCAGTCCAGATTGACGCGCAGCCAGCCCGCACCGACCCGCAGGTCCATGAATGCGTCGGCCTGCCATGCGTCCCAGTTCGGCTCGGCGCCCGCACGCGCGGCCGTGTAGGCTTCAGCCGAGTTGTTGCTGCCGGAGGTGAGGTTCCGGAGCCAGGCCACATGGAAGCCGAAGCAGCTGGTGTCGCGCAGCCACTCTCCGTCGTAACGCAGAGACACCGGACGCGAGCGGACGTCGGCGCCGATCTGCTGGCCGAGGAAGTTCACATCGTTGTCGAACTGCTTGTCGAATACCGAGACTCCGATGCGGTGCGAATAGCGGCCCTGGTTGAGAAACGTGTGCTCGACGACGGCACTGCCGCCGGCGTCCTGCGCGAGTACGGACGGAGCTGCGAGAAGCTGGGCGATCAGCGTGAGGTGACGCAAGTCTTCATGCAGGAATTTGCTCATCTCACATGCTCCTGCAGCCGACGCCCTAACCGGCACTGTCACCGGTGGCATCGGGACGGTCGAGGTGCTCGGCACACTCTTCCTGCACCTGCACCTGCACCTGCACCTGCACCTGCACCTGCTCTTGCTCTTGCTCTTGCTCTTGCTCGTTGCTGAGCGTCATAGTGGTGTTCTTAGTTTCGATCTGCTCCTGGGTCGTGCCGCGGCTGCGTGCCACCGCATCGGCGCACAGCTCCGCCTGGGCCTGATCGATGGGAATCGGCGGGTTGTCCGTGTCGATGTTCGCGGTGCCGTCCGGATTCAACGCGGCGCTGACTTCAGCAATCAGCCCGTTCGGGCCGAACACAGGCGTGAACTCCAGGCCTTCGCTGGGCTGCACGATGCGGGCAAAGCCTCCCGTGGCGCCTTCGATAGTGAATGGCGCGTCGCCTTCCGACGCGAAGATGATGCCACCGCTGTTCTCGAACACGGCGGCATCCATGATCTGCAGACGGCCACGCCCGAGGAGGGCGTCGGGGATGGCTGTGCTGAAGGTGCGGCCGGAGAGCTTCAACAGGGGAGCGGTCGTACCCTCGGGCCGAGTCGCACCGAGACCGATTGCGCAGATTTAGGCAGAGTGCCGGCCGATGGACCGATCTGGTAGGTTGACGGCCTTGCCGGCGAGCGTGCGCCGGCCGTCTGCACGAGGGTCGGGATGCCGCTGATCGAGGATCTGCTCGCCAACAACCGCCGCTGGTCCGAAACCCGGGCCGGAGACGATCCCGACTTCTTCCCGCGCCTGTCTCGCCAGCAGGATCCCGATTTTCTCTGGATCGGCTGTGCCGACAGTCGAGTACCGGCGAACGATATCGTCGGCATGGATCCAGGCGAGCTGTTCGTGCACCGTAACGTCGCGAATCTGGTGGTGCCGTCAGACCTGAACTGTCTGGCGGTGGTCCAGTACGCCGTCGAAGTGCTGAACGTGAAGCACATCATCGTCTGTGGCCACTACGGTTGTGGCGGGGTACGCGCGGCCCTGCAGGATCGTCAGTTCGGTCTCATCGACAATTGGCTGCGACCCATCCGCCAGTTGGTGGAGGTGCACCAGGCCGAACTCGCCGAGCTGCCGGACGAGGATTCCCAGGTGGACCGGCTATGCGAACTCAACGTCCTGGCCCAGGCGCGCAGCGTTGCCAGCACCACCATCGTCCAGAATGCCTGGCACCGGCGACAGCCGCTGGCCGTTCACGGCTGGATCTATGGCCTGGCCGATGGGCTCATACGCGATCTCGGTCAATCCCTTCGCAGCGTCGACGACCTGCCGCGCTCGGAGCGACTTCGCTCGGTGGATTGATCGAGTGGCTTGAATTTCAGGCTACGACCACACGTTCAGCGCATTGGAACCCAGGCGTTGCACCAGCTCCAGTCCGCTTCTTCGCAAGGATCTTGCGTTGTGTCAGTAGGAGAGAGTGCAGCGAAGCTGCGCTGTTGTCCGCCATCCTGAGGCGGGCACCCTTCGGGCGCGCTTCGCGCGACCGGATCGGCTCCTGGCAGTGCCGTCCGATCGCTGGCTGCGTTCGTCAAACTGCACGCATCGCGATCAGGTTGCGGCTGCTCGGTTCGCTCGGGCCTGCAACCGGGGGTAGATCAGGACGACGCTGATGATGAGCGCCGCTCCGAGATAGAACGTTGGCTCGAGTTCGGCCTGTTCGCCGAGAATGATGATCGCCAGGATGATGGCGTAGACGGGTTCGAGATTGACCGCGAGTGCAGAGGCATACGCGGACAAATGCCGCAGCGCCACCAGCGACAGCGCAAACGGCAGCAGCGTGCAGCCGAAAGCCAGCACCAGCAGCCAGATCGCGTCGTTGGCGCCGGGCAAAAGCGACTGATCCGCATCGAACATGCCGGCGACCCCGCTGGCACCGGTGAGCATCAGCCCGACCAGGATCACGCCGATGAATACCGCGCCGGCCCCCATCTCGATGGCGGTGACGCTGAGGGCCCCGGCACGCAGGATCAGGCGCTTGTTCAAGGCTGCGAACAGCGCAGCGAAGAAGGCTGACGCGATACCCACCAGGATGCCGACGTTCATGTGCTCCGGCGTGCCACCCACCAGCAGCGCAATCCCCGGCACGGCGAGCAGGCCGAGCAGCAGTTCCCACCAGCGGAAGCGGCGTCCGGTGAGTGCGGGTTCGATCAGCGCGAGAAAGATGGGCACCGTGGCAATACAGGTGGCGGCCACGGAGGCATTCGCCAGCTTGATGGCGCCATAGAACGTCAGCCAGTGCAGGGCCACGATGCAGCCGACACCCACATAGGCGCCGATCAGCTGCCGCGGCAGCGCCCGCATGGAACGCCAGACCCGTGGCCAGAGGAACAGGGCGAACGCCACCAGGCCCATCCGCCACAGCACCAGCGGCACTGACTCCAGGGTGATCAGCTTGCCGAGGATAGCCGTGAACCCCCACAGCACGACGCAGAAGTGAATCTGCAGCCACGCGCGGGTGACGTCCCGCTGACTGCTCAAGACAGTCTGCGCTGCATGTCAGAACTTCTCCGGGCGCAGCACCTCGACCGCACTCAGCCAGCAGACCATGGCGTAGTCGGCGTAGTAGCGTTCGTGCAGATGATCTGCGATGCGTGCAGCGAGTTCCCGCGTGCAAACCACTTCGATCCTGACGTTGCCGTCGTTCTCCCAATGCGCCTCCCGCGCACCACGGTCGCCGCGACCGCGCACTGTAGTCCCGGTCCAGCCCGGGGCACCGAGTCGGGCCAGGTCCGCCTCGATGCGCGGTTCGAGCAGCGCCTCGCAGACGATGGTGAGCAGGCATCGCGGGTGTAACGTAGTCATGGCGAGGCGCCTCCGAGGAACTGCGCGAGCGCGACGAAGATCGGTATACCGAAAAGCATGTTGAACGGGAAAGTGAGGCCCAGCGCCGCCGCCAGGGACAGAGACGGATTCGCCTCAGGTACGGCGATGCGCATGGCGGCAGGCGCCGCGATGTAGGAGGCGCTGGCGGCCAGCACCGCGAGGATGGCCGCTCCGCCCGGGCTGAGGCCCAGGGCGAGGCCTAGCACGGTGCCGATGCTGCCCGCGAACAGTGGCCACAGCACGGCGAACGCGACCAGGAAGAGGCCGTGCTCCCGGAGCGGGCCCAGCCGGGCTGCAGCGATCAGGCCCATCTCGAGCAGAAATAGCGCGAGCACACCCTTGAACGCGTCCACGAACACCGGTTCCAGTGGCGTGAGGGCCTCGGCTCCGGCTGCCGCCCCGATCACCAGTCCCCCTGCCAGCAGGAGCACACTGCGGCCGAGGAACAGCTCCCGACCGAGTTCGCGCCAGTCGAGGCCGGCGCGATTGCTGCGTGCGAGCAGGATGCCGACCACGATGGCGGGTACTTCCAGCAGCACCACGAACAGTGCGAGGTAGGGTTCGTGAGGAATGTCGCGGCTCGCCAGCCAGCTTATGGCCACCGCGAACGTGCCGACGCTCACCGAGCCATAGTGAGCCGCGATGCTGGCCGCGTCCGCTCGGCGCAGGCGTCCGAGGCGCAGCAGCGGGAACGCGAGCAGCGGCAGGGCGATGCCCATGGCGATCACCGAAGCGCTCTGCAGCAGCAGGTCGACGCTGCCGTGCCGCGCGAGCTCGACGCCGCCCTTGAGACCAATGCTCAGCAGCAGTAGGAACGACAGGGCGTCGTAGATTGGTCCGGGCAAGCGGAGATCGGCCCGCAGCAGACCGGCCAAGAGTCCGAAAGCGAAAAAGTAGACGACCGGATCAACAGTCAATGCCGATATGTCCCCGTTGCTGAATGCGGGCGCATGGTAGCTGATCCTCAGCTCGCCGGGCACAGCAGTTGACTGGCGCCAGCTTTCTCGACACGGTCCGCGAACCTGAGAGCGCAATATCCGTTTCTTTCCGCACAGGAGTTTCCCGGCGTGAGTGATTCCCCAGAGTCTGTTCCGAATGTTCCGGCCGATTATGTCCCGCCCGATGTGTGGCAGTGGGAACAAGGCAGCGGCGGACGCTTCGCCAAGATCAATCGACCGATTGCCGGGCCGACCCACGACAAGGAATTGCCGGTGGGTGAGCATGCCCTGCAGCTCTACTCGCTCGCCACGCCGAACGGCGTCAAGGTGACGGTTCTGCTGGAGGAACTTCTGGAACTGGGCATCGAGGACGCGGAGTACGATGCCTGGCTGATCAATATCGGCGACGGGGAGCAGTTCGGCAGCGGCTTTGTCGACATCAACCCGAATTCGAAGATACCGGCCCTGCTCGATCACGGCACGAATCCCCCGACCCGGGTGTTCGAATCCGGTGCCATCCTGGTCTACCTGGCCGAAAAGTTCGGAGCCTTCCTGCCGACTTCGCCAGCGCCGCGGGCCGAATGCATGTCCTGGCTGTTCTGGCAGATGGGTAGCGCGCCCTATCTCGGCGGCGGCTTCGGCCACTTTTTCGCCTACGCCCCGATGCGGATCCAGTACTGCATCGACCGCTACGCCATGGAGGTGAAGCGGCAGCTCGACGTTCTCGACCGCAACCTGGCCGAGCGGCGCTTTCTGATCGGCGACGACTACACCATCGCCGACATGGCCAACTACGCCTGGTATGGCGCGGTGGTGCTGCACGACATCTATTCGGCCGGCCGCTTCCTCGATGTCACCAGCTACACCCACGTCATCCGCTGGGCGCAGGAGATCGAGGCCCGGCCCGCGGTGCAGCGCGGCCGGCGGGTCAACCAGGCCTGGGGTCCGGAAGAGGAACGCATGCCGGAGCGTCACAGCGCTGCGGACTTCGCGCTGAAGTAGGCTCTCTCATCGAACAAAACGTAAAGGATTGAAACTTCAGGGCGTTTGTTAGTGTTAGTGGGAGCGAACGTCGCTGGGCCGCATAGGCCGTAGGCCGGCGTTGCGATCGCGGACTGCCCGTGGATTCGGGCGTGCCGAAGATCGCGACGCCCGCTTTGCGGACGTCAGCTCCCACTGATGCCTCGCGTACATCGCCGTTGTTCCTTCCGCGACAGTCTCACCGGTGGAGATTTCCGCTTGCGCTTCTCAGATCAGGCGCTATCATTCGTCGCCTTGGATTCCGCGACCCCGAGGAGGCCGCATCGATGAAGCTTCGATATGCACCCAGCCTTCCGGTGCGCGCGCCGCGCTGATCCAGGATCGTCCCACTTCGCATTACGTTCCTGATTCACCCCTCCGCAGTCGCACCGGTTCCCTGACCCACGGTTACCGGACGCGACGATGTCGAATACATTTCATACGAATCTCTGGGCACTGACCCGGGGCTACCGCCACCACTTTGCGGGTGCCGTGGTTGCGCTGGCGCTCGCCAGTCTGTTGCTGCTGTCGGTGCCGCTGATCGCCAAGTACGCCCTCGACGTGGTGATGGAGGACGGACTCGCGTCCGGGATCCCGGGTCTCGCGGGATGGGCTGAGCGTCTGGCGCCCAACCATCCACTGCTCGGCTATCTGTCCCTGTCCGGTGTGCTGGTGGTGCTGGTGACGCTGGCAGCGGGCGGCTTCCACTACGTGCGCGGGCGGCTCACCGCACATGCCTCCGAGGGCCTGATCCGGCGCCTGCGCAACAGCGTGCATCGCCACGTGGAGCATCTGCCGGCGCCCTGGCACGACGGCATGGACACCGGTGACGTGGTCCAGCGCTGCTCGTCGGACGTGGAGACCCTGCGGGTGTTCTTCTCCGGCGACATCGTGGAGATCGGCCGCGCCGTGACGCTGGTGACCGTGCTGCTGCCGCTGATGTTCTGGCTGGACTGGGCGCTCGCGCTGGTGGCCGTCACGCTGATGCCCATCATCTTCGGCTGTGCCTGGGTGTTCTTCCGCCGCGTGCAACACGTGTTCAAGGCCACCGACGAGGCGGAGGCGGAACTTACCGCCTGCCTGCAGGAAAATCTCACCGGCATCCGTGTGGTGCGGGCCTTCTCACGCCAGCCCTACGAAGTGGAACGCTTTGGCGGTTACAACGCCCGCTTCCGTGAGCGCTACCAGCGCCTGATCAGCCTGATGGCCGTGTTCTGGTCCGGTAGCGACCTGCTCTGTTCGGCGCAGATCGGCCTGGTGCTCATCGTCGGCGGTCACTTCGTGGCCGAAGGCCGCCTTACCGTTGGGGACCTGTTCGCATTTCTGACTTGGGTAGCCATGGTGATCTTCCCGATCCGGCAACTCGGCCGCATCCTGACCGATGCCGGCAAGGCCACCGTGGCGCGGGTGCGGCTCGCTGAACTGCTCGATGCGCCGCTGGAGGTGCCGATTCCTGCCTTGGCAGGCGAGCGTGCACCGGTCGCGCGGACGCCGTCCATGACGCCGAGCTGGAATGGCGCCATCGAAGCCCGCGGTCTCACGTTCGCTTATCCGGGTGGCGCGCCGGTGCTCTCGGATCTGTCGTTCCGGGTCGAGCCCGGGCAGACCCTTGGTCTCGTCGGGCCGCCCGGTGCGGGCAAGAGCACGCTGGTGCGGCTGCTGCTCGGGTTCTACGAACCGCCACCCGGGACGCTGTTCATCGACGACGTGCCGGTGGAGCACATCGATCGTGCCGCGCTGCGGGCACAGCTTGCCGTCGTGCTGCAGGAACCCTTCCTGTATTCGCGTTCGCTGGAAGAGAACCTGCGCATCGGTCGTGATGATGCCGAAGCGGTATCGCTGACGGCCGCGGTGGACGATGCCGCACTCACCGAGACCCTCGCTTCGTTCCCGGAAGGGCTCGACACCCGTATCGGTGAGCGCGGGGTCAACCTCTCCGGCGGGCAACGACAGCGGCTGGCGCTGGCGCGGGCGCTGCTGCGGCGGCCGGCGGTGCTGATCCTGGACGATTCCCTGTCCGCGGTGGACGCCCACACCGAGGCGCACGTGCTGGCCCGGTTGGCGAAGCGGCGCGGGCGTCAGACCACCGTGATCATCGCCCATCGTCTGTCAGCGGTGCGCGACGCAGATCTGATCCTGGTCCTCGGTGAGGGTCGGATCCTGCAGCAGGGACGACATGGGGGGCTGGCGGCCGCGGAGGGCGCTTACCGGGAGCTGTGTCGCCAGCAGGGAATGCTCGATCACGCTGATCGGGCCGACGCAACGGATGCCGGGCCGGCGGCGCGTACGCCGCTGGCGGATTGAGGAACGGGCCATGTACGACGACGATCTCTACGATGACGGCCACGACGCGCGACATGCGGACGGACGTCTGCGTGTCGGGCTGTGGTGGCGGCTGGCAGACTTTGCCTGGCCCTACCGGCGCAGCATCGCCGCGCTGGCAGGCTTCGCTGTGCTCACCGCGGCGGCGGACGTGAGCTTTCCGCTCATCACCCGCGGCCTCATCGACTCCATCGCCGAGCAGGGCAGCGACGCCGCGTTGTGGCCGTGGGCGCTGGCGTATGCCGGCGTCACGCTGCTGCTGTGTGGCAGCATCGGCGGCTTCGTCTATCTCGGCGGGCGTATCCGCACCCACATTGCCCACGACATCCGCCAGGCAGCGTTCAAGAACGTGCAGCAGCTGTCGTTCGCGTTCTTCGACCGCCGCCCTGTGGGGTGGCTGATGGCGCGGATGACGTCCGACTGCGAACGGCTCTCCAACGTTTTCGCCTGGGGCATTCTCGATCTGGTGTGGGGAGTGTCGGTAATGATCGGGGCGGTCATCGCGATGGCGTTCATGTCGCCGCAGCTCATGCTGGTGGTGGTGGCCATCGTGCCGCTGCTGGCGCTGGCCAGTGCCCGCTTCAAGCGTCGCATTCTGACCACCGCGCGGGACGTGCGCCGCAGCAACGCCATGATCACCGCCAGCTTCAACGAGAGCGTCACCGGCGTGCTCACCACGCGTGCGTTCAATCGCGAGGAGGACAACCACGCGCGCTTCGGCGTGCTCGCCGACAACATGCATGACGCCTCGGTACGCAATCTTCTGCATTCAGCCCTCTACCTGCCCGTGGTGCTGACGCTGGCGTCCATCGCCATGGGCCTCGCCCTGGCGCTCGGCGGCATCCAACTCGCGGGTGGGCTCATCACCGCGGGTACGCTGGTGGCCTTCCTCACTTATGCGCGCCACTTCTTCGATCCGGTGGAGCAGCTCGCCAGCTTGTTCGCGGAACTGCAGATGGCCCAGGCCTCTGCCGAGCGCGTCCTGTCGTTGGTGGATGCCGTTCCCGAGGTTCGGGACCGTCCGGATGTGGCAGCTCGGGCGGCAGGGCGTCCGACCGCGGCGCCGCAACGCATCGAGCGCATCGAATTCGATGATGTGGCGTTTGCCTACGGCAGCGGTATTCCGGTGCTCCAGGACATCGACCTCACCCTCGAGCGGGACCGGATCACCGCCATGGTGGGCCATACCGGCAGCGGCAAGTCGACGCTGGCGTCGCTGCTGTGTCGTTACTACGACCCGGTGCGCGGCGAGGTTCGCGTCGATGGGACGGACTATCGGGAACTGCCTCTGACCGCCTGGCAAGCGCGCCTGGGGGTCGTGCTGCAGACGCCGCACGTGTTCTCCGGGACGATTCGCGAGAATGTCCGTTACGGGCGCCTCGATGCCAGCGATGCGGAAGTGGACGCGGCGCTCGAAGCCGTCGGCGCCATGAAGTTCGTGCATGGGCTGCCCGGGGGTGCGGACTTCGACGTCGGCGAGGCCGGCGGTCGCCTGTCCTCGGGTCAGAAGCAGTTGGTCTCGCTGGCGCGGGTGATGCTGGCGGATCCCGACGTCGTGATCCTGGATGAGGCCACCTCGTCCATCGACAGTGAGACCGAGTTCCGCATTCAGCGCGCCATGAGAACCCTGTTTGCGGGACGCATTGCTCTGGTCATCGCTCACCGCCTGTCGACGATCCGCGACGCGGACGAGATCGTGGTGCTCGACGGTGGGCGCATCATCGAGCGCGGTGATCACGCCAACCTGCTGGACGCGGAAGGAGCTTATGCGTCTCTCTACCAGGCACAGCGGGCGACGGATGCCGCCCGCGCCGGCGACTGGGTGCAGGTGCGGGCGGAGCCAGCCTGATCGGGCAGGTCGCCGCGCCGAGAGCTGCAGTGAGCGTCGCCTGACAGAGTGCGGTCTTCGTGCCCGGCGGCGTTCAGGTGGAGTCCGGGCACACCAGTTCGAGCGTCGGAAAGTAGGTCCGGAAGCGGGCAACGTCGCGGGTCATGAGCGGCCAGCCTTCGACAGCCGCCTGTGCGCCGATGAAGAAGTCGGGTAGTGGCAAGGACCGTTGCCCACCCCCTCGCCGGTAGGCGAGAAAGGCCTTGCCGGCGAGGAACAGGCTCTCTTTGCGCAGCGGCTCGATATTCAACCTCATGGGGCCGAGGTGACGCTCGAGATCTTCGATACGTTCGAACCCGATGGAGATCTCAGCGTAAATCACCGGGTTGATGAGCAGGGTGTGGGTCTCACTGTAGCGCTCCAGCTGAGCTACGGACCACGAGTACCACTGCGGGTCATCCTCGAATACATCGAGCAGCACACAAGAGTCGACCAGGACGCCTCGCATTTGCTCAAGCGTCCCGGGTCAGGGCCATGATCTCATCAGTACGCATGCGAACGGTGGCCGCACCGCGGGCGGCCCGGAACGGACTGCGCGGCGCAGCGGGCTCATCGCTTTGCTTCACGATGCGGTAGCTGCCGTCATCCTGGCGGATGAACGCGACCTCGCTCCCGGGCCCGAGGCCGAGTGCCTCCCTCACGTCGCGCGGCACGGTGACCTGACCTTTGATGGTCAATCGCATGGGCTGTCCTTAGGAGGTAATACGTAATACTCGATTCTAGTATTACTTTTGTCCGGGATCCACGGTCCGGCGTGCTGAGGGGTCGGTGTCGTGTCCTGAGACGGCGCTTCCGCGGGAGCGTTTTCCCTGCTTCCTGAGCGCCGCCGCTGTGTTAGCTGGTTATACATACAGCATACATGTGTTCGAGTTTGCGCGCAGGTCCGACCGTGGGCCGGCGGACAAACGGTCGCGGCCGCGGTTCCAGCGAGATCCCTTGATCGCTTCAGGCTGAGCCTGACTCCCGTCGCTCGGCCCGCCAGCGCGACGGTGCCATGCCGGTCCAGGACTGGAACGCACGGGTGAAGGCCGCCGGGTCCGAGTAGCCCATGCGCTCGGCGATCACCGACAGCGGCAGCTGCGTGTGCCGCAGGAAGTTGCAGGCGCGCTCACGCTGCACCTTGCGCAGCAGGGCATTGAACGACGTGCCTTCCGCTTCCAGCCTGCGCGCCAACGTACGGGCGCTCATGGCGAGCATCGAGGCCACTTCGTCCCGGTTGGGCGCAGGCGTGTACGCCCACAGCAGTCGCGTCGTCTGCTCGCTGAGGCTGGCGTCGTCGGCGAGGACCCGCGAGAACTGCCGGGTCAGCGTGGCGTAGCGTTTGAACACCCCCGCGCTGGCATGGATCGGAACGCTGTCCACCAGCGCCGCAGGGTAGTGGAGGGCGGCAGCCGGCTGCGCGAAAGTCACATCACAGGGCAGCCAGGCCTCGGCGACAAAGGGTGGCGGCGGTGCGGGGAACGTCAGTTCGATGGCCGTGGGCAGGATGGCGCGATCGATCAGGTCGCCGATGAGTCGGTCCACGGAGACCAGGTCCCGCGTGATGCAGTAGCCCCGCAGCGCGTCCGCCTGCTCGGCGTGCGCATCCGGAATGTCCATGTCGAAATCGAAGGTCAGTCCGCTCTCGCTGCGATGAACGAGAATGCGCGAGTGGCCCCAGCTCAGTTCGGGATGCGTCAGGAAGAACTCCACCGCGTCCAGCGTGGTGGTGGCATGCTGCATCGCCAGACCGAGTACGCCGTAGTGGTTGATCCCGATGCGACTGAACGTCTCGATGGCGAAACCGACCACGCTGCCGCGATTGCGCTGCAGACGAGGCAGCATGAGGCTCAGCGCCTGCAGCTCCTGAGCCAGGGAGATCGGAAACTCCGGATCCTCCGCGGCCTGGGCCGGGAGTCCGATCTGGCGCAGCACGGCGATGCGCGCCTCGTCGTCGAGTCCGGCCAGCGCGAGTTGACCCATGACACCGGCAAGAGTGCGCCGGCTCGAGGCCAGATTGCCGCTGGTCAGGGTTTGCGGGCCCTGCACGGCTGTCATGCTGCGTGTCTCATCAGGCTAGCCATGGCCTGAATTATCAATTCTTTGTCCCGGGGTGCAATGGTTTCCTGGACGTCCCGACCGCATTCTGCAGGCAATGCTTATTCTGAGAGGTCCCTAACTCATGAGTCAGGCCGCAGCGAAAACCGACCTTGCCCAGTCCACGCCGGAGCACTTCGATGTGCTGATCGTCGGTGCCGGCATCTCCGGCATCGGGGGCGCCTGCCATCTGCAGAGCCAGTGTCCGGAGAAGTCCTTCCTGATCCTGGAGAACCAGGACCGCTTCGGCGGCACCTGGCGCACCCATACCTATCCCGGCGTCCGCTCGGACAGTGACCTTTACACGTTCGGTTATCGCTTCAAGCCCTGGACCGGCAAGCCCATCGCCACTGCCGATGCCATCCTCGAGTACATGGAGGAGGTAATCGCGGAGCATGACCTCGATTCCCGCATCCGCTATGGCCACGTGGTGCGCTCCGCCAGCTTCAGCAGCGAAGAGGCGCTGTGGACCGTGGTCGCCGAGCACAAAGGCAGCGGTGAAACGCGCACGTTCACCTGCAATTTCCTCTGGATGTGTCAGGGCTACTACCGCCATGCCAAAGGCTACACACCCGAGTGGCCGGGCATGGATCGCTTCGAAGGTCCCATCGTTCATCCCCAGACCTGGCCCGAGGACCTCGACTACAAGGGCAAGCGCGTGCTGGTCATCGGCTCCGGTGCCACGGCGGCCACGCTGATTCCGGCCATGGCCGACGACTGCGCCCACATCACCATGCTGCAGCGCTCGCCGACCTACTTCGCGCCCGGCGAGAACCGCAACGAGCTGGCCGATGTGCTGCGTGAGCTCGATCTGCCGGAGGAATGGATCCACGAAATCGTGCGGCGCAAGATCCTGTTCGACATGCAGGTGGTGACCCGGCGGTCCTTCGAGGAGCCGGAGGCGCTGAAGAACGAGCTCCTCACAGCGGCCCGCGCCTATCTCGGTCCGGACTTCGACATCGACAAGCACTTCACGCCGAGCTATCGACCCTGGCGTCAGCGTCTGGCGTTCATTCCCGATGGCGACCTGTTCAAGGGCATCGCCTCAGGCAAGGCGTCGGTGGTGACGGACGAGATCGACACGTTCACTTCGAGGGGCGTGCGGCTGAAGTCCGGAGAGGAACTCGAAGCGGACATCATCATCACCGCCACCGGTTTCGATCTGTGCGTCCTCGGCGACATCGAGTTCGCCGTCGACGGCGAGGAGCTGGACTTCGCCCGCACGGTCACCTGGCATGGCATCCACTATTCCGGTGTGCCGAACATGGCCTGGGTGTTCGGCTACCTGCGCACCAGCTGGACCATGCGCGCTGATCTGATCGCGGACCATGTCTGCCGTCTTTTGAAGCACATGGATGCCAAGGGCGTGCAGCAGGTGGTTCCGGTCCTGCGCCCGGACGAGCAGGACATGCCGCTTGGGCCCTTCGTCGACAAGGAGAACTTCAATCCGGGGTATCTGCTGCGCAGTATGCACCTGATGCCGAAGCAGGGCGCGCATGCGCCGTGGACCTTTCCCCAGGATTACTACGTCGAGAAGGACGCGATTCCGGCAGCGGATCTCGAGGACGGCACCCTGGTCTACGGAACCCGCCAGCAGGCACGCCGCGCGTCCTGACCGGCACTGTGGGCGCGATCTGCCGGGAGCAGATCGCGTCGCACGCAGTGCGCCCCGAAGGGGTCCGCGCCATGGACGGCGCGGAACAGAGCCCAGGCCGCCGCAGGCGGACGGGCCGAGCTTTCGCGCGCAACGCTTGAATCCGGCTCAGTCCGCGATCGGAGCGCAGCTGCGCTGCACTCTCTCCCACTGGCAATACGCGAGAATCTGGCGATGACGCAGTGGGAGAGCGTGTCCGCACTTCGGAGGCGCCGATGGGCGTGGCGCCGGGTTCTGGCTCAGTCCGCGATCGCTGCGTCGCCTTCGGCGCCTGCAGCTTCCCACAACGGCGCAGGCGGACGGGCCGATTGGCGTTCAGGGCTTGCGGAGGGCGCGGGCGGCGGTGACCGCCTCGCCGGCCAGGCGGGCAAGGGATTTCCGTTGCCCTTCGTCCTTCAGGCGACCGTGGTCGTCGAACGCATCTCCTGCGCCTGCTACTGCAAGCTGAGACGGCGCGACCCACAGCCCCAGCTTCGCCAGCAGATCGCGCAGGGCGATGAGACTGCGCATGCCGCCGAGTCCTCCCGGCGAGGCTGCGCAGATGCCCGCCACCTTGCCGCGGTACAGAGCGATGCCGGCATCACCGTTGTCCTGCGGGCGGGAGATCCAGTCCAGCGTGTTCTTGACCAGCGCCGGGACGCCGCCGTTGTACTCGGGTGAGCTGATCAGGAGCCCGTCATGGTCCGCCAGCAGGGCCTGCAGGCTGCGCACCGCATCGGGCATGCCGCGCGCCTCGATGTCGCCGTCATAAACAGGCAGCGGATATTCGCGCAGGTCCAGCAGCGTCACGTCCGCGCCTGCTTCGCGGGCGGCGTCGGCTAAAGCGCGGACCAGTTTGCGATTGAACGAATCCTCGCGGAGGCTGCAGGCGAAAGCGAGCAGGCGGGGTGAGGACATGAGGCACCTTCCAAGTGACTGAACGGGCCGCAGAGCATGGCAGATGGCCTGTTCGTAGGAAAACTGACGGTGGTGAACAGCGGCGCGGGAGGCCATCGGCCTGCGGTAGCATGAGCGCCTGCCGCTCGAATCGAGCTGCTACATTCCTGTGGAGAGGAGACCCCGATGGCTTCACGCCGCGACCAGATCGCCATGACCGACGCCGAGATGCATGACTTCGTGCGCCGGGAGAAGACCCTGATCATCGTCACCACCGGACCGCGCGGCTATCCGCAGCCCATGCCCATGTTCTTCTACACCGACGACGAAGGCCGGTTTCTCGTGTCCACCTATGGCGCGAGTCAGAAAGTGAAGAATCTCGAGCGGGATGCGCGCTCGGCGCTCCTGATCGAGACCGGCGATGAGTACCAGGAGCTGCAGTCGGTGATGATGGAGGCGGACGGCGAGATCATCGACGATCCCGAGTTCGTTCTCGAGACCATGATGAACATCCAGCGGCAGCGCAATCCGGACAAGACCGAATTCTCCGACAAGGAGATCGAGGGCATGCGCTATGCCGGCCGCAAGCGGGTGATCCTGCGCTTCACGCCGGTGAAGACCATGTCCTGGGATCACCGCAAGCTGGGCGGGACCTACTGATCCGGCACCGACCGCAGGCTCACGGCGTCCCTGCCATCCGCCGCGGATCCGTTCAGTGGTTCAGGGCCGGCGGGCTTCGTTCGCCGGCTTCCAGTTGCCATGGAAACCGAACGGCACCCGGTGGTCCAGATAGGCCGTGGCCAGGGGACCCGCTGCTACATTCTCTGCATCGAGTATGACCAGGTGGCCGGCATTGCGGCCGCCGTCGTGGACGTTCGCGAGCAGATAGCCGACACCTTCCGGTGCGTCAGCGCTGCGCGGTACGAAAACCGGCTCGTTCGTCGCGCACCCTTCACCCACGTCGTAGACGTCGATGCGGCCGCTGTGGTGATCCACCCGACCGATGCCGTTGAACGCGCCCACCGGCGTGCCGTGGTCGTTGCGGCTGTCGCAGGCGAAGTAGCCGTAGCGGTAGTCGAGACCGGTACGGCGCTCGTCGAGGCGCGGGAACTCGCAGGGGATGTCGTGCAGCCGTTCGTGCTTGAAGTCGTCCGTATTGGCCGCAAGGTCAAAGGTCCAGCGCGTCATCCGCGGCGTGGCCTTGGCCGGGTCGCCCGGTGTGCCGTCCGCCAGGGGAAACAGCGGCGCCTGTTCGAATTCACAGACGTCGCAGGTGACGACGTCACCGTTGCTGTGGGCGTTCATGGGGTGGAACACGTAGGCCGGGTCGCCGTGGAACCAGCGGATGTCGGCGACGCTGCCGTGGCGAGGCATGATACCGATGCAGGTCGGCTTCTCCGGCTCCCAGGCATACACGGGCAACCCCTTCATGGCGCGCTCCATGGAACCGGTGAGCGGCATGATGGGGAAGATCACGTGGTCACGGGTCACCATGAAGTCGTGCACCATGGCCGCGTAGGGCGCGAGGAACGTCTCCGAACGGATCAGCTTGCCCTCGCGGTCGACCACATGAAAGGACATGTGTTCTGAGATGCTGCCGTCGGCGTTGTAGCCGAAGAACAGCATCTCGCCGGTTTCGGCATCGATTTTCGGATGCGCCGTCATGGGGCCGACGAGCTTGTCGCCGAAGGTCCACGGGCCGATGGAGTCCAGGGTGTCGGGGTCGAGCTCGAACGGCGCGTGGCCTTCTTCCAACGCCAGTAGCTTGCCCGCGTGCCACACCACGTTCGTGTTGGCGAGGCCGTCCTCCTTCACGCCCATGACGCGGGGATCCGTGTCGCGGGGATCAAAGGGACTGAACAGCGACTCCCCGGCGTCGTGCTCCAGCTTCCATTTCACGGTCCGAGCCCAGCGATTGCGATAACTCACGCGGCCGTTTTCGATGTGGAACGCATGCAGCATGCCGTCGCCGCCGAACCAGTGGTGATCGCCGCGTGGCGCGAACTGAGGGTTCGGCCCGTTGCGGAAGAAGGTTCCGGCGAGATCGCCCGGCACCTCGCCCTCGATCTCGAGATCGGGGGCGTCGCACTCCATGCGCAGGGGTGCGAAGCCGCCGCGCAGCTGTGGATGATTTGGAAACCGCTTGGCCATGTCCCTTCCTCTACTGATGTCCTTATCCGTTGAGGAGAGCGGGTTCGACAGGTGAAAGCAACCCGAATGCGACCAATCGGGGCGTCAGCGCGCTGATTCGAAAGCTCGGCCCGTCCGCGCTGCGCGCGATCTGGGCCTTCCCACAGCGCCACGCCTGAACGAAGGTTCTTGGGAGACTGCAGGCGCCGAAGGCGACGCAGCGATGCGCTACCGCGGTGAGTCAGCTGGCGATGCGTTCCAGCATCTCCTCGCGCTGCGGGCCCTTCTGTAGCCGGCGGGACGCGTTGCGGCGCCGGCCGCGCAGCATGTAGCGGTAGATGGTCCAGCGGATGCGGCGGTCCTGCAGGAACTCGCCTGGCTTCTCGAGCAGGTGGAAGGTGCGCAGCAGGCCGCGCAAGACGTGGATATGCTCCCGGGCGGCTGCGGTCATCGCATCGCCGAAGGCGACGCCGAACCACTTCTTCAAGGAGTCGGGCTTCTCCAGGCCGCGCCCTTCCATTTGCGGAAGAAGGTTCCGGCGAGATCGCCCGGCACCTCGCCCTCGATCTCGAGATCGGGGGCGTCGCACTCCATGCGCAGGGGTGCGAAGCCGCCGCGCAGCTGTGGATGATTTGGAAACCGCTTGGCCATGTCCCTTCCTCTACTGATGTCCTTATCCGTTGAGGAGAGCGGGTTCGACAGGTGAAAGCAACCCGAATGCGACCAATCGGGGCGTCAGCGCGCTGATTCGAAAGCTCGGCCCGTCCGCGCTGCGCGCGATCTGGGCCTTCCCACAGCGCCACGCCTGAACGAAGGTTCTTGGGAGACTGCAGGCGCCGAAGGCGACGCAGCGATGCGCTACCGCGGTGAGTCAGCTGGCGATGCGTTCCAGCATCTCCTCGCGCTGCGGGCCCTTCTGTAGCCGGCGGGACGCGTTGCGGCGCCGGCCGCGCAGCATGTAGCGGTAGATGGTCCAGCGGATGCGGCGGTCCTGCAGGAACTCGCCTGGCTTCTCGAGCAGGTGGAAGGTGCGCAGCAGGCCGCGCAAGACGTGGATATGCTCCCGGGCGGCTGCGGTCATCGCATCGCCGAAGGCGACGCCGAACCACTTCTTCAAGGAGTCGGGCTTCTCCAGGCCGCGCCCTTCCAT
>REEU01000301.1 GCA_007694905.1 Gammaproteobacteria bacterium | reverse complement strand
GCCAGACTCTCTGACAAGCTCAAATAGTATGCGAACCTCTGTTAAGGGACACTAGGGGCGGACTTAAACATCGCCTACGTGGCTCGTTGTTGCGGTACGTCTTGGTCAGCGGCTGGATCGAGCATGATACGCCTATCGGCGAGTCGTCCTCTGCGGCGCGCCCTGACCATCGCTGATCAGCGGATTGACCGCGAAGCTCACGGTTGAGCCGGGAGCGAAGATCAATCTCCTATAACGACGCCTATGCGCTCGCACGGGGAAAACACCTTTCCTTCGAACTTGATGTTTCTCAGGTATTCAATCATTTTGGTCTTTTGCTTGTTAGGAGCTGAGGCTCGGAAATGTTCCTGAAACCGACCAGAGCACTAGCCACGCTGTTGCCCTGGCTCGCGATGGGCGTCGGCAATGCGGTCGCCACGACGGAAAGTGAGCAGGTCGGGTTACCCGACCCCATCGAATTCTCCGCGCTGCCGGTCGAGGAAGCGATCGCAGGACGCCGCTCGATCAGGGAGTTCGTCGATGCGCCGCTTTCAGACGACGTGATCAGTCGCCTGCTTTGGTCCGCCCAGGGGATCACGGACGCGGCCAGAGGTCTGCGCGCGACCCCCTCCGCCGGCGCAACTTACCCGCTGGAGTTTTATTGGATCGATCGCCGAGGCGTTTTCCGCTACGTACCGGAGGATCACGGGATTGAAAAAGTTGTTTCCGGCGATCATCGCTCCGCGCTGTCGGAAGCGGCCCTGGGGCAAAGAGTGATCGAGGAGGCTCCGGTGAGCTTCATCATCACCGCTGTCCTGAGCCGCACTGCAGGCCGTTACGGAGAAATGCGGGCAGAACGTTACGTGCACATGGAATCGGGACATGCGGCACAGAATATCCATTTGCAGGCTGTCGCACTCGAATTGGGTTCCGTTCCGGTAGGGGCTTTTCAGGATGATCAGGTTCAAAGCGTCTTGAACCTTCCGCAGGATCATGAACCGCTTTACATCATACCTGTCGGGGCGCCCCGCTGACGGCCATGGATCCTGCCCGGCGACTGTGGAACGCACAATTTAGCTGCGGGTCAAGTTAAGCGATGATTGGATGGCTCGAGCCATATGTCCAATCGTGTCGTGTTTGGCCATAATTGGTTTGCGCGCTATGAAGAGCCTGTATTTCATCGTAATCCTTCTCGTGCTTGTGGGCGGCTGTGGTTTGCTGAGTGACGCGGATGAAAAGATCATTTTTGGGGAGACGCGAAAACCCATTGATCTCGAACGCGAGTACCGTGCTCTGGCAAGTGAAATTCAATCGTTCAAACCTTGCTATCTCATCCATCCAGATAGTTTGAGAAAATCAGGATTCGCTTCTATCGGAAACCAAGTGTCCTACTTGAGAAGCAGGTGCTTTCTTGCAGTCGCCCGTCAAACGGGCGATCGCGATATCTGTTCAAGTGTGCGCTCCGTCAGCACCATCTTCTTGTCAGGGGCGGACATGAATGCGGACTTGTGTCGTCAAGTGGCTGGTTCGGGTGGTTCAAGCCCCAGTTTGGATGTGGAGCTCATGGTAGGTCTTGCCGGCTACACAAAGGGCGAGGTCGATGCTTATCTTGTCATCGAACAACGCTTTACCAGTTTGGAGGCTGCATCGCGATTTCGGCGAGAAAAACCTGATGTCTATTGGGGCGAGGTCAGGAGGCATTTGCTTCACTCGGCGGACTTTTTCGAGAGAACGCGGTCGTTTCCCGGGTTCGCCAGTGCTGCGGACGAAGCCAAGATGAGATCTCTGCCTTGGAGTCCTCCTGTGCAACGGCCATGGGTTGCACCGGAACAGCGCAGGCGGTCCGTACCCGAAGTTCGAGTGCGGGCTGCTTCCGACTAATGGCCGGTGGCATGTCTCTTTTGAAACGATCGAGCGGACCTGGGAGATGGATGCTGCAGAAGTCTGGGCGCACACGCGCTCGCTCGATCGCCCGCAGGTCGGCAGGAATGACCGAGCGCGGGGCTTCGAGATGTTCAAGTTCGAGGCGGTGCCGGATTCCGCTCTTGTGCCGTGGTCGGATGCGAATCGTCCGCGTTCCGAGTACGTCACTTGAAGCGGCAGCAACGGTTTGGCGGGGCTCACAGTCAGCGACCGCCACTACAGAGAGGTGGCCGTGCGCTTCCAAAGGCGAATCACAGATTGGCGCGATGAGAGGGGTTTTGGCTTCATCACGCCGGACGGCGGAAGTGATCGCGTCTTCTTCCATATCAAGTCCCTAGCTCGGTTGTCGCGGCGACCTGTTCTCAATGACCGAGTTCTTTACACGCTGCAGAAAGACGGCAAAGGGAGGTCGCGTGCCTCGAACGTAGAGTTCGTCCGCAAGTTCACGTCACCCGCCTCCCGGCGCAGGTCGATCGGAACAGCCATGGTTTTCGCCTTAGTATTCCTGGGCGCATTGGGCGCTATGATCGTTCAGGGCATGCTTCCGCTGTGGATCGGCGTCATCTACGTTGTCATGAGTGCCGCGACGTTCGGTGTGTACGCTAAAGACAAAGCGGCTGCCATAGCAGGGCGTTGGCGGACCCGGGAAAGCACGTTGCATGTGCTTGGGCTGGTCGGTGGCTGGCCGGGCGGGCTCGTCGCCCAACAGTTGCTTCGTCACAAATCCAGCAAGGGTTACTTTCGATCCGTGTTTTGGCTGTCGGTCTTCGCGAATGTGTGTGGGCTTCTTTGGTTCATGTCGCCAGCCGGCCAGGAGCTTCTTGCAGTGCTCACTGGTGAGCATGGCTGGCTATAAGCTGCTTCTGCAATGCGACAGTGAATGCGGGCAACGAACTTGCCGCGGAGGGCGTTGCGCGCAAGAAGGAGGTGAGGAGTAGGGGATGGAGCCTATGACCCGGAATGAACGTCGCAAAGGTGGAACTCAGAGTCCGGCGAGTGGCCAGTGCCGAAGTGTCCGAGGGTGTCTGGAAGCATTGGCGGGACGGCTGGTGCTGGTGGTGTGCGTTCCAGGGCGTGACGTGCCGCCTGTTGCGAAGCGGCTTGAGGTTCCGCGGTGCATCGGCTGGTCTGGCGGGATTGGGATCACAGCGGTCGGCGCATACAAGCGCTGGCCTGCAGGGGCGGTGGCGAGGCGCATGCGGGACCGTGCCGCAATGCTGCAGCTGGCCGCGCGGAACACCCTGAAGCTGTGCAAAACTAGGGGTTCGAGCACGTGAGGAGGTTCCAGCATGAGCACAGCAACCCGTACTGCCGCCGTAAGTGACGAAACCCCGGACGTGGTGCGCGCAAAGCGCAAACGCGACGTCGCCCTCGGCTATCGTCTGCTGGCCGCCAACAAGTGGGGCGATGCCGGGGACGGCCACATCAGCGCCCGGGACCCCGAGCGCAGCGATTGCTTCTGGACGCTGCGTTATGGAGTGTCCTACCACCGTGCGATGGTGGATCATCTGGTCCTGGTCGGGCCCGATGGCGAGCTGGTCGAAGGCGAAGGTCCGCTCAACATGGCGGCCTACTACATTCACTACCCGATCCTGCGCACGCGCCCGGATGCGGTCAGCGCGACCCATGTTCACACGGGCTGGGGCACGCCATTCTCGTCCGAGGTACGCCCCATCGAGCCGATCACCCAGGAGGCTTGCGTCTTCTTCGAGGATCACGCGATCTTCGACGATGAGGAGGTGCAGGTACAGAGCGTGGAGGCAGGGCAGCGCATCGCGGATGCCCTCGGGGCCAATCGCGCCATCATTTTGCGCAACCACGGTCTGCTGACCGTCGGCGACCGTGTGGCCGAGGCCGTGGGCAGCTTCATCCAGATGGAGCGTGTCGCCGAGGCGCACATGAAGACCCGCAATGCCAAGCCGATCTCGCCGGCTGCCGCGCGCTTCGCGAAGGAGGATCTGGTCAGCCTCGGTGCCGGACGCGGAGCTTTCTGGTCCATGGTCGACCGCCACGTCGGCGATCGTAACGCGGTGCTGTGATCCGGTAGCGGGCAGCACGTTTTTGGGCGAACGTCATGCGTCTCCAACCGCGCTTCTCGCTACAGTGGTGGCTGTCCATCGGATTATCGACCGTGATGTTCGGCAGCCTGGCGCTGTTCGTCGGCCATGTGCTCGGAGGTCGCGAGGGCGCATCACTGTTCCTATGGGTCGCCGCAGCTGCGCTACTTGGTGATCTTGTCGTCGCGCTGGTCTATGAAGCGGTCGCGCCGACTCGAGTGGTGATCGGTCCCGGCGATCGCCTCGCGAGCCACGATCCGCTGCATGAGCCCGCGGTGGCTATCGACGGATTCGAGCAGTCGCCCCACGGCCGGGTGCGGGTGCGTGGTGAGGTGTGGCTCGCCCGCCACGTGACCGTACAGGTGGATGGGCTGCGCCGTGGCGAACGGGTGCGGGTGATCGCCCGTGAGGGTCTGCTGCTGGTGGTGTCCCGTGATGAGTCATCCGGAATTGGCCCCGGGTGATCTCGGCTTCCGGTACCGGCTCGAAGTAAATGGCGATGTCGAGATCCGCCACCATCTCCACGGCTGGCGGCCGGCAGCTCCTGACTCGGATGAACGGCAGTTAAAAGCGTGGAAATGAGCGGGCCGTTCGCAACCATCCATGCAACCGTCGGGGATCGTGATCGAGCTGGAAGGGCGTCGTCCCGGACCCGTGAAGCAGGTCACGCCGTAGCCCTCGACGGCAGCGTAGCGATGCGCTCTACTGTAGAGAGGCGCGTCCGTCGAGAGCGGTGACGGTTAGGTGTTCGTGCCATGCCCAAGGAGCGGCAAGTGTCGTGTCTGCCCACCATCAGCTGATCCTGTGAAACATCTCATCGTCGGTCTCTTCGCGGTGCTTTCAGGATGGCCAATCGCAAGTTTCGCCGAACCTGAGGAACGCGATACCGAGAAGCGCCAAGCCGACCAGGAGGCGCTGATGGATCTCTATTGCCGCGATGGTGAACAGCGACCGGAGAGCTGGCTCGACCGCTCCCACTCCTACATCAGCGAGCGCCTGTGCGAACCGGCAGCCTGGTTCGACGGTTTCTTCGGCGATTCACGCTCCTTCGAGGAGACGCCTGTCGGAACCTTTATCCGTATCCGCAACGCGGCGGAATGGGATCAGGATGGAGGCGTGGGTTACGGGCTGCGCATCCGCGCCAGCATCGTCCTGCCTCGGCTTTCGGACCAGTTCAGACTGTTGGTGACCCGGGACGAGGACATTTCCGGTGACATCCGCGATGACACGGCCCTCGGCGACGGCAGCGATCGCACGCGGCTCGGCCTGCGCTTCATCGCCAGTGAGCGTAGTCGTTCTCAGCTGGACTTCGACGGGTCCATCGGGGTCGACGGTGGTGGCCTCAACCCTGAAGTCCGCGGCCGCTATCGTTATGTCCAGGGACTGACGGATCGCACTCTGGCGCGTGCTACCCAGACGGTGTTCTGGCAGCGGTCGGATGGATTCGGTACGACCTCGCGCCTGGATTGGGAGTGGCTCCGAAGCCGTGATGAGCTGCTGCGCTGGACTGGTCAAGGAACGGTGTCCGAGGGGTCCGACGGGGTCGACTGGCAAACCTCTGTGATTGCGTTCAGGCAACTCAACTCCAAATCTGCGCTGCGGGGTGAACTCGGAACCTTCGGTTACACCAAGCCCCGTTTCGAGGTGGAAGAGTACTTTTTGGCCGTGCGCTACCGTCGCCAGTTCCTGCGGCGCTGGCTGTATTATGAACTGCAACCCGAACACGCGTGGCCCCTGGATTCCGAGACCGGCAGTCGGCGCTCGGACTGGCGCTTTTCGCTGACCCTCGAGGTGCAGTTCGAGAACGAAACATCCCGCCACCAGCGGCTGCGTGACTACCTCGGCGAGGAGGCCGACGTGGATGAGTGGGGCAAGGAGATGCCCATTCCAGCCGAGGCTCCAGGCCGTCGTGCGCACGATTCCGTGTTAGATGAACCGGATGACGAGACCGGCGGCTGAGAACCGCCGGATGCCTTGGGCCAGGTGTCACATGTCGTGAATGCGGTTCATCTGTTGAGCCATCTGTCGCGTGTGGCCCTCTTCGAGATTGATGGCCTGTTCGATGAGCTCCTTCGCCTCTGGGATGTCCGCCCGAGGCAGCAGCTGCTGGAACGTGCTCATGATCTGATTGTGAACCTCGAACACCGCCCGCGAGATGGCGTTGAAAGACAGGTCGCCGGTGGCGTCTCCGGTGATCCGCTCTGGAGGCTGCGGGGGATGGTCCAGCCAGTCGTACAGCCAGGTAGCGCGTGCCTTGCCGTCGACGCTTCGGTCGAGCCCCGCGATCTCCTCGGCCATCTTGGCCTCATGCTTGGCGGAGTACTCGATAAACCACTTAGACGGACCATCCTCTGCGCGCTCGGCGGCAGTCGAGAGACGCTCGGCGAGCTCCCGGTGGACGGCGCCGGACCAGGCGACCAGATGGCCAAGGGTTTCGACTTTCAATGGTGGCCTCCTCAATTGCAGGCCTTGAAGTGTAGCCTTAGGGTACCGCGGGGGGTCAAACCGACTTCGGCCGGCAGCCTCAACGGTTGACCGTTCGTCACCCAAGGTTCATCTTCCGCTCCCGTCGCCCGGCGCCACACAGGAACCTGCCAGTGTCTGCTCCTTCTGTTTCTCCCAAGGTGCTCGTGGTCGGCAATTCGTCTGATGATCCGTTCGCGATCGATGTCGCCTTCGGCGTCGGCCAAACGGAGGATATCGCCGACCTCATCAGCATGAAGACCTTCGCCAACTCCGAATTCTGCCCCCGTTTCATCTCCGATGAGCAGGATTTTACCCGCATCGGGCGCCAGCTCGAGGGCCGCACCGTGGTGATTGTGAGCACCAGCAGCCGCTCCGTGAGTCGTCAGACGTTGGCCATGCGCACGCTGCTGATGTCACGAGCAGCGAAAGAGAACGGCGCCGCGGAAGTGGTGCTCGTGGAGCCTGACCTCTACTACAGCGCCCAGGATCGGGGCCCCCATCCAGATCTCGGTGAGACCGCGTCCGACCGTGACCCGGAGGACCTTAAGAAGTTCGACGGTCAGCCGTTCACCGCGAGGCTCTACGCACAGATGCTCAAACTTGCTGGCGTGGACCGGGTGCTGACGGTGCACAATCACAGCTATGCCGTGCAGCGCATGTTCCGGGAGATCTTCGAGGGCGAGTTCTACAACCT
>REEU01000146.1 GCA_007694905.1 Gammaproteobacteria bacterium | reverse complement strand
CGCTGGCAGATCAAGTTCCTCAGCCTAGGTCTGGGCGGCATGTTCGCCTTCGACCTGTTCCTGTTTGCCGACCTGGTGCTGTTCCAGACGCTCGACAGCCCGACGTGGCAGGCGCGGGGCTTCGTCAACGCCCTGATCGTGCCGCTCATCGCCATCTCGGTCGGCCGCAGCCTGCCGCAGCGTGATACGCCCGTGGTGTCCCGGCACCTGCTGTTCCACACCGCCTCGCTGACCGGCGCGGGCCTGTACATCCTCGCCGTCGGCATCGCCGGCTACTACCTCCGCCACTTCGGGGGCGACCTGGGAACGCTCCTGCAGGTGACCTTCCTGTTCGGTGCCGGGCTGCTGCTGTCGCTGGTCCTGTTCTCTGGAACCGCGCGCGCGCGTCTGCGCGTGTTCGTTGCGAAGCACTTCTTCAAGTACCGCTACGACTACCGGCAGGAATGGCTGCGCTTCACCGGAACGCTGTCCTCGCACGATGCCGACCTGCCCTTTCGCCAGCGCGCCATCGAGGCGATCGGCGAACTGGTCGAAAGCCCCGGAGGTCTGCTCTGGCTCAGGCATGAGCAGGGCGAGTACGCGCTGGCCGGGGTCCTGAACCTGGGCGAGCCGGACCATCCACCCGAGGCTCCCGAGAGCCCTCTGGCGGGCTTCCTCGCCCAGACCGGCTGGGTCATCGATCTCGACGAATACCGCCGTGAACCGAAGTTCTACCAAGGTCTGCAGCTTCCCGGATGGCTCGCGGACAACCACCGATACTGGGCGGTGGTCCCCCTGCTCAAGGGCGACGAGCTCGTGGGCTTCGTCGTGCTGGCCCAACCCCGGGCCCCGCACCGCATCGACTGGGAAGAGCGCGACCTCCTGAAGACCGCCGGGCGCCAACTGGCGGTCTACGTGGCATTGATTCAGACCGACGAGGCATTGCTCGAGGCGCGCCAGTTCGAGACCTTCCATCGGCTCGCCGCCTTCCTCGTGCACGATCTCAAGAACGTCTCCGCACAACTCTCCCTGATCTGCTCGAACGCCGAGCGCCACCGCGACAACCCCGAATTCATCGATGACGCCTTCCGCACGGTGGGCAACGCCCGCGACCGCCTGGAACGCACGCTTGCGCAGCTGCGCAAGGCACCCGCGAAGCCGGGCGTCCCACAAGAATCGATCGCCATCGACAAATTGCTGGACGATGTGGTCGCGGAAAGCGCCAATGCCAGACCAATGCCGCAGCTCCACAGCCGCGTGCCGGCTGCCGTGGCCGGAGACCGGGAAAACCTGAAGAACATCCTCCTGCACCTGGTCCGCAACGCCCAGGAGGCGACCAGCAATGACGGCTGGGTTCGGCTCTCACTGTTCACCGAAGGCCAATGGGCCGTTATCCTGATCGAGGACAATGGCTCCGGAATCGAAGAGACGTTCCTTCGACAGCGGCTGTTCCGGCCGTTTCAGACCACAAAGGGCAATGCCGGAATGGGCATCGGGCTTTACGAGGCGCGCGACCAGGTGGTCCGGATGGGGGGCAGAATCGATGTACAAAGCACCGTCGGCAAGGGCACGCTGTTCACCCTGAGGCTGCCCCTGGCTGACGCCGGCGCGCAAAACGTGAGTGAACCACGGGCCGCGGTGGCCCCGGCACCGTAAAGGCAGGTAGAAAGGCATGCGAGATTCCGCGGACACGAAACCCAAGCTGCTGATCGTCGAGGACGATGCCGGCCTGCAGAGCCAGTTGCGCTGGTGCTTCGAGGGTTACGAGATTCTTCAGGCGACGGATCGCGCCGGCGCGATGGCCCAGGTCCGACGCCATACGCCGCAGCTCGTGACGCTGGATCTGGGACTGCCTCCGGACCCTGCCAACGCCACCGAGGGCCTGGCTCTGCTGGAAGAGATTCTCGCCCTCGCACCCGAGACGAAGATCATCGTCGTCACCGGCAACGATGACCGGACCAACGCCCTGAAGGCGGTCGCATCGGGCGCCTACGATTTCTACATCAAGCCGGTCGACGCCGACATGCTGCGCCTGATCGTCGACCGGGCCGCGAGACTCTACGAACTGGAGGAGGAAAACCGGCAACTCGCGCGCGGCAACGCCTCCTCGCTCAGCGGCATCGTCAGCTCGGACCCGGGCATGCTCCAGGTCTGCCGGATGGTGGAACGCGTGGCCCCGTCCGACGCCACGGTCCTCCTGCTCGGCGACAGCGGCACCGGCAAGGAGGTGCTCGCGCGCGCGGTGCACGATCTCAGCAACCGGGCCAAGGAACGCTTCGTCGCCATCAACTGCGCCGCAATCCCGGAGAACCTGCTCGAGAGCGAGCTCTTCGGCTACGAGAAGGGCGCCTTCACCGGCGCCACCCGGCAGACCATCGGCAAGATCGAGCACGCCGACCACGGCACGCTCTTCCTGGACGAGATCGGGGATCTGCCACACAGCCTGCAGGCGAAGCTGCTGCGGTTTCTGCAGGAACGCAAGGTCGAGCGCCTGGGCGGTCGTGCCGAGATCCCGGTCGATGTGCGTATCGTCGGGGCCACGAACCAGAACCTGAAGGCACTGATCCAGTCCGGCGACTTCCGCGAAGACCTCTTCTACCGCATCAGCGAGATCTCGATCGAGATCCCCCCTCTGCGCGAGCGCCAGGGCGACCCCAGCCTGCTCGCTCACGCCCTGCTGGAGCGTTTTGCCCGGGAACAGCGCAAACCCCGCAGAGGCTTTACCCAGGACGCGCTGCAGGCCATCGACGCACACCCCTGGCCGGGCAACGTACGGGAGATGCAGAACCTGATCCGCCGCGCCGTCATCATGGCCGACGGCCCCCTGATCACAGCCGCCGACCTGGGCCTGGAGGCCCCGGCCGCAGCCGATGAACCCATCCGCCTGCGCGAAGCCCGCGACAGCGCCGAACACGAAGCCATCGTCAAGGCCATGGGCCGTTGCAACGGCAACATCGCCCAGGCCGCCGACCTACTCGGCATCACCCGCCCGACACTCTACGGCCTGCTCGACAAATACGGCATGCGCTGACCGGCCCGGGATTGCTGTTGCGCCGTGCCGTTCGGTCGCCGAGAGGGCTCGCCTCCCACAAGGGACGGCCATGAAGAGCAGGGCGTTGCGCGAGCGGATTCCCTGCGGAGCTTTCGTGGCAATCAGGAAAGGAGTTATCCACGAGTCGTCGTGCGGAACCCTCCCTTCACACCGCCTCGGTCGGCGTATCGAAGCGCAACCCGATCGCCATGCTGTTGGCGAAGACGACGATGGCATCTCTCAGCCCGGCCTTGGGCACGGCGACCCGGACGGACGTACCCGGCTCCGGGGTCGGGGTATCGCGAAGCACCGCAATCCGTGCGCCACCCTGGGAGAGGTCGATCAGCCGGCAGGGGGCGGGGCGGCCGCGGATCCACATCTCGCTCAAGGCATCGACCATCATGCGCGGCCAGCGGCGCCGTTCCGAAGAACCGGCCACCACACCGGATGACGCCCCTTCCGCCGCCGACGAGCCGTAACGCCAAGCGTCCACTGCCGCCCGGTGACGCGGGTCGCGGGAATAGCCATAGACCTGCGCCTGCGCCTCATTGCTGACCGGAGGCGCGCCAAGACGCTGGATGACGGAAGCCACGAACATGGGCGAAAGCGCGTCGTACTCCTCACGGCTTTCGATGTCGGCCCGCAACTGCAGGTGGATCTCGGTCAGGATCTGAAGACGCCGATCCCATTCGGCCTCCGCGATGGCGGAGAACCAGAAATCCGCGAGCTCCTCAGCCAGTTCTTCGACCCTCATGGTGGATCCTTTTTGACCATGACGCATGATTCGTCGGGCGTGTTCTTGTTATTGATCCGAGTATGCAAGGGTTGCGCCAGGTTGCACAAGCCTATGAACAGGCGGGGTTCATCCGATTTCAGTCGGTCGAATCCTCTGCACCGGCGCCCAAGTGTAAAAACCGCCGACAACTGGACAGCAAGCCGCAAACCCTTTTCAATGCTGCTTAGTAAGGTAGCGGATTTTTGGCCGAAAGGGGTCCGGATTCCCCGCGCATCGCAAAGATTATGCTTCAATACGCTCGGGCGTAGCCCGTTGCCTGCCCTTGGCAGGCCCTCAGTCAATCGTTTCGCGCCGGCTCGCCCGGGCCGGCAGGGATTCAGGCGGTATGGAAAAGATCTTTCAGGAACTTCTGCAGCATGCCCGTGCAACCTGGCACCGCCGCTGGTGGATCGTGCCCATCGCCTGGGTCGTCTGCCTGGCGGGCTGGGCGTACATCCAGACCATCCCGGATGTCTATGCGTCAGACTCACGCGTCTTTGTGAACACCCAGTCCGTGCTGGACCCGCTCCTGCGCGGCATGACGGTCCGACCCGACGCACAGCAGCGGCTGCAGATCGTGACCCGCACCCTCCTCAGCCGCGACAATCTGGAGCAGATTGCGCGCCAGGCCGATCTCGATGTCCTGACCGGCAATCAGGACCGGGACAGTCAGGTCAACATGCTTCGGAGCGGTCTGCGACTCGACGGTGGGCAACGCGACAACATCTACAATGTGTCCTTCCGGCATCAGAATCCGGAAGTTGCCTACCGCGTGGTGCAGGAGACGGTCAATCTGTTCATGGAACGCGGGCTGGGCGACACACGCCTGGACCTGACCTCTTCCCAGGCCTTCATCGAACGGCAGCTGGAAATTTACGAGCAGCAGCTTGCAGCGAAGGAACGCGAACTCGAGCAATTCCGGCGCGAAAACACGCGATTCCTGAGCGGCGGAGGCGACATCTACTCGCGCCTGGAAAGCACACGTCAACAACTGCGCCAGGCGCAGCTCGAATTGAACGAGGCCGAACGCAGCATGCAGGCCCTGGCCGGCCACTCATCCGGTGCCGCCCGCGCGTTGTACGAGAACCCCGAGCTCAGCCGCCGCATCAGCAACCTGGAAGGTGAGCTGGATAGCATGAGACTCCGCTATACCGACGTCCACCCGGATGTCATTTCAACCACCCGCGTGCTGAGCGAGTTGAGGGAGCGCCGCGAACAGGAGGCCGCAGCCTTCGCGGCGAATCCGCGAGCCATGCTCGAGCAGGGTGGCACAGCCGGCGAGTCGATGCGGTTGACACTCGCACAAGCGGAAAGCCGCGTGGCTTCGCTGAGGGCTCGCGTTCAGGAGTTCGAAAATCGCGTGGCGGAACTCGAGGCCGACGTGGATCGGGCACTGGAAGTGGAATCGGAGTCCACCGCGCTGAACCGCGACTATGACGTGCTGAAGAGAAGCTTCGATCAACTGCTGCAATCCCGCGAGCGGGCGATCATGTCGGGGCAGGTCGAGACGATGACCGATGCGGTCGACTTCCGTGTCCTGGAGCCACCGCGCCGACCGAGTTCCCCGGCATCGCCCAACCGCCCCGCGCTGGCCAGCGCGGTGCTCATCCTCGGGCTGGGCGCCGGAACCGGATTTGCCTGGCTGCTGACACAGCTGCGCAACACGGTTCACAACACGCGACAGTTGGCGTCAGTCACCGGCCGCCCCGTGCTGGGTTTCGTGGCGAAGGTGGACACGCCCATGCGTCGTCATCGCCGCCGCTCCGAGCTCCTGATCTTCTCGGCAGCCACCAGCGGCCTACTGCTCGTCTTTGCGGGCATCATGATCGCCTACGCGACGGGCGCGAAGGATCTGCTCGACCGCATCGTGGGTTTCATCCTGTGAACGTGTCATCGAATCCCGAAGGCAAAATCCATCGGATCGCCGCGTGGCGATATGCAAACCGCGATCGGCGCGTAGCGAGGGGCGCGCCCGTCGACCTAGAGTGCAAGCAGGGGGCGCCAACAATATGAGCATCATCGAAAAGGCTCTGGACAAGCGTCGTTCCAGTCAGGCCAAGGTTCCGCCCGATACCAACGCCAACCTGGCATCAGCAGCACCACCCGCGGGCGATTTGCGTGCGCCCCCCGTCGCTCCGGCCGCAGCCCAAGCAGCCTCCGAGCATCCGGTGCGGACATCAAAGCAGATCAATATCGATTTCGGCTGGCTGCGCCGGCAGGGAATCATGGTGCCCGGAGAGAAGCGGAGCTCGCTCGCGGAACAATTTCGCCACATCAAGCGACCCGTCCTGAACAACGCCTTCGGGCAGCAGTCGGCTGCGCGCGTGCCCAAGGGCCGCATGATCATGGTCACCAGTTCCCTGCCCAAGGAGGGCAAGACCTTCACCAGCGTCAACCTGGCCCTCAGCATGGCGCTGGAAGTGGACCGAACCGTACTGCTGGTCGATGCCGACGTGGCACGACCCGCACTCCCTCGAACGATCGGCTTCGAGGCCGACCGTGGCCTGATGGACGTCCTCACCGACCCGGGCATCGAGATCCCTGACGTCCTCCTGCGCACGAACATTCCGAACCTGACCATCCTGCCGGCGGGCCGATTCCATGCCCAATCGACCGAGTTGCTTGCCAGTAGCGCAATGGTTCGCCTGCTCGAAGACCTGCACAACCGGTATCAGGACCGCATCATCCTGTTCGACTCACCGCCGTTGCTGGTCACCAGTGAATCCGGCGTGCTTGCCACCCAGATGGGCCAGGTCATCATGGTCGTCGAGGCCGACAACACCCCTGCCAGTTCGGTGGAAAGGGCCATGGAGCAACTCGAGGGTTGCGACGTCGTGCTCACCCTGCTGAACAAATCCACCTCGGTACCTGGGCAGAGTTACGGGGGCGGTTACTACTACTCACAGGGGCCGGGCTCAGCCAAGGACGAGGGGGCAAAGGCCCATGAGGCATAAGGTCTCCGGGCGCTCCCAGCCGCAGGCCCCGGGGCGTTCCCAGGGCCTGCGGCTACTCCTGGCGGTCACCCTCGCAGCGGCGGCCCACCCGGCCCTGGCGCAGACGGACCTCTGGGACTTCACGCCCAGGGTCAGTGTTTCACTGGAGGCCACGGACAACGTCCGGTTGGCGCCACGCGGACAGGAAGATTCGGACCTCATCGGGACCGTTGCCCCGGGCTTTACCTTGCGCCGGGAGGGCCGGCGCGCGCAGGCGAGCCTCAACTACAGCCTGAACAGCCGGTTTCATCTGGACGAGTCCAGCGAGGACCGCACCACCCACAACCTGGCCGGTCGCGGCAGTGTAGAGGTGATCCCCGACGCTGTCTTCGTCGATGCCGCCGCATCGCGGACGGCCCAGGTGGCCTCACTCCTCGGCCCCATCGGTATCGGCGGCACCACCCCGCGGGACAATCTCAGTGAGACATCCCGCTACAGC